>JAEDIV010000140.1 GCA_016296675.1 Clostridia bacterium
GATTTCAGGGGATCGGCCCTTCCCATCAAAAAAGGTACTTTTTTTGATGGCTTGAGGACTGCCTTTTATGAGGCAGCCTTTTGCATGATGAAATTGACGGAAAAAGGAAACTGTGATACTATTTACTTACTCAGAGCTTTTAAAAGGGTGGCGAAAACGCGTGGGTGCAATTCGTGATCGTTTAAACGGCTATATCAAAAACGGCGATATTGCGTGCGGCAGCATACTGGTAAGAAAACGCGGAGAGATCGTCTCGGAAGAATATCTGGGATATGCAGATGTGGAAAAACAGACGGCTGTAACAAAAGACAGCGTTTTTCGTCTGGCGTCCATGACAAAGCCCGTGACGGCAGCTGCGATTCTTATTTTGGCTGGCGAGGGCAAACTCGCGCTGACCGATCCCATATCTGAATATGTTCCGGAATTTGAATCTATGGCTGTTGCCGTCAGCGCAGAAAATGGTAAGGTGGAAACTGTCCCCGCGAACAGACCGCTTACGATCGAAGATCTCCTTCGCCACAGAAGCGGCATAGGACATGGCGCAATCAGCCTAGATCTCGGCGTTAACCGCACGGAAGACGGCATGACGCTGATTGAGCGCACGAAATACATCGCGTCTTTTCCGCTTGATTTTCAGCCCGGAACAGAAGCAGGTTACAGCGCGCACTGCGCTTTTGACGTGCTCGGCAGGATCATTGAAGTAGCGGGCGGCATGCGCATGGAGGACTTCCTGAAAGAAAGACTCTTTGATCCTTTGTCTATGACGGATACGACATTCTTCCCGAATGAAGATCAGAAGAGGAGAACTGTCCGCCTGTACAGCAGAGCTTCGGGTGTGCTTACGGATTCCTATCCTGCTGGCAAATACGCGTCTCCCTTTGCCTTCAGCTATCCTTGCGGCTCTGCCGGCCTTTCAGGAACACTTTCGGATTATGATAAATTTGTTCAGATGCTGTCGGGACGCTCTGTACGCATTCTGCCTGACGATGCGATTCGGCGTATGGCATCTGCGGATGCTACCCTTCCATCGCCAAAAGGCGCATGGGGCCTGGGCGTTTATGTATTCAACGGAAAAAGCATCTCCGGACGCGGACTTTCACAGGGCTGCTTCGGCTGGTCTGGCGCATTGGGCACGCATTTTTATATCGATCCTGTGAACGATGTAACGGTGACCCTCATGGTAAACCGCATGGATATCGGCGGCTCGGGGTCATATGTATCCTTCGGCATGGAGGAAGCGGTGTTTGAAGAACTGAAGCTCAAAGAGGCATAAGGAGGAGATCTGTATGGCACTTTCGCTGAATTATGATATGAGTGCAAGGGACGTCATGCATCATCCTGAAATCGGCAGGCGTTTTGAATGGATGAAAAAAGCGGGCGTTGCGCATGTATGGCTGTTTGCGTACTTTTACGGAAGACACGAGTCGGACATTGAAGATATCTATAAAGCCCGAAAACGCCTTCTGGACGAAGGTTTTCAGACGGGCGTGATCAGCGTGCCTGTAGGACATCCGGGAAATTCCCTGAATCCGGATGACGATACCTTGGAGCTTCGAATCAAAAATACATGGCAGTATCGCGTGGACCGAAACGGAAACAATGAGTATTTTTCCGCGTGTATCAATGAGGAAATGGTTAAGGACAATATTCTCGCTGCAAAAGAATATGCCCAGATGGGCTTTACCCGCCATTTCTTTGATGATGATCTGCGTCTTGGCAACTGGCAGGGCCCGGTTCAGGGATGCTTTTGCGACAGATGCATTGAAAAATTCAATAAAGCATACAACCTCAATTGCGACCGCGCCCTTTTAAGGCGCGCAGCGGATCAGGAAAAGGGCCTTGAAGATCTGACGGAGAAATGGATCAGATTCAACTGTGAAAAAGTCACCGGCTTTATGCGGGACACGCGCGTTTGCGGGATGCAAAGCGGTATTATGGTGATGCATATGGGCGATGCGCGCCACGGAATTTCGATTCCGGATATCAAAAAGGCCGTCCCGGATTGCATGTTCCGCGTCGGCGAAATGTTCTTTAATGATGAAACGTACTCCAAACAGGAGTGCCGAGAAATGCTGAAAGCCGGCGTGAAAGATCATCTCGCCCTGATCGGTGAGAATACCGCTTACTCGGAAACCACGGTTTTCCCGGCGGCCAGCATGTCGCTTGAAAACTTCCTTCATAGAATGGAGACGGAAATACATTTGGGCCTTCGCAATATTTTCCTTATGAGCGGCACATGGTTTTATTCCGAACCGTACTGGAAGCTGATTGAAAAAGAGCGAGGAAGGCTTGAAGAGCTCGCGCTTGAACTGGACGAAAGAAGCGAGAAGGCAAATGCTTAGCGCAAGGGAAAATCTGTTAAGAGCCATTTTCTTTCAGAAACCCGAGTGGATCCCTGTGGTGTATTCGATCAATCCGTCCTACTATTTTGCGATGGACGCGGAAGAAGTGCTCGATTTTCAGTCGCGCCATCCCGCGCTGTTTCCGGGCTTTGTAAGACCTGAAAAGGGAACGTTTTTGCATACGCTTCGCGACAATCTGGGCGGCGTCAAAAGGGCTTATCAGAAATATGTGGACGATTTTGGCTGCACATGGGAAACAACCATGGAGGGCATGACGGGCACCGTCACGCGTCATCCGCTGAGCGACCTTGAAAAGGTGAAGACGCACCCGTTTCCCAATCCCGAAATCTGCATGGGCATAGGACCGATAAACTGGGAAAATGAGAAAAAAAGAATAGAAAAAATGAAAGCAGCCGGCATTTTTACTTCCGGCGGCCTTCGCCACGGGCACACGTTTTTACAGCTTACCGATCTTTGCGGCTATCAGAATCTGATGTATTTTATGGAAGACGAGGAGCCGGAGCTTGATATACTGATTGAAAAGATCACGGATTTCAATGTGGAAATCATCCGCCGCTATTTAGAAATCGGCGTTGAGATGATCAAAATTCCTGAAGATCTGGGCATGCAGTCGGGGCCGATGATCTCTGTCAAGAATTTCAGAAAATACATAAAGCCTGCTTATCAGAAAATGATGCAAATGGTGCGCGATGCCGGGCGCATTGTGCACATGCATTCCGACGGTGACATCCGTTCCCTTGCCTTTGATATTATCGAGGGCGGATGCCAGGTTCTGAATCTTCAGGATCTGGTCAACGGAATCGACTGGATCCGGGACAACCTGAAAGGGAAAACCGCCATCGAGCTGGACGTAGACCGCCAGAAGGTGACATATGCAGGCACGCCCAAGGACATCGACGATCTGATTCGCGAAGAGGTTTCAAAGCTTTCTTCTCCCGAAGGCGGACTTATGATGATCTATGGACTCTATCCCGGAACAAGCATGGAAAACGCAGAAGCCGTAGCAAGAGCATTTGAAAAATACGCGCTTGGCATCGGATGAAAATGCTTCCCCTTTCCGATCCCCTGAAATCCCGAAGGATTTCAGGAGATCGGCCCTTCCCATCAAAAAAGGTACTTTTTTGATGGCTTGAGCGGACGCGTTAAGCGTCTGCTGTTTTCATAAAACAGGTTACCCTTGAAAAGCATACCACCGAGCAGTTTGACCTCGTCGTTTACTCCGGCCTTTATGCCGCGTTCCACTATATGCAGGCTGCGTATCCCTACCTCGCCAAGGCGAAGGGAAGCGTCATCAGCTTTGCTTCCGGCGCAGGTCTTTTCGGAAACTTCGGTCAGTGCGCGTATGCAGCTGCCAAGGAAGGCATCCGCGGTCTTACCCGCGTAGCCGCTACCGAATGGAGCAAGGACGGCATCAATGGAAACGTCGTTTGCCCCCTCGCGTGGACCGCACAGCTCGAAGGCTTTAAAGACGCCTATCCTGAAGCGTTTGAAAAGAACGTACACACCCCGCCCATGGGCCGCTTCGGTGATCCGGAACTCGACATCGGCCGCGCCTGCGTCATGCTGGCCAGCTCCGATCTTAAGTATATGACCGGCGAAACCCTCACCTTCGAGGGCGGCATCGGCCTTCGTCCGTAAAAAATAAATGCATGCATAAACGGCGCTTGTGCAGAACCCCAAAATACTGCATAAGCGCCGTTTGTTTTTGTGTATGCAACCCAAAATTGCCTTTTTATGATAAATCTGATATACTGTCTTTACTCATTTGAAAGGATGAATAAGGGGAAATGATACTGAAAAGAATTTTTGTTTTGACTGCGCTTGTTTTGCTGTTTGCCTTTGCGGCGTTTTCGGAATCTGAGATGCCTTATGACATCGATGTTGACATCGACAATCAGATTGTGACGGTTTACCGTGCAGGAGAGCGCGGCGACGACGCTATTGTTCGTCAGATGCTCTGTTCCTCCGGTAAAGCCAACCGCACGCCCAAAGGACGCTTTTATATTTTCACGCGTCCGGAGGTCGACCGAAAAGAATGGTATTACATCGGTGCATACAACGCCTATGTGCAGTATTCGACCCGCATCTATAATGACTATCTGTTTCACTCGCTGCCCTGTTCGAAAGCGGATCTTTCCACCATGGATGAAACCGCCCGGGCGAATATGGGCAAGCCCGCCTCCCATGGCTGCATTCGGCTGTATCCCGAGGACGCAAAGTGGATTGCGCTCAATTGCCTTGACAATACCGTTTGCCATATTTATGTAAAGGGCGAGCCGAAGGAATCGCTTCGCGCGCTGCTTTATGAAAACAGCTTCTATTTGGACGGCCCATGGAAGAATTATGAGGAATTTCTGGGTTATTCCGATACCGCCGTGTGCCTTACCTCTTCCAAAGAGGAGATTGAAGCGCTTAAGACACGCCTTCGCGGCGCAGGCTATTATCCGGGCGAAATCGACGGCGTATTTTCAAACGAACTTCGCGCCTGTATCCGAAATGCGCAGGCTGCTTTATGCCTTCCCGAAAGCGGTCTGGGCGATCAGGCGTTTATAAAGGCGCTTGATGAAAACCGCATTCCAGCGGGCACTCAGGTAACGCTTTCAGTCGGTGATCGCGGCCCCGCCGTTTCTAAGCTTCAGACGGCGCTTTCCGCGCTCGGCTACTGGACACAGCCTGCCGACGGCGTATATTCCGAGGAACTTGCTGAAAAGGTTCGTATGTTCAGACTTGTCCGCAATATGGGCGAAAGCCTTATGGCCGATTCCGAGCTTCAAGTTCGCGTTTTGCATGACGCGGAAAACTTTCAGATGCCCGAAGGAGCGAAATTGGTGATTGAAGCTGCGCCTGTCGACGTCGCCGTACTGACGGGAGCAAAAATGTTTGGCCTGAGAACCTATTCAAGCACGGGTGCAAACACGATCTTATATATCAAAAACGGCGAATCTGCCCGCGTCATCGAAAAGGACGGCGACTGGACATATGTTGAGTTTAGCGGCGAAAAAGGATACCTTAAAAACTTCTACCTGACGTTTGAAACCCGGATGGAATATACCGAAACGTACGTATTTGAGTAAAACACATTTTTCGTTATCTGCCTGCATATGAAAGGACGATCGGGTGTATGGACAAAATCAAAGCGTTTTTTTCGCGCATCGGCATGGATGAAAACACAAGTATTCACCTGAATCCCGTTTTTCTGGGTCGCGTTCAGACGGCGTGCGTTACGTCCATTGCGTATGAGAACCTGGATATTCTTTTGGGAAAGCCTTTGTCGCTTGACGAGGATGCGCTTTTTGAAAAGATTGTAATAAACAGGCGCGGCGGATATTGCTTTGAACTGAATGGCCTTTTGTCCTCCATGCTTTCCAGGATGGGCTTTTCGGTTTCGGAACGGTTTGCGCGTTTTCTGCGCGGTGAAAGGGAAATCCCGATGCGCAGGCATCGCGTGGCCGTCGTCACTCTCGAAGACGGCGATTATTTCATGGATATCGGCGTAGGCCAGGTTGCGCCGAGATTGCCCATCAAAATGGAGGAGCACCTCGTTCAGACGCAAAACGGCGAAACCTATCGCTTTGAAAGGGATGCGCGGCACGGCTGGGTGCTGTGGGAGCTTCATCACGGCGCGTGGCGCGAATACCTCGCCATTCCGAATGATATCGCCTATCCTGTTGATTTTCTTCAGCCGTCGTTTTTCTGCGAAAAGCATCCGGATTCCGTGTTCAACAAGCAAAGAATGATCGCCGTCAAAACGCCTTCCGGGCGCAAAACTGTGGACGGAAACACATACAAGGTGTTTGACGGCGAAACGCTGATAGAAATCAAAGAAAACCTGAGGGATGAAGAAATAACAGAAATATTGAAAAACGAATTTTTCCTGAATGTATGAAAAACGTCGTCCGATCCGCAGAACAAGCGAAATCGGACGACGTTTTTTTCGTACAACCGGAGGGTAAGGGAGAAGATGGGATGATGCACGCATCGTCCCACGCCCGAATTACATCACGATCGCCAGAATCGCAAACAGCGCAAGGCTTACAAGCGTGAGTGCGGAGAGGGTTGATGAGATATCCGCGCGCTCGGATTCAACGTCGGCAAAAACGGGAAGCACATAGGGCGGCGGGAGCACGAACATCAGGATGAGCGCGCCGGTGTGCATCATGCCGCCCAGAATAAAGCGGTCGATCAGATATGCTGCGCCAAGGAGAACGGTGCAAACGGCAAGACGTAGAAGAATGAGGGATCCTACCTTTTTAAACTGCATTTTGCCCGGATCCAGATCATAGCCGATGCCAAGGAGAATAAGAACGCTGGTGGGCGCAGAGATGAAGTCTGTG
>JAEDIV010000141.1 GCA_016296675.1 Clostridia bacterium
TTTCAGGGGATCGGCCCTTCCCATCAAAAAAGGTACTTTTTTGATGGCTTGAACCATCCACCCGCTTGGCGGGTGGATGGTTATTTAATGAATTTTTTTATTACAGATTCAGCCCGTCCGAAAACGCTTTTCCGACCACGTCTCCCAGCTCTACATAGGTGTGGTTCACGCCGTCAAAGGTGATGGGGCGAAGCTTTTTCGGGTCGATTTTACCGTTTGTTAAGCAGGATTCGTCGCAGCATACATTGACTACTTCGCCGATCATGATGCAGGTTTCGGGATTGTAGCTTTTGAGCTTGCACTCAACCGCCATCGGAAGTTCCTTAATCAGGGGCGCATTTACAAATTCGCTTATCTCTGCGGTAAAGCCGGCCTTGGCAAATTTATCCGGCACCTTGTTTCCGGAAACCACGCCTACATAATCGCACTGTTTCACATATTCGGCCGTCGCCATGGACACTGTGAAGGCCTGGGTTTTCAGGATGTTTTTCGTGGTCTTGTGACCGGCGGAAATGCACATGGAGATTTCGTTTTCCTCGCTGATGCCGCCCCACGCGGCGTTCATGGCGTTGGAAATGCCGTTTTCATCATAGGAAGCGATGATGAATACCGGCTGGGGATAGAGGATGGGTTTTGCTCCGAAATTTTTGCGCATGAGTTATTCCTCCTTTATGCAATGAATGAATTTTTCAGATATGTTTTAAAACACTTTTGTTCCTTTGATCATCACAAACGAAACATCAATATGATCGTTAAACAGAATGATATCCGCGCGCTTTCCGGGCGCGATTTCGCCGCGATCGGTAAGATTCATGATCTTGGCCGGGGTTTTTGTCGCCATTTTGACGGCTTCGTGCATGGGAACCTCCGCCATTATGATCATGTTTCTTACAAGCCGGTCAAACGTCGCAACCGAGCCTGCGAAGGCGGTTCGATCGGGGAGCTTGGCAACGCCTTCTTCGATGATGCAGGGAAGGCCGTTTGTGTGGTGGCCCAGCATCGTGGGGCCGTCGGGCATGCCTGCGCCGCGCATGGAATCGGTGACGAGGGCGATTTTGTCAGGGCCTTTGAATTTATAGACGAATTTCAAAAGCTCGGCGGGCAGATGTTTTCCGTCTGCGATGATTTCAACCGTCATATCGTCAATCAGATACGCCGATTCGACCACGCCGATATAGCGGTAGGCATTTTTCCTGTGCACGGTGCTCATGCCGCTGTACAGGTGCGTGACATGGGTAAAGCCTGCTTCATACGCCTTTTGAACATCGTCCCATTCCGCGTCACTGTGTCCGATGGCGGGAAGGATGCCCCTTTTTTTGAGGGCTTTGCCCATTTCGATTGCGCCCGGAAGCTCCGGCGCGATGGACCAGCGCAAAACGCTTTTGCATGCGTCAAGGATTTTTTCATATTCCTCGGGCGAAGGATCGCGCAGATATCTCGGATCCTGCGCGCCTCTTTGCCCGTAGGCAAAATACGGCCCTTCAAGATGCAGCCCCGGCATATCCGCGCCGCGGGTGTTTTTTCTGCACGCTTCTTCGTAGGTCTTCTGAATCGCGATCGTCGCCTCGATTTCAGAGGAGGTAGCGGTCGGAATGAGCGTAGTCACGCCATGCATGGCGTGCTTTTCCGAGGCCGTCAGAAACGCTTCGACCGTGCCGTCCAGAAAATCGCATCCGCCTGCGCCGTGGGAGTGGATTTCGACAAATCCGGGAGAGACATATTTTCCTCCGGCATCAATTTCCTGATCGAAGGAAAGAGAATTATTCTCTGTGATTTCCCGGATAATTCCGTTTTCTATATATACAATGAGGTTCTCAAAAATTCCGTTTTCCAGTATCACGCTTCCGCCTGTGATTTTTGTGATCATAGTGCTGCTCCTTGGAAAATTTCTTTTTTACCATTATAAAATGAAACGAAAAAAACTTCAACAAAGGATTTTTCTGCGCCGGGAACTTTTGAGATTTTTATCAAAAAAGCTTTGACAAACGGACGATTGTGCATTACCATGGAGAGAGAACAAAAATACCGTCTGTGAGGTGCAAGATTATGAGAATTGTGATTTCCAGAACCGCTGATGAACTCGGAAAGCGCGCCGCCGACGCAGCCGAAATCATCATAAAGGACGCCATCAGCAAAAACGGCGAAGCGAGAATCATCCTCTCTACCGGAGCTTCGCAGTTTGAAACGCTTAAGTATCTGACGGAAAAGGACATTGACTGGTCCAAGGTCACGATGTTCCATCTGGATGAATATGTGAATCTTCCCGAAACCCATCCGGCGAGCTTCAGAAAATATCTGAAGGAGCGCTTTGTCGCAAAGACCAATGTTGGAAAAGCGCATTTTGTAGACGGAACGAAGGAAAACATCGCATTTCTGACCGAAGAAATCCGAAAAGCTCCCGTGGATCTGGGCATCGTCGGCATCGGCGTAAACGGCCACATCGCCTTCAATGATCCGCCCGCGGACTTTGAAACCAAGGAAGCGTACATCATCGTGGATCTGGATGAAACCTGCCGCAATCAGCAGGTGGGCGAGGGCTGGTTCAAGACGTTTGACGATGTGCCCAAGCAGGCCGTCAGTATGTCGGTTTACCAGATCATGCAGTGCAAAAACATCGTTACCGCCGTTCCGCACGCGGAAAAGGCATGGGCGATTGAGAATACCTTAAAGGGCGAGCTTTCCAACACCGTGCCCGCCACTATGCTCAAGATGCACGACAGCTGGCAATTGTTTACCGATGCAAACTCTCATAAGGATGCAAAGGAAATCAAGGAAATTCATACCAAAGCCGTGGTCGAAGACTACAGATAAAAAAAGAAAAGGCGCTGTCTCAAAATACATTCAAACTCCGTTAATCGTGTATCTCCATGAAATGATCAAAGATTACGGGACGGGATACCCGTCCCCTACATAACGAAGAAGCTGTTTTCTTCCTGTAGGGGACGGGTTTCCCGTCCCGCTGTGTTGCTTTTTTGAGGTTTTATTCTTAATGAGACAGACCCTTTTTTATTTGCGTTTTTATGGAAGCGGATTTCCCGCAGCCAGATAGAGTTTATACCATTCTTCGCGCGTGAGAACGATGTCCGCGCCCATGCAGATTTCTCTGATTCTTTCTGCGTTCATGCTGCCGGAGATCATCTGGATGCCGGCGGGATGCCGCAAAATCCAAGCGCCGGCGATGGCGGTTTCGGTAACTGCATATTTCTGGGCGATTTCTGAAAGCGTTTTATTGAGAAGCTCGTATTTCCCGCTTCCGATGAACGGGCCTTCGAAAAAGCCGTACTGGAAGGGCGACCATGCCTGAATGGTGATGTCGTGAAGGCGGCAGTAATTGAGCGTGCTCGCGTCCTTGGAAACGGCGTGCTCTGTATGCATGTTTACGTTGATACCTTCGTCCACCATCGGCGTATGGCAAAGACCGAACTGCAATTGATCGATGATGATTTCGCCGGGCATATAGCGGTTCAAAAGCGCCATCTGGCCTGCGTTTTCGTTGCTCACGCCGAAAAAGCGCACTTTTCCGTCCTTCTTAAGGCGCATAAACGCCTCGGCCAGCTCGTCCGGCTCCATGAGCGCATCGGGTCTGTGCAGAAGCAGAACGTCCATGGATTCCATGTTCAGACGCTTTAAGCATCCTTCCGCGGCGGAAACCACATGTTCATAGGATGCGTCGTAAAATCCCTTTCGGATGCCGACTTTGTCCTGAACGATGATTTTGTCCTTTAAGGAAGGATTGCGCTTTATGACCTCTGCAAAGATTTCTTCGCTTTTTCCGCCGCCGTAGATATCGGCGTGGTCCACGAAATCGACGCCGCATTCTACCGCGGTATTGACCACCTTTTCCGCCGCCTGAATATCCAGCCCCGCCATGCGCATTGCGCCAAGGGCCACGGCGCTGGCTTCGAATTTATTGCCGATGGAAATTCTTTTCATGGATGCATTCTCCTTATACGTCAAATTCCTTGCTTGCGCGCTTGAGCATTTCGCGGATGGGCAGATTATAAGGGCATCGCGTTTCGCATACGCCGCAGCCAATGCAGTCCTTTGCTTTCTTGGAAAGCGTGTCATATCTGCCCTTTGCCCATTCGCCCAGTCCGTATCGTTTCAGATATCCTTCAAAGAGGAAAATGCCGGAAATATTGATGCCTTCCGTACAGGGCTGGCAATAGTTGCATCTTCTGCAGAATTCGTTTCCGAGCTCTTTTCGGATATACTCGATCTTTGCTTTTTCGGCATCGGTCAAAGGCGCGTCTGTTTCGCATGCTTTTACGTTGATTTCGATTTCTTTTTCGTCATACATGCCGGGAATCACGACGGAGACGGCGTCGTTTTGAAGAATAAATCGGATGGCAAGATCGGCGTCTTCCAACGCGCCGCCCGCAAGCGGCTTCATTGCGATAAAGCCGATGTTCTTTTCTTTGCATTTTTGAATCAGCTCTTCGCCGTGCGTCTCAACAAGATTATAGGGGAACATGATCGTTTCCACCCAGTAAAGAGAAACCGCTTTTTCAAAGGCTTCCCTGGAATGCGCAGTGATTCCGATATGGCCGATTTTGCCCTGTGCCTTCGCTTCCATCATCGCTTCCAGCGCGCCGCCGCTCTGGCACACAGTATCAAGATCGCTTACAGAAATATTGTGCATCTGATATAAATCGATATAATCGGTTTTCAGATTCTGAAGGCTCGTCTTTATTTCCTTTGCCATGGCTTCCTTCGTTCTCGCCATGGATTTTGTGGCCAGAATGAACTTATCCCGGATTCCCGAAAGCGCATATCCCAGATATTCTTCGCTGACCGTGTATCCGCGCGCGGTGTCGATGTAATTAACGCCCATAGCGGCCATTTTTTCCATAAGACGGCGAACCGTTTCTTTGTCCACGCGCTGAATCGGTATGCCGCCAAAGCCGAGACGGGATATCTCAAGCCCTGTTTTTCCGAGCAGTCTGTATTCCATATGCATCCTCCGATAATTTTTATTATAGAAATATCTTACCACGCGCAAAAAGGAATTGCAATTCATATATTCCCTATTTCTTCTGTTTCATTGATAAACGAAGAAAAATAGAGTATAATGAAGAAAAATATGAATAAAGGAGCAAGAAAATGAACGCGATTTGCTTTCCTGAGAAGCTTTCTCTGGGCCTTTTTCCAACGCCCGTTCATGAATTAAAAAACATTTCAAATGAACTCGGCGCGCAGATTTATATAAAGCGCGACGATATGACAGGCATAGGCCTTGGCGGAAACAAGGTAAGAAAACTGGAATATCTTTTGTATGACGCAAAGGAAAAGGGCGCCAGAATCGTGTTCACCACCGGAGGCGCCCAGTCCAACCATGCCATGCTCACGGCGGCCGCCGCCAACAAAATCGGAATGACGCCCATACTGATTCTCAAAAAGAAGGGCGTGACCGAGAAAAAGGGCAATCAGCTTCTGGAAAGTGTGATGGGCACGGAAGTGAGATTCATGGACACCAATTCCTATGATGACATTTATGTGGAAATGGACAAAGTGGGCAGCGCTTCAGGAATGCCCTACTATAAAATTCCCTGCGGCGGCTCCAATGCGCTGGGAACGGTCGGCTATGTGGACTGCGTAAGGGAAATGCGCGATCAGGGCTATATGTTCGATCATATCATCTGCGCGGAAGGCAGCGGCGGCACAATGGCAGGCCTTGCGCTGGGCGCAAAGCTGTTTATGCCCGATTGCCGCGTGACCGGCATGATGGTGGACACCGATCCCTTTGACGAAATCACCGTGCGCCTGATGAAAGAAGCAGCGAAAATTCTGAACGCGGATATCGAAATCAAAAGATCCGATTTTGACCTGATCGACATGTGCGGCCCGGGCTACGCCATCGCAAGCGAAGAAGGAAACAAAGCAGTTTCCATGATGGCGGAAAAGGAAGGCATCTTCCTCGATCCCGTCTATACCGGAAAAGCGTTTGCGGGCCTTATTCAGATGGCAAAAGAAGGAAAATTCAAAAAGGATGAAAAAATCCTTTTCCTCCATTCGGGCGGTGCCGGCGGACTTTTTGCTATCGACATGGAAGACGGAAAATAAAGAAAATGTCCGATAAAAAGGAGCAGTATGCCTAAGAAACTTTCAGAAATGACGCTTGAAGAACTCTGGTGTCTTTTCCCCGTCATTCTTACAAAGCCCAATCCTGAATGGAAAGCATGGTATACTGAGGAGAGTGAAATCCTGCTTTCCATTCTTCCATCCTCCTTCGTTTACGCCCTTCATCATATAGGGAGCACCGCCGTCAATGGCATCTGGGCCAAGCCCACCATTGACATGCTGCTTGAAATCGAAGACGGCGTTATGATGCGTGATCTTATTGATCCAATAAAAAACGCGGGCTATATCCTGATGTCTCAAAGTGAAAACCGCCTTTCATTCAATAAAGGCTATACAGAAACCGGCTTTGCCGAGCGTGTGTTTCATCTGCATGTCAGAAGGAAGGGAGACAACGCGGAACTTTATTTCCGTGACTATCTGAATGTGCATCCGGACAAGGCAAAGGAATATGAGAAAATGAAACTCTCCCTTTGGAAAAACTACGAGCACGACCGCGATGGATATACCAATCGGAAATCAGACATGGTCACCCGATTTACGC
>JAEDIV010000016.1 GCA_016296675.1 Clostridia bacterium
ACCAGGAGTCATAGGTGCCGTTGTCGGCGTTGAGCATGTCGTAGCCGGCATCCTGAAGGTATTTGGCGGCGCGCTCGGACTCTTCCATGCCGCGTCCCATTTCGGGCGCGTCGTCGCCGGGAACGATGCCCTCTCTGAAGCCTTTCAGTTTTGACTCGACAGAGTAACGCAGGGATACGGGGAAGTCTTTTCCGCAGCGCTCCTTGATGGCCTTAACAACCTCGGCGGCAAAGCGGTAGCGGTTTTCAAACGATCCGCCGTATTCATCTGTGCGCTTGTTGAAAAACTCAATGGCAAACTGATCCAGCAGGTAGCCCTCGTGAACAGCGTGAATCTCCACGCCGTCAACGCCGGCGTCCTTACAGAGCTTCGCGGTCTTGGCAAATGCCTCTATGATTTCGTGAATCTGCTCTACCGTCATTTCCGGACACTCGATATCCGGCGCCCAGCGGGCGGGCTGGCGGGAGGGGCTTGCCAGTTCGTGGCTGGTATCCAAGATGGGCTTGATCAAAGCTCTGGTAAACTTGTTTTTGTGAAGAGTCCCGACGAGATCTGTGATGGCCCAGCTTCTGCCCATGCCGGCGGTGAGCTGGATAAAGAGCTTTGCGCCGGTTTTATGAATCTCGTCCATGAAGACCTTCAGATCTTCAAACATCTTGGGATTCTGCCAAAGCCATTTGCCCCAGAAGGTATCACGCAAAGGCGCGATGCCGGGGATAATCAGGCCGACATTGTTTTTGGCACGCTCCAGAAACAGCTTTGCCGCTTCCTTGTCAAACTTGCAGCCGGTCAGTTCAAACCAGCCGAACAAACTTGTTCCGCCCATGGGGCACATGACGATTCTGTTCTTGATTTCAACGTTTCCGATCTTCCACGGGGTAAAAAGCGCGGAGTATTTCTGATCCATTCTGATTCGCTTCCTTTCGCAGGTATAAAATATCCACGGCTGATTGATATAAGTATACCATAAAAGACAGATTTCAGCAATCATCGGTAGCCGACTGCGCGGAAATATGATAAAATAGAGAAAAAATATGCAATCGGGAGGAATCACATATGCGCATCGTAGACAGCCATTCGCATTTGTCTTATGGAAAGCCGGAAAAACTCATTGAAATGGCGGATTTTTTCGGGTTTGAAAAACTGGCAGTAATGGCGATTCCCATGGAGCGCAACCCGCTCAACACCCTGGAATGTCTTCTCATGAAGCGCCTTGCGCCCGAAAAAGTGTATGTCTACGGCGGCATGACATATTTCAAAGACCATCCCGCGACAAGAGAAACGCACGAAGAGCAGCTTTCTCTTATGATGAACGCGGGATGCGACGGCTGGAAACTGCTTGAAAGCAAGCCTTCTGTATACAAAAATCTTCAGATTCCGCTTGACAGCGACGTTTTTGAAGGCGCGTTTTCCATGGCGGAAAGCGAAAATATCCCCGTCACCTGGCACGCGGGCGACCCCGCAACCTTCTGGAGCGCTGAAACCGCGCCCGAATTTGCGGTCAGAAACAAATGGCTGTGCGTAGGAGAGGGCTTCCCGAAGCTTCAGGAGCTCTATACGCAGGTTGAAAACGTTTTTGCCCGCCATCCGAAGCTGCGCGCGTCCCTCGCGCACCTGTATTTCACTTCCGACGACCGGGCGCATGCGGAAAGAATGCTTGAAACGTACGAAAATTTCTTTATGGACATCACGCCCGGATGCGAAATGTACTATGCATTCCTGAAAGACCGCGAAGGCTGGACTGAATTCTTTGAAAAGTGGCAGGACAAAATTGTTTTCGGCACCGATATGGAAGACGACATGCAGGATATCGTCTTTGGAAGTCAGGAAGTGATCAACGGGCTTGTCACAAGCACGCTGATCGGAAACACCTATTTCGAAAGCGCCGGCGCGAAGGGCACGGGTCTTGGGCTTAAGGAAGAAGTCCTTCGGAAAATTTTTGCCGAAAATTTTGAAAAGCGCGCCGGCAAAACGCCCAAACCCCTGAACGAGGCGGGCCTTAACGCCTATGCCGAATGGCTCATGCCGAGGCTTTCGCCGGAAGACAGAGTGAAAGCGGAGGCGCTTTTGACGAAATAAAATATCCGGCACGCTGTAAAAAGCGCGAGGCAGTTAAGCAAGGAGAAATAAGCATGGCCATTCATTTCACAATGGATCAAATGAGACGGTGTCAGGAAAACCACGACCTCTAGTGGGCGGGAAAGCTTGAAAGACCGTTGGCGCGCGTTATCCTGGATGACGCTTATCAGAAACGACACCCAAACCCTTGCGCACACCATTTATCACCTAGACGGCATCGGTCAGTTTAATCATCTGGACAGCTTTTGTCTCTTGAAAAGCTGAATGCCGTTCAATGGGTGTACGGCAAAGGAAAGCCCGGCCCCGTGAACTGGCTTCATGTCTACAGAAAGATCATGGACGCGGGCAAGCGCATCATGCTTGAAGGAAGCCCTGAAGAATACATCGAAACCGTCCTCACCCTTTACATATTTCCGTATGCAAGGTACGATCTGTCCGTAAAGGACAAGGCGCTCGCATACAGGATCATGGAAGCAAGATAGCAAAAACCAAAATAAAACAGTCCCCCCCTGAAGCAGGTTTATATCTCCGAGCCTGTTTTCAGGGGGACTGTTTTTCTATAAGGCGGCATTCATTTTTCACTTCATCAATTCTTCCGTCAGACGCAGAATCTCAGGCGCGATGCGCTCCCGTTCTTTTTTGACGGTTCTGTTGTATATCGGATACGCCATAGCCAATGAAACCATGCCGATGATGCCGACAATAATGCCCAGCGCAAAAACAAAGACGGAATCCGCCCATACCATGCAAAAGCTCATGCCGGTACCGAGAATGAGCGTGCCGATGACGCCGACAATGATGGAATACATAGTCGCCTTTTCCGTCACCTGCGCGTCGAGCCTGCGCAGAAGCTCCATCTTGTTTTCTTCTTTGGGAAGATATTTGCTTCGGATTCTCTTGAGTTCCTCCTGCTCTTTGGAAGAGTAGGTATACTGAAATGTAGTGTTTTTCTGATCTTCATTCATATCCATTAACTCCTGCTCGTGTTTATGCCTATGGTAGCATCTTGATATTTGCCTGATGTCTTAAAAATGTTTATAAATTCCGAATTGCTTTCAAGTTCTTACCGGCATTTCGGATCATATAAATTGCAATTCCCTGAACCACGCAGATGACCGCTGCGCCCGTTGCGCCCAGCATGATCCGGTGAAACATTTCTCCGCTCTCCTGTCCGAACGCGGTCAGCATGGCGTTTTCCAGCGTAAGCACGGAAACAACCGCCGATACCAGGGAAATCGCCTTGGCTGCCGAGTAGGCCGGAATTCCGTACTTTTTGTAGCGGAAGGCATTGACAATCGCCACTGTCAGCGCAGAGAACGTGTACGCAGCCATCGAGATGGTCGTGATTTCATGATGCTGAAACTGACGGATCCTAAAGACAAAATAGAGGATGAAAACCGTAAGCACCAGGGTCATCAAAAGCAGCATCGCGCCGCACAGGCGGTATTTTTTCCATTCTGTTTTCAGCCTCTGACCGGGCGCATGCCTTCTTGTATACCTGACCAGCATAAGGCGCATAAGGCCCAAAAGAAAATAGTAACCAGCCATCGAATAAAACCACGCCGAGTGGTGCTTAAGCCCCAGCGCCAGCTGAAAAAAAGCATACACGGCATTAAAAAGGAACGCGCCGTAAAGCGAAAGATTGATCCGCAGCTGAACATCCGACGCATATCTGACCGCATATTTGTTTTCCCGCCGAAAACGCCTCACAAACCGCACGATAGCCGGTATGCGCAGGCAGACGAGCACCAGCGCATAGAACGAACACACATAGGATAAAATGCTGATCCCATCGGTGGATTCATAGAAAAACGGACAGGAAATCAGCAGAGCCAGCGCCAAGGGTACAAACATCCAAAGACACACCGGATGCGGAAACAAAAGCCATTTGGCGATCTTTTTAAAATCCATCTCTATCTCCTGATCTTGACAGTGAAAGTCGTGCCTTCGCCCAGCACGCTTTCAACGCTGATTTTCCCGTGAACAATATCCACAACGCGCTTCACTAACGCAAGGCCCAGTCCGTTTCCGCGCGTTGCTCGGGAAGTGTCTCCCTGATAGAATTTTTCAAAAATGTGCGCGCCGGTTTCGCTTGACATGCCAAAGCCCGTATCTCTTACCTCCACAACGGCATGCTTTTCCTCCGCCGCAAGCGTCACAGACACCGTGCCGCCTGAGGGGGTAAACTTGAACGCATTGGAAAGAAGGTTGTTCCATACCAGGGACAAAAGCTCCCGATCGGCATGGATGAACACATCCTCGGCAATATCCGTTTCAATTTCGATCTCTTCTTTTTCCCACACGCTTTCATACTGCAAAAGCGATTCGCACAGCTGCTCGCCCAGATTGAATCTTTCCGCATTCGGGAAAATCTGCTGGTTTTCCAGTTTGTTGAGTTTGAGAATATTGGTCATCATGTCCGCCAGGCGCCGGGAGCTGTCTGTGATGCTGCGGGCATATTCGATGCGTTTTTCATCGGAAACATCCGGCGCCATCAGGAGCGTTCCGTAGTTATGCATGGCGGCAAGGGGCGTTTTCATCTCATGGGAAACATTGGAAATAAAATCCGTTCTCAGCGTCTCAACGCCCGAAAGCTCCTGCGCCATCTGATTAAAGCAGTCGATGATTTCCACAAAATGCTCATCGATGCTGAACCGGCCAGGCCGCTCCACGCGGACAGAAAAGTCTCCCGAGACAATCTTCTTTGCAGCCTCCGCGATCCGGCGCGCCGTGCGCTCCATGGTAAGCTTTCGGCGCAGGGTGTCAAACAGCGTAAAAAGCACGCTTAAAAGCACCACATTGATGAAGGTTAGTTTTTCCGCCGTGGCAAGGTTTTCATCCGTCAATACAACCCCCAGCGAATCCATCAGGGTGCTGGTAAAGAGCATGATGCAGCATGTCACAAGAAACGCAACCATGAGGAAGAAAACCAGATAATGATTGATCCCCCGCCAGAACCTTTTCATTTGAGCACCGCCTTATAGCCCAGACCATGCACCGTCCTGATCTCAAAGTCCTCGCAGTCCGAAAGCTTGCTGCGCAGCTTGGTCATGTAAACGTCCACGGCACGGGGCGCGGTCTCCGATTCCGCGTCCCAGAATTCGTCCATCAGCTGCTGACGGGTGAAGGTCTTCTTGGGATAGGATAAAAGCTTATAAAGAATGTTGAACTCCCTGACCGTCATGGGAATCTCTTCGCCGTTCAGTTCAGCGGTAAATTCATCCGCGTCCATCACAAATCCGCCCACCTCCAGCTTGCGGCTGGAAGCAATCTTTGCCCTGCGCAAAAGCGCGCCGATGCGCAGAAACAATTCGTCCAGATCAATGGGCTTGACCATATAATCGTCAACCCCGATTCGAAAGCCGCGCTGCTTGGAAGCGATGTCGTCCTTTGCGGTCATGAACAGGATCGGAATGTTCTCATTGAGCGCGCGGACATTCTTGGCAAATTCAAACCCATCCACGCCCGGCATCATGATATCAGACACAATCAGGTCAAACATCTTCTCATACATGGCGTCATAGGCTTCCGGCGCGTTCAGGCAGCCGGTTGCTTCATATCCGGAATGATTCAAAAAAGCGCAGACCGTGCGGTTGAGATCTCTGTCATCTTCTACAACAAGAATCTTAAACATGTTCCTTCTCCTATCCTGGGATTCACTTTCTTTTATCATAGCACACAATTATTTGAATTTTGTTTACGCAAAGGCTTTTTCGCCACTTTTACAAAAAAGACGCGGATCTTTCCGCGCCTTTTGAGGTGATTTTATTTACTTTCCCTGTGCAGCCTTGATGCGCGTTTCCGCTTCGGCTTTGCGCTTGTTGGCTTCTTTTATCTGCTCGTCGCGCTCCGCCTGCATCATGTCCATGCGCTTTTCGGCCTTGCCCATCGCCTTTGCCTCTTCCCACTGCGCCTTGGATTCCGCCTTGGCCGCTGCGAAATTCGCCTTATCCACCTCGTGCTGTGCCTTGGCGCTTTCCTTCATATCCTTAAAAGCCTTCTTGAAAAATTCAAACATTGTCATTTCCTCCGATCATTATATTTGTTCTCTTCTTATTTCAGTCCCTTGAACACCGGGATCACGCCAAGGCCCAGCACAATTCCGACAATTCCGACGATGATGCCGGGAATCATCATGCCTTCAAACGCCATGATCATCGCCATGCCGGTGCCCAGCACAAGCGCAGCGGCAACGCAGTAAGCAATCTTTCCGGCCTTGTTCCAATTGATCTTCGCCACCGGCTTTCCGGCCATGATCCAGCGAACCAGCGCAATCGCCATCAGCACCAGCGCGCCAAGCGCAGTCACAATAACGCCGGGGGTAAACGCATTCCATTCAGGAAGCAGGCACATGCACATGCCCAGAGCAAACAGCAAACCGCCGACAAACGTAAGTACCAGAAACAGGAAATTCTTCTTCGTCATTTTAATGTCCTCCATCTTCGTTCGCTTTTCGCATTCAACGATACGGATTATACGATGAAGCTATTTGCAATTTATCTGTATTTTGTTTGAGAATTATTAAACCGCGCCGGGAAGGGCGGTATTGGCAAAAAATGCGTCATTCATCTCAAATAAAGCTGTTTCAAAACAAAAATCCGAACATTTCGCCTGCCGGCAAACGTTCGGATTATTTGTAAAAGAAGATGCTCCTGTGACAAAATTTCAGCATCCCAACCGATCACGCAATCTCAAAATCTATCGTTACTTTCTTCCGCCTGAAAATTTTATCGTATTTCCTGCTCCAGTTCATCAAAAATCGGAGAGGAAAAGAATTCGCCCAGCGTCATATCCAGCCCATCGCAAAGCTTTTTGATGACATTGATGGTAATTTCTTTGCGCCTTTCATCCATCATGCTGTAAACCGTGGAAGGCGTAATCCCGGAAAGATTCGCAAGCTCGTTAACCCGCATATTCCGCTCCTTCAAAATCTCCTGTAACCGCATAACAACTGCGTCCTTAATCATTATATCATCATCTCCTGTAAGAAAATGATATAAAACTTTACGCAGAAGCGTATACGCATTTGCGTATTTCTTTACCTTGGTGTATAATTTAATAAACGCAGGTGCGTAGATTTGTCGGCAAAATATGTTGCAGGATAGGAGGTGAGAATATGAAAAAGTGGATAGCTGCGGTCCTTTTAGCGCTTTTGATGCTTATGTTATCAGCATGCGATGATTATTCTAGTTCTTATTCATCAAATAACTATTCTGGTAAAAGTGCTGCTGAGAGATATGATGAAAAATACGGTAAAGGTTCCTATGCCGCTGACAAACAACTTTTGGATGAAATGAGAGACGCTTGGAATTCGATGACTAGAAATTGATTTAGAAATGTATCACATAACAGACGAGAGAAAGAAGGCGCAACTATGGGTTATGAAACCGGGTATTTGCTTGGCTTAATCATTGGAATCATCGTTAATGGACTGTTCTGGGGATTCATTACAAGAGCTGTTGCCAGAAGCAAGGGCTACGACACAGGTTTTGCCTGGGGTTTCTGGCTGGGACTGATTGGGTTGCTGGTAGTAGGCTTTAAGCCTAATGCGAATAAGTAAAGTATAATAGATAGGAGCGCAAAGGAATGAAAAAGATACTAGGAATCATATTGGCAGTAATACTTGTATTTGGTGGAATATCTGCTTTTGCAGAGACAGTAAATGACAATGAAAGTGAATTTGAGAGAGTTCTCTTAAAGAAGGGTTCACTGATTATCAAGGAGTTTATTGACTATGGCACCGTTGAGGGGATGGATTTTCAATCAGCTTGTATTATAGATGTTGAAACCGGAGAAAAACTTTATGCCCTTCGAATTGAAGCATCCTACTGGAATAGTAAGTATGATTATGGAACAACTGTCGGCGTGCTTGATGCAGATGAAATTGATGGCGCTATCGCAACGCTTGAATATGTGAAAAATCATATCCATGAACTTAAAGACTATTCAGAAGTGATTTACACAGCTGCAAGTGGTATGCAAGTCGGTGCATACCGTTCTGATGAAGGAAACAAAGTTTTCATAAAAATAAGTTCAGATTCTACAAAATTCTATAATGTCAATGTGATAAACAATTTGATTAAAGCTTTCAAAGGTGTACAGGCAACATTTGTAAATGAGTGATGATTACGCGAAGAGGGCGTGTCGGTCAATGGACTTGTCAACCGTTTGCTTCGTGAAACAGTTGGACTGACCGAGAAAGAATGGAAGAAAAGCGCAGACGAAATCTGATCAGATACTCTGCAAACAAAAAGAAAACCACGCGTGAAAGGCTGTATATTTCTCCTTACGCGTGGTTTTCTATTTGGGAATACGTTTGGTTCGGGACCAAAATGGAAAAATTCCGCCGCAATCGTGCAAGCGAAATTGCGCTGCGCCTGCCGTAATAAATGCCGCCCATTCTCCGGCAAGACAACTTCTATCTGAAAAATAATACTTTCTGTCTACAGGACAAATGGGTCAAAAAAAGAACTTGCTTTTCAGCAAGTTCTTTTTGCGTACCGGCGATCGGATTCGAACCAATGACACTTCGGGTATGAACCGAATGCTCTGGCCAACTGAGCTACGCCGGCAGATGGTTGCGGGGGAGGGATTTGAACCCTCGACCTCCGGGTTATGAGCCCGACGAGCTACCGGACTGCTCTACCCCGCGATATTGAGTGACCGTTTTCCCAACGGCACGATCTATAATACCACGGATGGATGTATTTGTCAACCCTCGCTGGTGTTAAATTGAGAATTTTCAAAAACATTTTGCAGTTCAGGGGATTTCATAGTATAATGATGATAAATGTATGATTCGGAGGATTTTTTCTGTATGGCTCGCGTTCGCGGTGAAATTCATTTTTTGTGGCGGCTTTTGCTTTTGCCGATGTTTGTCGGGTATCTTAAGCTTTTTGATGCATTTGATTTTGTGTTCCGCATTACCGAAATTCAGTTTGTCGATTATGTGTGGAATTTCATTCTGCTGGGCGTTTGTTTTCTGGGGCTTGTGTGCCTGATCGCAGCCAATCCGCGAAGGAGGCTGCTTGTGGGCATCGGAATTGCGCTCGTCCTGTCTCCGCTGTATCTTGAGGGGCTGCAGGACGGGGTGTTGAATCTCAGAACCAATGCGGCCGGCGTTCAGATTACGAACATTCCCTTGAATGTGATTTCGCTTTTCATTTTCTTCTCGGGATGCGCGTGGGGTCTTCTCATGCTGCGCGGACCCAAGAAGCGCGAATGGGAAAAGGCCGTATTGTTTCTGTTTCTGATCGGCCGTCTGGTCGGGCTTTTCGTATGGAAGGACGCAGGAGAATACGGCTATTTCTGGTTCAGCGACGCGCGCATCTTCGCCATTTCCATTCTTGTCGGCGCGGCGGCGGACGCGGTATACAGGGGGCTTTGCGCGGCGGATGTAGTCACAGTGATCCTGTGCGGCGGCTGGCTGATCGCTGCAGAATACCTTAAAAACATCAACCTTGAAATCATTCTCTATGCCGCAATGGCGCTGTCGATTATTTACAGCACGGTGCTTCTGTGCTCCAAGCCCGCAAAAAACATGTATCTGGGATTTATTCTTTCCCTTCTGGGCATGGTCGCCATGGGCAGCATGTATATTCTGAACATCATGATGTGAGGAGGATCCTATATGGACAGAGTGTATCTGATTGGAAACGCACACCTGGATCCCGTATGGCTTTGGACATGGAAGGAAGGCTTTCACGAAATCAAGGCGACGTTCCAGTCCGCGCTGGACCGGATGAATGAATTTGAAGGCTATGTGTTCACCTGCGCCTGCGCCGCCTATTACGAATGGGTAGAGGAAAACGCGCCGGAGATGTTTCGTGAAATCCAAAGGCGCGTTAAAGAAGGCCGATGGAAAATCGTCGGCGGCATGTGGGTTCAGCCGGATATGAATTCCTTAAGCGGCGAATCCATCGCGCGCCAGCTTCTTATGAGCCAGCGGTATTTCAGGGAAAAATTCGGCGTGACCGTCAAAACCGGCTACAACGTCGACACCTTCGGCCACAACGGACAGCTTCCGCAGATTCTGAACCTGTCCGGCATCGTCAATTACGTCTGGATGCGCCCGATGATGAACGAAAACGCAAATATTCCAGAGGGCGCGCTTCTTTGGAAGGGCATCGACGGAAGCAGCGTTAGGGCGTTTCGCATTCCTTGGGGCTATGGCGGCGAGGACGTTGTTTGGCGCATTGAGGAAACGCTGAAATTGTCCGAGAAATACGGATATAACATGATGTGCTTCTACGGCGTGGGCAATCACGGCGGCGGCCCGACGATCAAGTGCTTGAATGAAGTCGAGGCATGGAAAAAGGCGCACCCGGACGCGGGCGTAAACTACGCAGATCCGGATTCGTATTTCAAGTCGCTTGAAGGCGCAAGTTTACCTGCATGGTCGGGCGAGCTTCAGCACCACGCCAGCGGCTGCTATTCCACGCATGCGGATTCCAAAATGCAGCTGAGAAAAACTGAAAACAAGCTCTTAAGCGCGGAAACCTTCGGCGTGATCGCAGAAAAGCTGACGGGAATGGGCATAAAGGATCTTTCAAACGCATGGAAGACGCTTCTGTTCAACGAGTTCCACGATCTGCTCGGCGGCTGCTCTATAAAAGAAGCGCTTGATGAAATGATCACCGATCTCAAATACAGCTATTCGGCCGCCGACCACGCGGAGAACTTTGCGCTGCAAAGGCTTTCCTGGGCCATCGACACGGTGAAGGGCGAAAAGGCGCTGGTCAGGAGCAAGGAAAACCACTTCTGGCGGTGGAATGTCTCCGGCTACGGAACGCCGGTTGTCGTTTTCAATCCGCATGCGTTTGAAGTGACCGCCCCCGTCAGCGTATACAGCGAAGGCCTGCGCATAACCGATGACGACGGAAACGACGTTCCCGTTCAGAAAATCCGCGCCGGCCGCACAAACGGTCAGGACAAATGGGACACGCTGTTTATGGCGAAGGTTCCGCCGGTCGGCTATCGCGTTTACTGGATGCACATGACGGGCGGGGACAAACGCAAAGAGAAAAACGAATCCTTAATCATATCCGAAACCGCCATCGAAAACAGATATCTGCGCGTGGAGATTTCGCCCGCAACCGGTGAAATCGAAAAAATCATCTTAAAAGCGTCGGGCAAAAATGTCCTCAAGCGTCCTGCCCGAACCATCTTGACTGACATCACGCACGCAGACACCTGGGCGCACAACATTTTCACCTTCGACAAGGAAATCGGCGCATTTGAAAACGCGCGCCTGACCATCAAGGAAACAGGCCCCGTTCGCGCTGTTCTGCGCGCGGAGTCGACGCTCGGCAAAAACACGCTTATCCGCGACTATATCCTGACCAGCGAAAGCGACACCATCGAAGTTAAGGCGAAGGCATTCATGGAAACCAGGCACGCGATGCTGAAAGTCTGCCTTGCGCCAGATGCCGGGAATATGCGCTTTTTGACCGAAATCCCCTTCGGCGCAATCGGAAGAACACCCACGGGCGAGGAAGAGCCGAGCCAGAGATGGATTGCCGGCGCCGGTGAAAAGACGGGCGTTGCCATCCTGAATACAGGCGCAAATTCCTCCGCCGCGCCCGGGGACGAAATTCGCCAGACTTTCCTTAACACCTCCGCCTTCGCCGACCACTACGGCCAGGAAACGCGCGACGAAGATATGGAGTTTATGCAGATCGGGCGCACCAATTTCACCTATCAGATCTATCCCTTTGAAGGTAAAATCGAGACAAGCGGCGTTCAGATACGCGCGGCGCTTCTCAATGAACCTCTGTCCTGCATCGTCGAAACCTACCACGAAGGCCCCCTGCCCCGCATATTCAGCGGAATTTCCATGGACAAGCAAAACATTATGCTGCGCGCGCTCAAAAAGAGCGAAAACAAAAAGGGCACGATTCTGCGTCTGTACGAATCCATGGGTCTTGAGACATACGTCCATATCGACATAAGCCTTCTTTCGCGCTCTGCCGATCTGTCCTTTAAGCCATTTGAAATCAAAACCCTGTTTGTCCCGGACGAGAAAGACGGAAAAATCCTTGAAATCGACATCCCGGAATTTGACGCAGACTGACAATCCATAAAAAAGCGCTTGCAAAAAGATAGCGCTTGCGAAAAGATATCGCAAGCGCTTTTTTTATGTGATTATCACAATATGGTCCTGCCCTGAAACGCCTTTAAAAGCGTCACTTCGTCGGTGTATTCCAGTTCTCCGCCCACCGGCACGCCGTGGGCGATGCGGGTAACCTTGACGCCCATGGGCTTGATGAGCCGGGAAATATAGGCCGCCGTAGCCTCGCCCTCCACGTCCGGGTTGGTCGCGAGAACGACCTCGTTGATTTCGCCGCCCGCAAGGCGGGTCATGAGCTCGCGGATCCGGATATCGTCCGGGCCGATGCCGTCCATGGGCGAAATGACGCCGCCCAGAACATGATACAGCCCGTCAAACTCGCGCATTCTTTCAAGCGCGTTTACGTCCCTTGCGTCCCTGACGACGCAGACAATATCGTGCCTGCGCTTGGGATCGGCGCAGATGGCGCAGGGATCGACGTCCGTGAAATTTCCGCAGACGGGGCAATAATGAACCTTCTTTTTGCCGTTGAAAATGCTGACCGCAAGCTCCCTCACTTCCTCCTCCGGCATGGAAACGATGTGAAACGCCAGCCGCTGGGCGGTTTTTTTGCCGATGCCCGGAAGGCGGGAGAGCTGATTGGTCAGATGCTGAATTGCTTCAACGCCTGCCATTTTTGCTTACTTCCTTTTTGAATCAGAACAGGCCGGGGATGCCGAAGCCGCCGGTGAGCTTGCCCATTTCGCGCTCAACGGTTTCGTCTGCCTGGCGCAGCGCCTCATTGACGGCCGCAACAACCATATCCTGAAGGAGCTCTACATCATCGGGATCTACGGCTTCGGGCTTGATAACAAGTTCGACCAGCTGCTTTTTGCCGGTGACTTTCGCCGTTACCATGCCGCCGCCTGCGCTGGCTTCAAACTCGCGGGCTTCCAGCTCCGCCTGCTTTTCGGTCATCTGCTGCTGAAGCTTCTGGGCCTGACGCGCCAGCTGCTGCATATTTCCGCCCATGCCCATTCCGGGGAATCCGCCGTGCTTTGCCATAAAAGAAAACCTCCAAATACTATCAAATAACCCTATTATACACGAACTTTCTAAATACGTAAAGTGCTGCAAAATGAAATGTGGGTGAAACCGTTACAGGATCACAAACACAAAAAGCGCCGCCTGCAATACAAGAAACACGGGCACAGGAATGGTGAATTTGGCTTTCAGCGTCTTGTGCCTGAGCGTAAACATGGCAATAAGCGCGCCCGGCGCGCCCATCAGAAGCGCAAGCAAAAGAAGCGTTTTTTCCTTCACGCGCCATTTTCCCGCCTTGGCCTTCATTTTGTCCGCCGCATACACGCAAAAAGTGACGATGCTCATAATCGCCCAGACAATCACATACGCATAAACCATTTTCTTCCCTCCTTACAATACCGCCTTTTCGGCGTATTCCTTTAAAAGCTTTAAGTAGATCCTGTAATTCTCAAGTGAAACACCCGGCGGCGTCTGATGATCAACCGACGGCACGAATCCGCCCTGACGCATGACGGGCAGAAGACGCTCAAATTCCTTGCGCATGGCTTCTTCCCCGTGCGGCATGGTCATCTTGTCAAAGTGCCCGATGAACAAAAAGTCCGGATGGCGAAGTCTGAGCGCTTCAAGATCCACGCCCGCCTGCCTTTCAAGCGGCAGAATGCCCTCAATGCCCGCGCGCGCAAACCAGTCGATGGGCTCGGAAATATCGCCGTCGGAATCGATGAACACCTTGGTGCCCGCCTTTTTGATGGCAGGGATCATTTCCTTATAGTAGGGCAGCATGAATTCATCAAACATTTTTTCGGAGATCATCGGGCCCAAGTTATAGCTCATGTCCTCGGCAAAGGTCATAAAATCGGGCGTTAAATAGGTAAGCACCTGATCAAAAACGCGCTTGTTGTATTCACACAGATCGCGGTTGATTCTGTGCATCAGCTCCGGCTCATCGTAAAACGCATACAGATGGTTCTCAATGCCCAGGAGCGTTCTCGGGCCCCAGAACGCTCCTTCGAGCGTAATCCACACGATTGCCTCGCCCTTTTTCTGCTTTTCGGCGAACAAAAGCATTTCATCTTCATTTATGGGGTTTTCAGGAAAGAGCGTGGGCCTGATTTTCTCGTAGTCCTCCATGGATTCAACAAGCGGCGCGCCGTGATAGGCTGGCACGGGCGTTTTCTCTGTCTTAAAGCCGATCCACGACTGAAGCTGAAGATCCAGCCCCATCGTCTTATGGATGGCCTGCCACTCATTAAGGCCGTCGCATTTTTCGATTTCAAGCCCCTCTTCCTTCCATCGGTCGATGGTCTTGTCCCACCAGGTCGCCCATTCGATCATGGGGAGCCGGTCGGGCTTTTCAAAATTCATGCACTTTAAAAATCGTTCTCGTGCCGTCATAATCATCACTTCTATATTTAATCTATATCTGTATCGTATCATTGTTTTTTTGCGTTGTCAATCACACATATTTGTATGCGCTGTTGCGAAAATCACGCAAATGTGCTACTATATAATAGATAAATTATGCAAACACAGGGGGCTATCCATGCTTACATTTACCGCAGCCCTTTTTGATATGGACGGAACGATTCTCGATTCCATGGGCGTTTGGGCGGATGTGGACAGGGCTTTTTTTGAATCGCGCGGCATGGAAGTGCCGGAGGATTATGCGCATTCGATTTCGGGGCTTTCGTTTCGCCAGACGGCTGTGTATACCAAGGAGCGTTTCGGTTTGCCGGAATCGGTGGACGAAATTCTTGACGAATGGAACAAAATGTGCGAAAAGGAATATGTGAACCATGTCCTTTTGAAAGCGGATGCAAAGGAATATCTTGGAAAGCTCAAGGCGCAGGGTGTGAAGCTTGCGGTTGCTACCGCGCTTCCCGAGCGGCTTTACAGGCCCGCCCTTGAACGAAACGGCGTTTACCACCTGT
This sequence comes from Clostridia bacterium, assembly GCA_016296675.1. Lineage (GTDB taxonomy): Bacteria > Bacillota > Clostridia > Christensenellales > Aristaeellaceae > SFHK01. The sequence goes on from JAEDIV010000016.1 coordinate 15,103, forward strand.
TTGACGCATTCGCAAGCACGGACGAAGCGGGCGAAAGAAAAAGCACGGGCAAGGTATATCTCCTTGCAGCCGAGCGCCTTTCGGTGAAGCCTTCCGATTGCTGCGTGTTTGAAGATATTACAGACGGCATCATTGGCGCAAAGAAAGCGGGCATGAAAGCGGTGCTCGTCAAGGACAAGGCAAATGAAAAATCGATAAAGGAAAGCATGCACATCGCAGACGCATACCTTAAAGCATACAAGGAGTGGATCTGATCAATGGATATCAATATTCTTGCGTGGATTGCCGATCACAGAACGGACGCGCTGACCGCCGTCATGAGCTCAATCACCTTTATGGGCAGCGAAATTTTCTTAATCGCGGTCGTTTGCATCCTTTACTGGTGCATAAACAGAAAAACCGGCGACAGGATGCTCCTTACGCTCTATTCCGGCATCATGGTCAACCAGTATCTGAAGGTCATCTTCTGTACGCCGCGTCCCTGGGTTCGGTCGGACCGCGTGAAGGTTGTGCCTTCGGCGATTGAGGACGCGACGGGCTACTCGTTCCCAAGCGGCCACACCGCAAACGCCGTTTCCACCTTCGGCGGCATTTCAAGGATCGAAAAGGTGAAAAAATTCGGCTGGGTGTTCTGGCTGATCGCCGTTCTTGTCGGCTTTTCGCGCACGTATCTGGGCGTTCATACGCCGCAGGACGTGATTGTTTCGCTTCTTCTGGGCGCGATTCTGGTTATCCTTATGGAAAAGCTTAATAACGCCCTTCAGGAAAAGCCTCATCTGGATCTGCCGATTGCGCTTGTCAGCATTCTCCTCGGCGTCGGACTTTGCGTGTTTTCCTATTTCAAGCCCTATCCGGACGAAAACGGCATCAAAATCAGCCTTGACACCTTCAAGCTCGCCGGCGCGTCGGTCGGCATCATGATCGGATGGGTGCTTGAAAGGCGTTTTGTCCGTTTTGTCATTGCAAAGGAATTTTATAAAAAGGCGCTTCGCTTTATCGGCGGCCTTTTGATCGTGCTTCTTGTTATGAAGGGGCTGAAGTCGCCCTTAAACGCGCTTTTCGGCGAAATCGCCGGATCGTTTGCGCGTTATTTCCTGGTGGGCATTATCGCCACCTATGTATGGCCGCTTGTGTTTCACAAGGCGAAATTCTGAGGGGATTGAATTATGGCTATAACAGGCAAAGACCAGTGGTCGGTCGAGATCAAGCCCGCGCACGGCTGGCTGAATCTGAATCTCAAGGAGCTTTGGCGCTACAGAGATCTGATTTATCTTCTGGCAAGGCGCAACTTTGTGTCTCTTTACAAGCAGACAATTCTGGGCCCCGCCTGGGCGATCATTCAGCCGCTTTTAACGACGGTGATTTTTACCGTAGTCTTCGGCAAAATCGCAAACATCTCAACCGACGGCATGCCTCAGTTCCTGTTCTACATGGCAGGCAACGTCCCGTGGACCTATTTCGCCAGATGCCTTGAAAAGACCAGCGAAACCTTCCTTGCAAACGAAAAGATTTTCGGCAAGGTCTATTTCCCGCGCCTTTGCGCGCCGATTGCAACGGTTCTTTTTACAATGGTCAGTTTCCTGATCCAGTTTGCGCTGTTTCTCATTTTCCTCGCTTTCTATGCCCTTCAGCCGAACCCGGTCGTACATCTGAACTGGCCTCTTGTTGCGCTTATGCCCGTTGTTCTTCTTGAAATGGGTCTTCTGGGGCTCGGCGTCGGCATTATGATTTCCGCACTCACCGTCCGCTACAGAGACCTTGCGCTTCTTGTCTCCTTCGGCGTGCAGCTTTGGATGTACGCTTCCCCCGTCGCCTATCCTGCGTCCCTCATGATGCAGAATTACCCTGCGCTTGCAGGCGTATATATGCTCAATCCCATGGCGCCGATCATCGAATATTTCCGCGCGGCGTTCCTTGGAACCGATACATTCAGCCTTGGATATCTGATTCTGAGCGTGGGCGTGACGGCACTGATTCTCTTTGCCGGCGCGATTCTTTTCAATCGCTCGCAAAAGACGTTCATGGACAATATTTAAAGGAGGGCGGATCAATGAACGATATCGTGCTTCAGGCCGAGCATGTGTACAAACAATATCGCTACGGCGTGATCAACAACCGCACCTTCAAAGACGATCTGAATGAAATGATGGCAAAAATCCGCCGCAGGGAAAGCCCGACGGCGAGGGTCGGAAACCAGCAGCTTGCCGGGCGCGACGGGCAGAAATTTTATGCGCTTGAAGATGTGTCGTTTGAAATCGAACGCGGTCAGGCAGTTGCGCTGATCGGAAGAAACGGCGCAGGCAAGTCGACGCTTTTAAAGCTCATTTCCCGAATCACCTCTCCCACGCAGGGTGTCATCCGCTATAAAGGCAATGTGGCAAGCCTTCTTGAAGTGGGCACGGGCTTTAACCGCGAGCTCACAGGCCGCGAAAACATCTACTTAAACGGCGCCATCATGGGCATGACGAAAAACGACATCGCAAAAAGATTGGAGGAAATCATCGAGTTTTCCGAAATCGGCCCGTTTATCGATACGCCTGCAAAAAGATATTCCTCCGGCATGTATGTAAAGCTCGGCTTTGCCGTTGCCGCGCACCTTGATCCCGATATTCTGATCTGCGATGAAGTGCTGGCCGTGGGCGATGTGAAATTTCAGGACAAATGCATCCGTAAGATGAGCGAGCTCGCCAACGAGCATACCGTTATCTACGTAAGCCACAACATGCGAACGCTGCGCCAGCTGTGCACATCCGCCATTTACCTTGAAGAAGGACATCTCACCTATTCCGGCGATCTTGAGCATGCCATTTCCCTCTACTCGGGCGCATCCGGCATGGGCGAAACGCACAGGGATTTTTCGTTCGTCCGCCATCAGGGCAATCTCGGCCTTTTTGTACGGCTTCTGGAGATGGACATTCTGGACGTAGCCTCCTGCGAATTTGAAATGGGCGGAAGTATCCGCTTCCGCCTCAAAATGCAGTCGTTCGTCGAAGTCAAGGGTCTTAAGGTCGGCATCCAGCTTTCAAGGCCGGGCAGCGACATCCTGACCACCTCCATGAGCGCGCCCTTTGCCGACACAAAGAAAGACGAAATCCTTTCGGAAACCTTTGAAATGCCCCTCGGCGGCCTTGCCCCCGGCGAATACGACGCCAGAATCTGGCTTTATATGATCGACCCCAGAGGCAAAATGGTTTCCTACGACATCGTGCCCAATGCCTTCCGCTTCGCCGTCACCCAGAACCCCGAAAACAATCAGGGGCTTCTGTGGAACGAAAAAGCGCTCGGCCTTTTCAGAATGGGCGATATTGAACGAATCGGACTGTAAGAAGACAGAAACGCCGCCCGGGAAACCGTATCCCGGGCGGCGTTTCTTATGGCTTTTTATTTGTTTTCATCCGCGAGCGAAATGAATTCGTCCACGTTTTTGCTGATCACGTCAAGCGCGCTTCTCCAGTAGTCCGCGCTTCTGATGTCGATGCCGACGCTCATTGCAACGTCCGCCACCTTCGCGCTTCCGCAGGCAGCCAGCAGAGCATTGTATTTGGGCAGGAAATCCGCGCCTTCCTCAAGATATTTTCCGAACACGCCCAAGCCGAAAAGATGGCCGAACGCGTAGGGGAAGTTGTAGAAGTGAAGGCCGGTGGAATAGTAATGGCTCTTGCACAACCACATGCCGCTGTGGCGCACATCGGGATCAAGGCCGTCGCCGTAGGCTTCCATCTGCGCATCCAGCATCATCTGATTAAGCTCGTCCGCCGTCGGAATATGGGTCTTTCTGGCTTCAAATACGTTTTTCTCAAACACGAAGCGGCTGTAGATGTCCACGATTGTCTGCGTGGCTTCCATGAGGCTCATTTCAAGAATGGTAAAGCGGGTCTTCGCGTCCGCCTGAGAAAGAACCACATGGCTTAAAAGCGTTTCGTTGAAGATGGACGCGGTTTCGGCCAGGGGCATCGGCGCATCGGTCAGAAGCACGGGCACGTTTTCCATGCATTTATTGTGCCATGCGTGGCCGAGCTCGTGCGCAAGGGTGCTGACGTCGGAGAAGGAGCCGACAAAGTTTGTAAGTACTCTGCTGATCTTTTTGTTGTGGAAGCCCGCGCAGAACGCGCCGCCGGCCTTGCCCTCCTTGGGATACATGTCAATCCAGCGGTTGTTGAAGGCATAATCGATGAACGCGCCCATGTCGGGGCTGACCTTGGTGAATACGTCAACGAGCAGCGCATGCGCTTCATCCGCGGTATAGGTCTTACTGATTTCGCCCATCGGCGCAAAAAGATCATAAAACGGAAGGCCGTTTTTGTGGCCCAGAAGCTCCGCCTTTTTCTTCAGATATTTTCTGAAAACAGGCAGATATTCCCTGATCGCCGTGAGCATCGCGTTAAGCGTTTCCATGTCCATTCGGCTTTCCGTCAGCTGCTGGGTGAGATTGTCCGGATATCCCTTGATTTCGCAAAGCGTGATCGCCTGACCCTTGATCGAGCTCAGGCAGTACGCCATCGGGGTTTCCACCTTTTTATAGCTCTTGATTTCCGCTTCATATGCTGCCTTTCGTACGGCGGGATCGGGGTCGTACGCCATACCGCGAACCGCAGGCAGCGGCAGGCTTTCGCCGTTCAATTCCACCGTGTGGTTGCCCATCAGGCGGTCGCGCAGCTTGGCAAACGCATCCGCGCCGTTAAGAGACAATTTGAGCACCCATTTTTCCATCTCTTCCGGCAGCATATGCTTTGCGCTTTCATAGGCTTCCTGAAGGTAGAATTCGTGCGTCTTTAAAAAGTCGCTCTTTTCAATGATCTCATTGAGGTTTTCGAGCGATCCGATATAGCGGGTGATTTTTCCGGAAGCCACCTGAACATCCACCATGAGATTGCTCATTTCATCAAGGTATTTGAGCGCCTCAGGATTGTTGGCGTCGGTGGAAAGCGAAAGCTCAATAAAGCCGTAGGCGTTCATGAGAGTGTTGTTAAGGTCAATGGACGCATTCAGAGCATCCGCAAGCTTTTCCTCTGCGCTTTTATCGCTTGCCAGAATCTCATCGGTCTTCTTTGACATGCCGGCGATTTTCTGCATATCTTCCCTTAAAGCAGGGTCCTGAAAGCTTTCATAAAATACGGAAAGATCCCATGTTGCATTGTTCATAAGTCCATCTGTTCCTTTCTGATTGGTTTTTCCATTATAATCCATTTGAATGCATATGTCAAAGCTTCCGTCGGAAACGGAAATGTTCGCGCCCTGATGCAAGAAATCAAAATGCGGCAATAATAATATAAAATATGCAAAAACTCAAAATAGGAAGGCGGAATTGAACCTATACTAAACCTTAGGACATCTTGCGTATTTCGTAAAAAGCTGATATAATATAAAATAGAGGACGGGTGTGCCGTCCCGGGTTCAGGGGCGAAATGTGCCCCAATGTTCCGGACTTGGAGGTAAAATGATGGACTGCAAGTTTTCCACAGGACTTGGACTTGTTTCTGTGAATGAGGAAGTTATATTGAAGGTTGCCGGATATGCCGCGCTTGAATGCTACGGCATTGTCGGAATGGCTTCCAAGAGAACCACGGATGGAATCGTTCAGATGCTTGGCATCGAGAATCTCGGCCGCGGGGTCAAGGTTCAGATTACGAACGACCGCGTAGACGTGGATCTGTACATCATCGTAGAATACGGCATCTCCATTTCCGCAGTTGCGGCTACTTTGATCGACACTGTAAAATACAAGGTGGAGCATCTTACGGGCGTGAACGTCAACAAGGTAAACGTTTCCGTCGAGGATATCCGCGTTTAATGATCACGGCGCGCGATCTGATTCGCCTTGAAACATAAGGCTAGGAGCTGCGCGAACGGGTTGGAGGAATTGGAATGGCCTTAAAGACGATTGACGGCGGCATGCTGAAAGAGATGTATCTCTCCGGCTGCGCGCTTTTAAACCAGAATCGCGAAAGCGTTGATGCGCTGAACGTGTTCCCCGTGCCGGACGGCGATACGGGCACCAACATGTCTCAGACCATGAACGCAGCCGTAAAGGAACTGAATAACCGCCCCTTTACCAGCGTTGGCGACGTAGCCGCCGCTGTAGCGCGCGGCGCGCTCAAAGGCGCGCGCGGCAATTCCGGCGTTATTCTGAGTCAGATTTTCCGCGGCATTGCAAGCGCCCTGGAAGGACATGATGATATGGACGCCGCCCTCCTCGTAAAGGCGATGCGTTCCGGCGCACAGACGGCATACAAGGCCGTCATGAAGCCCAAAGAGGGCACGATTTTGACCGTCGCACGCGTAATCGCCGAGGAACTGGAAAGCTTCATTCCCAGCCGCGACGACGTGGTCGAGGTTTTCCGCCATCTGATGGCAAGCGGCGAAGCAATCCTCAAGCGCACTCCCGAAATGCTTCCCGTTCTCAAGCAGGCCGGCGTAGTCGATTCCGGCGGAAAGGGCCTTATGGTCATCTATGCCGGCTTCTTCTCCGCACTCATCGGCACCCCCGTTGAAAACGTCATGGAAGGCGCAGGCACTGCCACCGCGCTGCCCGGCGATTTCGTGGACGATCATGAAAGCCTTGAAGACATCACCTTCGGCTACTGCACCGAGTTTATCGTCTCTCATCCCAGACCTGAAGTCAAGGATGCGGACGTTACCCGCCTTCGCAGACGCCTTGAGCGCATCGGCGACTGCGTACTGGTCATTTCCGACCTTTCCGTAATCAAGGTGCACGTACACACCAACGATCCCGGAAAAGCGCTTCAGATGGCGCTGGAACTGGGCGAACTGGACGCAATCAAGATCGACAACATGCTCGAGGAGCACAGAGAGCGCGTCCGCATGCAGGAAGAAAAGCTTGCCGCCGAAAAGGCCAAGATGAAGGAATACGGCATCGTGACCGTAGCGCTGGGCGACGGATTTACCGAGATCTTCAAGAGCCTGAACGTAGACAAGATCGTCGACGGCGGCCAGACCATGAACCCCTCGATCGACGAGCTTCACAAGGCCATCGAAGAGACCAACGCCAAAAACGTATTCGTTCTTCCGAACAATACCAACATCATTCTGGCTGCGCAGCAGGCCGCGTCCCTGACTGACAGAAACGTCATGGTGCTTCAGACCAAGTCCGTGCCCATGGGCATTTCCGCCGCGATCTCCTTCAGCGAAGACGCCTCCTGCGAAGACAACCTTCGCGAAATGACGGAAGCCGCCGAGCGCGTGCACACGGCCTCCATCACCTATGCTGTGCGTGACACCGTGTTTGACGGCCTCGAAATTCATGAAAACGACATTATGGGCATGATCGACAACCGCATCTCCATCCTCGGACGCGACGTCGAGCAGGTATCCAAGGACGTAGTCGAATCCATGATGACCGACGAAATCGGCCTGATCACCATATATTACGGCCAGGATATTACCGAAGAGCGCGCCCTCGCCCTGATGGCGGAGTTTGAAGAACGCTATCCCGACTGCGACGTCGAGCTGCAGCGCGGCGGCCAGCCCCTTTACTATTACCTGATTTCTCTGGAATAAACCGAAAAAACAAAAGCGCGGGCGATCAATGATCGCCCGCTTTGACGTATTTCCGGTTCATCATAAAGCGCACGCCGCGTTTGCCGGCGGATGCAACCAACTTCTTTTCATAAAAGGAAGGACACGAACACCCATGTACATAAGCGATTTAAAAGGCGTAGGCGAAAAGCGTCTTGAGACACTTCATCAGTCGGGCATATTCACTGTGCGCGACTTGCTCATGCATTTCCCGAGCGGTTACCGCGACCTTACGCGCATAACGCCGCTTTCAGATGTACGCGCTGGGCAAATATGCGCGATCAAGGCGACCGTCGCCTCCCCCGCCACGCAGGCATGGGCCAAGGGGCTCTCTGTCACCCGCTGCCTTCTGTCCGACGGCACGGGCGAAATCACCGCCGTATGGTACAATCAGCCGTGGATGAAGGGAAATCTCTCCGTCGGAAGACAGCTCCTTTTATACGGACGCGCCGAAATGAAGGGCAAAAAGATGCAGCTTTCCTCCCCCGCCATTGAAAGCGAGAACGGTATCCAAAGCGTATACAGGCCCATCGGAAACATTCCGCCAAAGACGCTTAAAAGCCTGATGGAAAAAGCGCTGTCATCCGTGCGCGGCACGTGGAAGGAAACGCTGCCCGCCGAAATCATTGACCGTTTTTCCCTGATGAGCGCGGAAGATACGCTGTTTTCCATCCATCAGCCGCACAATACGCACGCCCTTCAAGCCGCGCTTTACAGAAATTCATTTGAAAATCTGCTTCATTTCCAGATTGCCGCGGGACTTATGCGAACCACCGGAAGGCAGGGCATTTCCATAGACGCGCCTTCTCCCGACGGTTTTTGGAATACGCTCCCCTTTCCGCCCACCAACGCGCAAAGGCGCGTGCTGTCGGAAATTGCCTCGGATCTGCGCTCGCCCTCCGCAATGGCGCGCCTCGTTCAGGGCGATGTCGGCTGCGGAAAAACCGCCGTGGCCTTCGGCGCAATGTATCTTTCGGCAAAGACAGGCTATCAGTGCGCCATGATGGCGCCGACCGAGGTCCTCGCCCAGCAGCACTACGAAAGCGCCAAAGCCGCGCTCGAGCCGCTCGGCATCCCCTGCGGCCTTTTAACCGGCAGCATGACCAAAAAAGAGCATCTGATTGCAAAAGAAAACATCGCCTCCGGCGCATGGCAGGCGGTGTTCGGAACGCATGCGCTCATCACTGAAGACGTCGCCTACCGCGCGCTCGGGCTCGTCATCACGGACGAACAGCACCGCTTCGGCGTTCGCCAGAGAACCATGCTGAGCGAAAAAGGACAGGGCGCAAACGTGCTGGTCATGAGCGCAACGCCCATTCCCAGAACGCTGTCTTTGATTCTGTACGGCGATCTCGACATTTCCGTCATCGACGAGATGCCCGCCGGCAGAAAACCCGTCAAAACGCGCATTGTTCCGGAATCGAAGCGCGACGGCATGTACGGCTTTATCCGAAACGAAGTAAAATCCGGCCGCCAGGTGTATTTTGTCTGTCCGCTGGTGGAAGAATCCGAAGCGATTGAAGCGGTCAGCGCAGAAGAACTCTATGAACATCTGAAAAACGATGTGTTCCCGGATCTTTCTGTATGCCTCGTTCACGGAAAAATGAAGCCGAAGGACAAGGATCTGGAAATTGAAAACTTCAGGAGCGGGAAAACGGATATCATGGTCTCGACCACCGTCATTGAAGTCGGCGTAAACGTTCCAAACGCCACCGTCATGGTCATCGAAAACGCCGAACGATTCGGCCTTGCTCAGCTGCATCAGCTGCGCGGCCGCGTCGGGCGCGGCGCAATGGAGTCATGGTGTTTTATGATGTCGGACATGAACGAACGGCTTCGAACCATGTGCGAAACAAACGACGGCTTTGTTATCGCGCAAAAGGATATGGAATTGCGAGGCCCCGGCGAAATCTTCGGAACAAGGCAGTCCGGATCCGTGATCAGCGATCTTTTTAATGAAAGCACCGATGCAGGCACGCTTCAGGTCACACACGAACTGGCGCGGGAAATCTTAAGACGCGATGAAAGCGATGAAACCCGAAAAACCCTCGTCTCTTCGGCTCAACAATGGCTCAAGGAAAAAGGCCAGGTGGTCATGAGCGCAAACTGATTGATTTTACCAGTCATAAAAACTCTCCCGCGAGAAACAATACGTTCAGACTGAAACGGGAGGTGAACGGGATGCACGACAATATTCCCGAAAAAAAGCAAAAGGAAGGCGAATGGCTTTCGCGCCTTAAGCAGGAAACGGCAAAGGAATTGGGCATCAGCCTCAACCCTGCGCCCGGCGAAAAAATTTCCGCCCGCGATGCCGGCAAAGTCGGCGGAAATATGGTTCGCAAAATGATTCGGGACTATGCAGGAAGCCATTCGCCTTCATCGGATTCGGTCAAATGATCGTAAGGAGTGTGTTTGACTATGTCCAGCCGTAATTCCAACCGAATCAACGTACCCGAAGCCCGCAAGGCTATGAGCAACATGAAGCAGGAAGTCGCAAACGAACTCGGCATCACCTTAAACGAAGGCTACAACGGCAACATCTCCGCCAAGGACGCCGGCTATATCGGCGGCACCATGGTCAAGAAGATGATCGAGGCTCAGGAAAAATCCATGAGCGGCAAGTAAAAACGTCAAAGAACCTCTGCATATGCAGAGGTTCAAACCATCAAAAAAGTACCTTTTTTGATGGGAAGGCCGATCGCCTGAAATCCTGCGGG
>JAEDIV010000142.1 GCA_016296675.1 Clostridia bacterium
CATACCTCTCCCGGAGGTTTGTTGATGATCTGGCCGCCCCGCGCATACAAGCGCGGGGCGGCCTTCTTATATAGCGTTTCCGCTTGCTGTTTTAGTTTACAACGATGTTTGCATATCTTGCGATCAGGTGCGGGCAGTAGCCGGACTTGTAGAAAAGTCTTCCGGCGACATCCGCATAAACCTCATAATTCGCGCCGACATTCAAAGAGCCGACGTCGGACTGGTTTTCAAGGATGATCAGCTGCTCTTCGTTCTTTCCGACATTCATGACCGAATACTGCGTATCGCCCTCGTAATACATATCGACAATTCTGCCCTTGCACAGGAACACGCGTCCGCGCCACTGTTCATAGATCAAACGCAGCTGCTGATAATCCATCGCCCAGGCATTTCTGGAGTATTCCGCTTTGGCCGGGAGATAGCTTACATAGAACGAGATTTCGGAATCCGGTTTTCCTTCCTTTGTCGCGCGCAGGCGGACAAGGTTGTCTCCGAAGGTGGAGAAACGTGCGCGGAAGGAGAACTCGCCGGTCTGCTGATCGATCTTGACGCTGGAAGTATCGTGGCTGGTGTCGACTTCGATCCATGCGCCGGGTTCGGTCTTGCCCGAAACCGTCATATATGCAAGCTGGCTGCTCGTTCCGACGGAGGGATCAAGTTCAAGCTCGATTTCCATCTTGTTTCTGTAAAACACAAGGTCTCGTCTGGCTTCCTTGTGCTGATCCGTGCGAACGATAATTGAGATATTGTTTTCGCCGATCGGATAGACGTTCAGGTTCAGATTCAGCTTTCCGCTTCTGTCCACGCGGTCGGAAACATCTTCGCCGTTGATGATGACCTGACTTCCGTAAACCACGTCCACATCAATTCCGACGATAGAGGTAACGACCGTGTTATATGCCTGCGCGGGAGAATTGACCTTGACGGGCGCTTCGGGAACGGCGATATTCATGGAAAACGCCGGAAGCTTGATCTTTTCGCCGTTTTCGCGAATCAGAATCGGCGAAAGCTTGATGTTTGCGCTTTCTATATTGGAAGGATCAATGTCAAACCAGACATAATCCGGAAATTCCACGCGCGCAACATTTCCGACAACCATAAAGCTCTGTCTGAGCTCTTCAATGTAAATCGTATCTCCGTCTTCCGCGAAAAAGGAAATCGCGTGTCCGATCATTCCGTTGTCATAGACGGTTTCTTCAATTACATGGTTATCGTATTTTTTCTCAATGCGCTTGTTTTCATTGTTAAAATGAATTCGAACGCCGATAAAGGTAATCACGCATATTGTAACCAGCAAACCCAAAAACACAAGAAACGCCCTTAATATCAGCATCCGCAAAGGCACGATTTCCGTCGTCTTCTGGTCATCCGTCACCAGGGTTCCAAGACCGCAGCGCGGACAATGCTCCATGCCTTTTTTTATTTTCGTTCCGCATTTGGGACAATTCAATGCCTGTTTCCTCCAAGATATTTATGTCGATTGTTTTCATTGTACCACGAATGCATTCATCCGTCAAAGGAACAATCCATTAAAAACACGAATTCCGCCCAAAAATCCATTGAACGGACATCAAAAATCATGTATAATAGGTCCATGCCAAGAAAAAACAGGAGGAAACAGATCATGACTCTCAGCGTATTTGCCGTTCTTCTTCAGGACAGACCTTTTGAAGAAGCCTGCCAGTATCTCGCTTCCAAGGGCGTTCAGGCCGTAGAAATCGGCTGCGGCGGCTTCCCCGGAAAAGCCCACTGCGACGCGAAGGATTTTCTTGCTCATCCCGAGAAGATCGAAAAAATGCTTGAAACCCTGAACAAGTACAATCTCAAAATCGCCGCTCTTTCCACCCACGGAAACGCGGTGCATCCCAATAAGGAAATCGCCAAGCAGTTCCATGAGGACTTTGAAAACGCGGTACTGCTCGCCGAAAAGATGGGCGTAGACACCGTAGTCACCTTCTCCGGCTGCCCCGGCGGTTCCCCCGAAGACAAGACCCCCAACTGGGTCACCTGCCCCTGGCCGGACGACTTCACCGAGATCCTCAACTACCAGTGGAACGAAGTGCTCATTCCCTACTGGAAAAAAGAAGTCGAATTCGTGCGCGCGCACGGCATCAAGAAGATCGCCTTTGAAATGCATCCGGGCTTCTGCGTATACAATCCCGAAACCATGATGAAGCTGCGCAATGCCGTCGGTCCCGAAATCGGCGCGAACTTCGATCCCAGCCACCTGTTCTGGCAGGGCATCGATCCCGTCGCCGCCATCCGCTATCTCGGCGACGCTATCTTCTTCTTCCATGCCAAGGACACCAAGGTTGATGAAATCAACACCAAGGTCAACGGCGTTCTGGACACCAAACACTACGGCGACGAGATTCACAGAAGCTGGATCTTCCGCTCCGTAGGATGCGGCCACGACGAGCAGACCTGGAAGGACATGATGAGCGCCCTTCGCATGGTCGGCTACGACGGAATGATTTCCATCGAGCACGAGGACAGCTTAATGAGCGTTCCCGAAGGACTCGGAAAGGCTATCGATATGCTTAAGCGCGTTATGATGTTTGAAAATAACGGCGGCATGTGGTGGGCATAATCCATAATACAAATCGCTTTCATCAAGTGCGGACGCAGGTATCGGCGTGCGCACTTTTCTTTTTCCCCGGCTTATTTTCCGCCGCAGGCCGAATACAAAAAGCATGCATTTTTCTTCATTTTTGTTTCATCATCTGTCGATTTTATTCAATTGAAGCATGAAAACCATTGACAATTCGCCAACTAAAACGTTATAATGAAACAAAACAGGTTGAATATTATGTCCTCCGGCAAAAAGTGCAGCGTAAATGTACGGATTCATCCCATTCCCCGGGCGAATCTCTTTTGCCGGATGCTCCAAGTCCAATCCCTATTCATGTGAAGGAGGAAACGCAATGAGCGATAAAGCGCACGCGCACAAATCCATTCATGAAGCCCGCAAAGAATATCTGCGCCGCCTGACGGCAGATATCCTGCGCGACAAATGGCTGTACATGCTTCTTCTGCCCGGCTTCGTTTATTTCGTCATCTTCAAATACCTGCCCATGTGGGGTATCATAATTTCCTTCCAGAATTATGTCCCCTATTCCGGCATTGCCGGCAGCGAATGGCTGGGACTTCAGTGGTTTGCGTACTTCTTCCAGTTCCCGTCATGGACAAGGTATCTGAAAAACACGCTGCTTCTGTCCTTCATGAACCTGATCTTCTATTTCCCCGCGCCCATCATTCTGGCGCTGATGCTCAATGAAATGCGCTCCCTGCGCTACAAGAAGATCCTTCAGACCTTCTTATACGTGCCGCACTTCATTTCGATCGTTATCGTAGTTTCTATTACCATGATCCTCTTCGGGCCCACCGGCATCATCTTTAAGATAACCGAAAACCTTCTCGGCACGCAGATCAACTACTTGGGTTCGCCCGCCACCTTCCGCTGGATGATCATCGGTCAGTCCATCTGGAAAGAAACCGGCTGGGGCACGATCATCTTCCTGGCTGCCCTTACCAATGTCGATACTCAGCTTTATGAAGCGGCAATGGTCGACGGTGCAGGCCGCATGCGCCGCCTGTGGCACATTACGCTTCCCGCCATCCGCTCCACCATCGTTCTTATGCTCATTCTTCGCATGGGCTCCATGCTTGATACCGGCCACGATCACCTGATCCTGATGGCCAACTCCTTAAACCGCTCCACCTCGCAGACCCTTGACGTATTCGTCTATCAGCAGGGTCTTCAGGAAGGCCAGTTCTCCTACGCTTCCGCCATCGGCCTTATGAAGTCCGTAGTCAGCATTATCCTGGTTGTCTCATCCAACAAGATCGCGCACGCCCTCGGCGAGTCGGGTCTTTACTAAGGAAGGGGGACGGAAAAATGAACAAAAATCTAAAAAAGTCCTCCGAGGCAAATAAAAAGAAAGCGCCCGTCATCGGCTCCTCCGGCGCAGTAGGACAGGGAAACACCCTTGCAGGCCGTGTTTTTGACGTCTTCAACTATGTGTTTTTGTCCCTGGTCGCCCTGACCACCATCGCGCCCTTCATTTACATCATCGGCGCATCCTTTGCAACCGAGCTTGAGCTCGCCCAGCGCCCGCTTCTGATCATTCCCCGCGACATTTCCTTCAATGCCTATGAATACATTTTCTCAACCAACAAAATCGTTTCCGGCTTCAAAAATTCCATCTTCATTACTGTAGCCGGAACACTCATCAATCTCTTTTTCACCGTCACCATGGCCTACGCCATCTCCAAGCCCCGCCTTCGCGGCAGAAACTTCGTCCTCAACATGGTCATCTTCTCCATGTTCTTCGGCGGCGGCATGATCCCCAGCTACATCGTCGTTGCCAATATGCTGAACATGAAAAATACCTATCTTTCCGTGCTTCTGCCCGGCGCGATCAGCGCGTATAACATGATGATCGTGAAAAACTTCTTCCAGGCCATCCCGCAGGAGTTGGAAGAATCCGCTTCCATGGACGGCTGCACCGACATCGGCGTTCTTTGGAAGATCGTTCTGCCCCTGTCGCTTCCCGTGCTTGCGACCTTCGGTCTTTTCTATGCGGTCGGCCACTGGAACGCCTACTTCGGCGCGATGATCTACATGCCCGGCGCAAGAGAAAAGTGGCCGCTTCAGGTTCTGCTTCGCGAAATCATCATTCTTTCAAACGCCACCGTTGCCGACTCGTCGGTTCTGGATCCGGAATTCGTCCAGCCTCCGGAGCAGTCCGTCAAGATGGCCGTTATCGTCGTTTCCACCATTCCGATCATGTGCGTCTATCCGTTCCTTCAGAAGTATTTTGTAAAGGGCGTAATGGTCGGCGCGCTCAAGGGCTAAATTCAAAGCTCCATTCAAAGGTGTTTTTCGCGTATTGGACGCGTGAACAAAATAAAAAAAGGAGGACCAACCCATGAAGAAACTCGTAGCTCTTCTTATGGCTCTTGCAATGCTGCTTTCTTTTGCCGGCTTTGCAGAATCCGACGAACCCTTCGTCATCACCGTTATGCTGCCTGACCACAATGTAGACGTGGACTTCCAGTATGAGGACAACCCCGTTCTTAAGGCCATCGAAGAAGCATCCGGCGTTCGCCTTCAGATCATCTTCGCCGCCAACTCCACCTATGGCGACACCCTGAACACTACCATGACCGATCCCTCCGAAAAGCAGCCCATGATCGTTCGCATGACCGATGCCCGCGGCACCACCATGATCAACAATGCCCGCGCCGGCGCTTTCTGGGATCTGACCGAGTACGTAAACGACCCCGTCAATTACCCGAACCTCGTAGGTAATGCCGGCATTTACTCCAACATCTCCATCGACGGCCGCGTATACGGCATCTACTGCAGCCGCGCATATCCCCGCGCCGGTATCTACTACCGCAAGGACATCGCTGCTGAGTGCGGCATCACCGAGATCCCCGAGACCATCGAAGAGCTCACCGAGCTGACCATGGCTCTTGCCGAGTACAAGGATGACTGCTACGCCATCAACATGTGCTCCTACACCGCAGGTACCATCTCCATCGCCACTGTTATGCACGGCGCGCCCAACGAGTGGGGCATTGACGAGAACGGCGAAATCTATCCCGCTCACAAGGATCCCGCATACCTCGAAGGCCTGAAGTGGCTGCGCGCGGTATACGAGGCCGGCGGCATCGATCCCAACTTCGCCACCATCGACTCCTCCACCTGGAACAACCCCGAGCGCAACGGCACCGCCTTCATGCGCTTTGACTGCCTCGACAACTGCTATCGTCAGCAGGAGTGGTTCGAGACCAACGCCGGCGTCACCGAGCAGATCTGGGAGTATGTAGGCCCCGTTGCTCAGGATGATGGCGAAATCACCGTATGGCCCCAGAACCCCGGCTTCGCCGGCGAACTGGTTGTAACCAAAGCCGTTAAGGAAGAAGATCTGCCCAAGGTCATGAAGTTCCTTGACTGGTGCAACACTGCCGAAGGCCAGATGCTGATCAACTGCGGCGTTGAAGGCGTAACCTACTGGATCACCGAGGCCGGCTATCGCACCGCCACCCATCCCGAAGGACTGACCGTTGAAACCGGCAAGATCAATGGCTCCATCAACCAGCTGGGTATGGGCGTCATGGGCGATCTGACTGTGCCGCTTGAGACCACCAGCATGCGCGCCAGATACAACGAGCTCAACGTGATCCTCGCTCCCTTCGCCGTTGCCAACCCCTGCTATCCCTTCGTTTCCGAGACCAATGTAGCTTTCGGAACCCAGCTCGCCACCATCCTCTCTGACGCCGCGACTCAGTTCATCGCCGGCATCATCGAC
Source organism: Clostridia bacterium (assembly GCA_016296675.1). Taxonomy (GTDB): domain Bacteria; phylum Bacillota; class Clostridia; order Christensenellales; family Aristaeellaceae; genus SFHK01. Next base: position 6,321 of record JAEDIV010000142.1, read on the forward strand.
GAGGACGGCCTGCAGGCTGCCTGGGATCAGTGGGAAACTGAAGGAGGCGCCAAGATCACCGAAGAATACAACGACGCTTATCAGGCCTCTCTGAACTAATCTTCCTTTTTGAACATGAGGGGCTGTCAGAAATGACAGCCCCTCAGATCATCAACAAACCTCCGGGAGAGGTATGGAGAGGGAGCGCACTTCCT
>JAEDIV010000143.1 GCA_016296675.1 Clostridia bacterium
GGATTTCAGGCGATCGGCCTTCCCATCAAAAAAGGGACTTTTTTGATGGCTTGAAAAGGACGATTTTTCGTCCTTTTCTTTTGTGTGCGTTTTACGCTCTGATTTCCATCCAGATCTTCTCGTAGATTTCGATGAAGGCGGAGATGTCCTGGAAGAATTCGCATCTGGCCACTGCTTCTTCAGAGGGATTCAGCGCTTCATATTCCAGCTCTTCCTCGTCCAGCATCTCTACAACTTCCGCGATGGGGGTGGAGTAATAGATGTACTGCATGTTTTTGTAGGCGATGTCGGGGCGGCACATGAAGTCGATGAAGGCGTGGGCGGCTTCGACGTTTTCGCAAGTCTTCGGGATGCACATGGCGTCGAGCCAGACGTTGGAGCCTTCCTCGGGAACGACGTACCTAAGGGAATCATTTTCCATGATGGCGTACATCGCGTCGCCCGACCACATAACGGCCATGGCAGCTTCGCCGCCGATCATTTTGTCCTTGACTTCGTCAACCAGGTAACCCTGAACGATGCCGTCCTGCTTCTGCTGGATGAGGGCTTCTTTCGCGGCATTCAGCGCTTCCTCTTCGCGGGTATTGATCGGGTAGCCCAGCATTTTTAAAGTGATGCCGATGGTGTCACGGTAAGAGTCGAGCATGAAGACGTCCTTCTGGTAATCGGGGTTGAAGATGGAGGTCCAGGAGGTGATTTCCTCGTCGATGTATTCGGTGTTATAGAGGATACCCACCGTGCCCCACATGTAGGGAACGGAGTGACGGCCTTCGGGGTCGTAGGAAGGATCCTTCATCCACTCGATCAGGCCTTCGGCGTTGGGCAGGAGGTCATAGTCCAGCTCCTGAAGCATGTCTTCCTTGATCATACGCTCGATCATGTAGTCGGAGGGGATGATGATGTCGTAGTTTCCGCCGCCGGCGGTCATCTTGACGTACATTTCTTCAACGGTCGTGAAGTTGACGTATTTTACCTTGATGCCGGTTTCTTCCTCAAACTGCTTGATGACGGTGTCGTCGATGTAGTCGTACCAGTTGAAAACGGTGATGGTTTCTTCGGCGCGGGCTTCGGGAAGGAAAGGCGCGAAGAAGGAGAAAGCCATGATAAGGGCAACGAGAACAGAAAGCTTTTTCATTAGAGTAAACCTCCTTGTTATGATATGCTCTCGAGATCGGAGCGCTTGTTGATGATGATCAGAAGAATGAGGATCGCGATGAACATAAGGGTGGAAAGCGCGTAAATGGTGGGTTCGACGCCGCGCTTTGCCGCCGCATACACGAGCATGGAAAGGTTGTTGGATTCGCTGGTAAAGAAGGAAATAACGAAGTCGTCCAGAGACATTGTGAATGCGAGCAAACCGCCCGTTACGATGCCGGGGCTGATTTCGGGCAGGATAACCTTTCGGATTGCCTTCATGGGTCTGCAGCCCAGATCCAGCGCAGCCTCATAGGTGTTGGGATTCATTTGCTTTAATTTCGGCATGACCGAGAAAAGCACATAGGGCGTGTCGAAGGTGATATGCGCAATCAGCATCGTGAAAAAGCCGCGCGGGAAGTAAACATAGGTGTTTACGAACACGAACATCAGCATCAGGCTTACGCCGGTCACGATGTCGGGCATGGTCATGGGAAGATAGGAAAGGTTCATCAGCATCGCCGCATAGCCTTTTTTGCAGGCGTGAATGCCGATGGCGCCCAGCGTTCCCAGGACGATGGAAATCAGCGTCGCCAAAACGGCTACTGTCAGGGTGAGCTTCAAAGCTTCGATGATTTCCGGGCTCTGATAGAAAAGCTCGTAATACCACTTAAGGCCGCCCCAGCTGAAATTGGCGCGGGACTTGGATTCATTGAACGACAAAACGATCATGACCGCGATCGGGGAATAGAGAAGCAGAAGCAAAAGACCCAGATACGTGCCCTTTACATACTTGAACAGTCTCTTCACCAGTTACCGCTCCTTTCTCCCTTGCTGGGATCGATGCGGTTGAGAAGGCCGATGGAAAGCACGATGATTGCCATCATGAACATGGAAAGCGCCGAGCCGAACGACCAGTCGTGCATTTCGAGGAACTGCTTTTCGATCATGTCGCCCAGAAGCATGAAGTTTCCGCTGCCTAAAAGCCTTGAAATGGCGAATGTCGTTACCGCGGGCATGAACACCATGGTGATTCCGCTGATGACGCCGGGGATTGAGAGGGGGAGGATGACGCGCGTGAACACGCGGATGGGGTTTGCGCCCAGATCCTGCGCTGCTTCAATGACGCGCGTATCCATTTTCTTAAGCGCGGTATGGATGGGGAGGATCATAAAGGGCAGATAGTTGTATACCATGCCGAACACGACTGCGCCTTCGGTTCCGATCAGCGTGAGCGGCTCCATGCCGAAGCGCTCCAGAATCGTGTTGATGATGCCGCGTCTTTCAAGAAGCGACATCGTCGCATAGGTTCTTAAAAGGAAGTTCATCCACATGGGGAGGATGAAAAGCACAAACAGCATTTTGTATTTGGAAAAATCCTTGCTGGCCAGTATCTGCGCCGCGGGATAGCCCAGAATCAGGCAAATGACCGTGCAAATGAAGGCGAGCTTGATCGAGCGCAGAAACACGCGGATGGTGGTCGGCTCGAGGCAGTCAAGGATGCTCTGTACGGAAAAGCCGCCGTCTGCGTTTGTGAATGCGTAATACAATACGAAAATCATCGGGCAGATGGTGAAAAGCACCATCCACAGCGCATACGGACCGGAGAAATAGCTTCTTTTCAACTTATCCTTCCGCCTCCATCCTGCGCATGATGTGAATATTGCTGGGCACGATGGAAAGGCCCACGCGGCTGCCGGCGGGATACATGGTTGTGGAATGCACCTTCCAGGTGAAATCGCCGGTATTTACCTTCATTTCGTAGTGAACGCCTTTGAAGAACACACTCTCCACTTCGCCAATCAGCATGCCGACGTCGCTGCCTACGACCATGACGTCTTCGGGACGGACGACTACGTCGACGGGCTCATTCTCTTCAAAGCCTTCGTCCACGCATTCGAAATGGTGCCCTGCGCACTCAACTTCAAAATCCTTGAGCATTGTGCCGGATAAGATATTGCTGTCGCCGATGAAGTTTGCGACAAAAGCGTTTTTGGGCTCGTCATAGATGCTCTTGCCGTCGCCGATCTGCTGGATCTTGCCGCCGTTCATGACGACGATGGTGTCGGACATGGTGAGCGCTTCTTCCTGGTCGTGGGTGACGTAGATGAAGGTGATGCCCAGCTGCTGCTGCATGCTCTTAAGCTCCACCTGCATTTCCTTGCGGAGCTTGAGGTCCAGCGCGCCCAGAGGCTCGTCCAGAAGCAGAACTTCGGGCTCGTTTACAAGCGCGCGCGCAATGGCGATTCGCTGCTGCTGACCGCCGGAAAGCGCGTCGACCGAGCGTTTTTCATACGCTTCCATTTTAACAAGCTTCAGCATCCTTTTGACGCGTCTGTCGATTTCGGCTTTGATCTTGCGCTTGGTGATCTTCTTTTCGTTCGGCAGAAGCTCTTCGGGCTTTTTAAGCTTTAAGCCGAAGGCGATGTTGTCATAAACGTTCAGATGCGTAAACAGCGCATATTTCTGAAAAACCGTATTTACGCGGCGGCGGTACGGCGGAAGGGACTGGATGTCCTTTCCATCGAAGAGGACCTCGCCTTCGTCCGGGAATTCAAAGCCGCCGATGATTCGAAGCATCGTGGTCTTTCCGCAGCCGGACGGGCCTAAAAGGGTCACAAATTCTTTTCTGCGGATGTAGATGTCTACATTTTTCAGTACCTGCGTATCTCCAAACGATTTACTGATGTTTTTAAGCTCAATCAGTTTCGTGTTTTCGTACATCTCGTTCTATCTCCCTCGTTTAAAAGCTGGGGGGCGTCGATACCCAGATCAGCCTCGCCGTCTGCTTGGAATTGTTTACGATTCGGTGCGGCTGCGTGGGTTTGAAGTAGAAGCTTTCGTCCTTGCGGGCGCGGATGCGCTTTTCGCCGAGCTCGATCACGATGCTTCCGGAAAGCACATATCCGAATTCTTCACCCTCGTGGGGATCCTGCATGGCGGTTTCGCCGCCGGAGGCCATTTCGACAAGAATCGGCTCCATGCTGTTTTTCTGCGCGGTGGGAACCAGCCAGCGAATGCGGCCCTTCAAGGTTTCTTCGTCCTCTTTTACGCAGATGTCGTCGTCGCCGAATACGATTTTTTCATCTGTTTCCCTCTGGAAAAAACCGCTTAGATCGCTGCCCAAAGAGGCCAGCATGTCCTGAAGCGTGGCGATGGAAGGGGAAGTCAGATCTCGTTCTACCAAAGATATAAAGCCCTTTGAAAGCTCGCAGCGGTCGGCGAGTTCTTCCTGCGTAAGTCCCCGCTGCAGTCTGAGCCGCTTGATCTTTTCGCCAATCTGCATTGTCCGCCCGTCCTTTCTGTTTAAAATAACTAAACTTAAATACAGATTATATTAAACCACTATATAGTGTGTTTGTCAATGGAATCGGGGCCTTTATCGCGTTAAAATTTAGTATAACTCGACCAAAAGTTTAGTATATGGCGTTTGCGGACAGCGATTTGATATAGAGGAACGAAACACAAAACGCAATCAGCTTTGTTTCCGCGCCCCAGCCTTCCTCTGATGAGGAAGGTGGCTCGGCGAAGCCGAGACGGAAGGAGAGAAAACGGAATGAAGGTTTGATTGTCTGTATTTTCAATACTGCCATTACTCAGCTGCCCGTAATTTCTCCCTTTGTGTTCCGATGCAAAAAATCAGAACCTGCCTTGAGAAAGCACATTCTTTTCATCCTGTCATTTGCCCGTTTTTCACAGCGATCAATAAGGCATGACAACTTCCGAAATTAACAAAAAATCTTCAAAATCAAAAACTACGCGCGCCTTCATTTAATTTACAACTCCACGCATTTGTGATATACTTTTAAAATCAAAAATGGGTTTGATTCTTATTCATATTTATGGAGGCGTCGTATGAACAGAAGCATGATCGCAATCCTGGATCTGGGCAGCACTGAAAACGCAGCCGTCGCGCGCGAAATCCGAGCGCTCGGCATGTACAGCGAAATTTTCGCGCATGATATCGAGCCTGAAACCCTCAAAAATCTGCCCGGCGTTGTGGGCGTCGTTGTAAACGGCGGCGTGAATAACGTCGTTGACGGCGAGAAAATCGACGTAAATCCCGGCATCTACGACTTGGGCCTTCCCGTGCTGACTGCCTGCCACGAAGGCAAGCATCCGGCGGATGTCAACGAGTGGCCTGAAGACCGCACGGAAATCCTGAACGCCTTCATCGAAAAGACCGGCGCGCCCCGCGACTGGAACATCGAAAACTTCATCGAAGGCGAAATCGAGCTTCTGAGAAAGCAGATTGGCTCCCGTAAAGTGCTTCTTGCCCTTTCCGGCGGCGTTGACTCCTCTGTTGTTGCCGCCATGCTCATCAAGGCGATCGGTAAGCAGCTTACCTGCGTTCATGTAAACCACGGCCTGCTCCGTAAGGGCGAGCCCGAAGAAGTTGTTCGCGTATTCGGTCAGGAGCTCGGCGCGAACCTCGTCTATGTCGACGCGGTTGACCGTTTTCTGGATAAACTCGCCGGCGTTGCCGATCCTGAAAAGAAGCGCAGGATCATCGGCGGCGAATTCATCCGCGTATTTGAAGAAGAAGCAAGGAAACTTTCCGGCATCGAGCTTCTCGGTCAGGGCACCATCTATCCCGATATCATCGAGTCCGGAACCAAAACCGCCAAGATGGTCAAGTCCCACCACAATGTGGGCGGCCTTCCCGAGGATCTGAAGTTCGAGCTCGTAGAACCCCTGAAAATGCTCTTTAAGGACGAAGTCCGCGCCTGCGGAAAAGCGCTCGGCCTTCCGGATTCCATGGTCTACCGCCAGCCCTTCCCCGGCCCGGGTCTTGGCGTAAGATGCTTAGGCGCCATCACCCGTGACCGCCTTGAAATCGTCCGCGAAAGCGACGCGATCCTTCGCGAAGAGTTCAAAAACTTCGGCCTTGAAGGCAAAGTATGGCAGTATTTCACCGCTGTTCCGGATTTCAAGTCCGTAGGCGTCAAAAACCACGCCCGCGCCTTTGAATATCCCGTCATCATCCGCGCAGTAAACACCATCGACGCCATGACCGCCTCCATCGAAGAGCTCGAATGGCCGGTCCTTCAGAAAATCACCAAGCGCATCTTAAACGAAGTCCCCGGCTGCTGCAGAGTTCTTTACGACCTCTCGCCCAAGCCCGTGGCGACGATCGAGTGGGAATAATGAACAGCCTCCGTTTTTCCCAGTAAACACGGGCAAAAGCGGCATTTCAAAACAGATTTGATACTGTTTTGATACTGTCATCAAAATTCCCACAATAATCACACAAGAGGAACTCCCTCCTGTATGAACGCTTATGTTCATGCAGGAGGGAGTTTTTATGTTTTCGGTTTTCGGTTCGGGAAGGAGTCCTCCATCCATTGGATGTAC
>JAEDIV010000144.1 GCA_016296675.1 Clostridia bacterium
AGAGGAAGTTATCTCCCTCTCCATACCTCTCCCGGAGGTTTGTTGATGATCTGAATTCCTGCACTTATAGATGCAGGAATTTTTTGATTTTTTCGCCTTCTTTAAAGCCTTTGTCAAAAAGATTCTGAATACCTTCCTTGTTTTTGCTTAAGGTGGATACGCCGCAGGTGTCATCCGGTGACAGGATGAGAAGCTTCCCCTTATTGGCATATTCCTGCGCTTTTTTGATGCCGTCGTTGTATTTTTGATATCTTGTTTCCAGTTCCTTTGCGGCTGCGGGATAGGTGCGATTGAGGATTTTTGCGATGGGCATATCCTTGCCGGGGGCCCGGATATGGCTTTCAGGAAGCGTCAGCAGAAGGACAACTTTGTCGCATCCCGCTTCAAACGCCTTTTCCACCGGCACAGGATCAGAAAGCGCGCCGTCAAAATAGGGGATGCCGCCAATTTCGTAAGGCTTGCATACGACCGGAATCGAGCAGGAGGCCTTACAGATATCGTAATTGTTCAGGGACATATCGGCCTTTGTGAAGTATTTTGCTTTTCCGGTACGGGCGTCGGTTGCGATCACGACAAACTCTGTGGGATTTGCCAGGAGCGCTTTGAAATCGAGCGGATTTTCGCCGTCTGTGCCGCTTAATGTGGAATAGACGTAGTCAAAGCCGATATAGGAACCGGTTTTCAGAAAAGTTCGAAAACCCATATACTGATGCCTGTGCACATAGTCCATATAGAAAATATGATTTCTCCCTCTCTGGCGGGATAGAAAGCTTGTAAGATTGGCGCTTCCTGCAGAAATTCCGAAAGCAATATCAAAACCGATTTCCTGCGTAAGGCAGTATTCCAATATGCCGGCAGCAAACGCGCCTCGAAGACCGCCGCCCACATCAATGATGCCTGTTTTTTCGCTCATCTGTTTTCGCCTCCACACGGGATATTATATATGCGTCTGATCATGCAAGCAAGGATAGAAATCAGGCGAATGCTTTAAAAAACAAGAAAAATATCCATTTGAACAGCGAACTTTCCAGAAGACTATTCAAGTTTTTACAGGAGGGTGATATAATGAAGCCCTATAAGAATATTCAGCGCAGATATACGCGCTTTAAGGAAGGGATACTATGAAGGTTGTACTTGAAAATCTCACCAAAAAATTCCCCGGCAGAAGCAAAAAAGATCCGGGCGTGACCGCCGTCAACAACTTCAACATCGAGATCCCTGACGGAAAACTGATCGGCCTTCTGGGCCCGTCCGGCTGCGGAAAGAGCACGGCGCTCAATCTGCTTTCCGGCCTGCTCGCGCCCACGAGCGGAAAAATCTATTTCGGCGATGAAGACGTGACTGATGTTCAGCCGGAGAAGAGGGGCATCGGCCTCGTATTTCAGAACTATGCGCTGTATCCGCATCTGACGGTTATCGAAAATATTCTTTTCCCGCTTGAGAATCTGAAGGGCGATGAAAAGCTTTCGCGCGATGAAATGATGAAAAAGGCGATGGAAGCGGCGAAGCTGGTTCAGATCGAGAGCCTTTTGAGCAGAAAGCCCAAGGAGCTTTCCGGCGGCCAGCAGCAGCGTGTAGCGATTGCAAGAGCGCTGGTCAAGATGCCGCGCCTTCTGCTTCTGGATGAGCCGCTTTCTAACCTCGACGCGAGACTCCGCCTTCAGACAAGAGAAGAGATCAGCCGCATCCAGAAGGAAACCGGCATCACCACGATATTTGTTACCCACGATCAGGAAGAAGCCATGTCGATTTCCGATCTCATTATCGTCACGAAAGACGGCGTGATCCAGCAGGTCGGAAAGCCGCAGGATGTATACGACAATCCTACGAACCTGTTTGTCGCCGAATTCCTTGGAACGCCCCAGATCAATACCTTTGAAGGCGAGATCAGGGACAATAAGCTGTATATCGGCGATGAAGCGGTACTGAACATCAAGGGCGCAGAGAACCAGAAGGTGTATGTCGCCGTCCGTCCCGAGGCGTTCATTCCCGCGGAAAACGGCCCCTTGAGCTGCAAATTCAAGGCGCTTGAAGTCATGGGCCGCGACATCAGCGTTGTTTTCTCAAGCGAATTCTCCGACCGCAAAGCCCTTCGCGCGATCATCGGCGCTGATGTCAAGGTTGAACCCAAGGACGGCGTTGTCCGCTTTTTCGTAAGAAGCCAGAAAACCGAAGTGTTCAACCGGGACACCAAAGAGCGCGTGTATTACGAAGAAGCGTAAGGGGGCGTTCGAAGGATGATGGAGAAAAGAGATTTAAAGGGCTGGCTGTATCTTTTGCCCGCCATGCTGTTTTTGGGCGTGTTCATGGTATATCCGCTGGTGGATGTATTCATCTATTCGTTTGAAGAGGAGTTCAACTTCGCGTCTCAGTCATTCAAGGGCTACGGACTTAATAATTATTCCTTTGTCCTGCGTGATCCGTTTTTCATGCAGGCGGTCAAAAATACGTTTATCCTTGTAATCATCACCGTGCCCCTTTCTACCGCCATTGCGCTTCTGATTTCATTGGGCCTTAGCAGCATAAAGCCGCTCAAACGCCTTTTCCAGACGCTGTATTTCCTGCCGTATGTCACAAACACGCTGGCGGTCGGCCTTGTTTTCATGATTCTTTTTAAGAAAACGCCGGTTTCCGACGGCCTTGTGAACGTGCTTATCAAGTGGTTTGGCGGGGAAGCGGTCGACTTTATCGACGGCCCCTATTGGGCGAAGATGCTGGTCATGTGCGTTTACACCATCTGGGTTGTCATGCCGTTTAAAATCCTGATTCTAACATCCGCCCTGGCCTCTGTCAATGAGGATTATTACAAGGCGGCAAAGATGGACGGCACCAGCAAATTGAGAACCTTCAGGAAAATCACGCTTCCGATGATTTCGCCCATGATCTTCTATCTTGTGATTACCGGCTTTATCGGTGCGTTTAAGGCGTATTCCGATGCAGTTGCGCTGTTTGGAACGAACCTGAACGCGGCTGAAATGAACACCATCGTCGGTTATGTGTACGACGTACTGTATACCGACGGCGGCGGATATCCGTCCTATGCTTCGGCGGCGGCGATTATCCTGTTTGTAATCGTGCTTACCATCACCGTGATCAACCTTCTGGTCAGCAGAAAGCATGTGCATTATTAATGGGGGAGGGAAAATGATGAGCAATAAAAACAACGGCCGCACAGCAAACGCGCTTTTCAAAACGGGTGTGTATTTCGGCCTGATCGTATGGGCGCTGATCGTTCTTTTCCCGTTTTACTGGATGCTTTTGACCTCCGTCAAGAGCTACGGCGCATACAATGCGGAAAGCGTTCCGGCGTTTTTCACCCTTACGCCCACGTTTGAAAACTATGTCTACGCTTTTACAGAAGTTCCCTTGGCAAAGTACTTTCTGAATACCTTGATTTATACCCTTGTCACTACATTTTTGATGGTCGTTGTCACGGTGCTTGCGGCGTTTGCGTTTGCAAGACTCAACTTCAGGGGCAAAAACCTCATGTTCACCCTGTTCCTTGCCCTTATGATGATTCCGTATGAGCTTGTCATCATCACAAACTTCGTTACCATCAAAAAGCTAGGAATGGACAACACCTTCTCGGGTCTGATTCTTCCGTCTGTCACCAGCGTATTTTATATCTACCTGCTGCGCGAGAATTTTGCGCAGATTCCGGATCAGTTGTATTACGCGGCAAAGGTGGACGGTACAACCGATCTTAAGTACTTAAGGCGCGTCATGATGCCCATCAGCAAGCCCACCATCGTCACCATCGTGATCCTGAAGATCATCGAGTGCTGGAATTCCTATGTATGGCCGCGCCTGATCACGAGCGATCAGAACTTTTATCTGGTTTCCAACGGCATTCAGAAAATCAGGGAAGAGGGATTCGGACGCGAAAATATCCCTGCCATGATGGCGGCGGTCGTGGTAGTGTCTGTTCCGCTGATTGTTCTGTTCCTGGTTTTCCATAAGCGCATTATGGAAGGCGTTTCGAGGGGAGGCATCAAGGGATGAAGAGAACTGCATGCGTTATCCTTATGCTGATCGTCCTTGTGGGAGGACTGACCGGCTGCCACGGCGTAAACGAAAAATCGCCGTTTGTGGTTCCGGAAACCTTTGATGAAAGCAAGACGTATGAAATCTCTTTCTGGGCGAAGAACGACACCAACAAAACCCAAACTGCGATTTACGAAAAAGCGATTTCTGATTTTGAAAAGCTGTATCCGAATGTGAAGGTGAATCTCAAGCTTTACAATGACTACGGCAAGATCTATAACGACGTCATCACCAACATCAACACCGATTCCACGCCCAATGTTTGCATCACTTATCCTGACCATATCGCAACTTATATGGCCAGCGACAACTGTGTGGTTAAGCTGGATCAGCTGTTCGTGAATGAAAAATTCGGTCTCGGCGGAAAATTGGTTCGCTTCGATGCGCCCAGGCTGGATGAAATCGTGCCGCAGTTCCTGTCTGAATGCATGATCGATGCAAGCTATTATGCGCTGCCTTTCATGCGCTCAACGGAAGCGTGCTACATCAACAAGACGCTGGTTGAAAAATTGGGCTATACGCTGCCTGAAACCCTTACGTGGGATTTTGTGTGGGAGGTTTCAGAAAAGGCTGCGCTTAAGGATGAAAACGGTATCTATCTTGCCAACGGCCAGAAAGCGATGATTCCCTTCATCTACAAGTCCACCGACAACATGATGATCCAGATCCTTAAGCAGCTGGACGCGCCGTATTCCAATCCAAACGGCGAGATTCTTATCTTTAACGACACTACAAGAGACGTTCTTCTTGAGATTGCAGAGCATGTCAAGACCGACGCCTTCTCGACCTTTACAAGATCGTCTTACCCGGCAAATCATTTAAATGCCGGAAGATGCGTTTTTGCCATCGATTCCACCGCAGGCGCAACCTGGATGGGCAGCCATGCGCCGCTTTCTGATATCCCGGAAGAGGATTTCGTGGAGTTTGAGACGGTTGTGTATCCGATTCCTCAGTTTGATTCTGAAAATCCCCAAATGATTTCGCAGGGCCCGTCGGTATGTATCTTCAATAAGGAGGATCCGAACGAGGTTCTGGCTTCCTGGCTGTTTACACAGTATCTTCTGACCAATGAAGTGCAGCTTGCCTATTCGGCAACAGAGGGTTATGTTCCGGTTACACTGAAAGCCCAGAGTAGTCAGGAATATTCCGATTATCTTTCAAGAGCCGGAGAGGACAACGACTATTACTACGATGTCAAGATCAATGCGGCCAAAATCCTTATTGATAATCTGGACAATACCTTTGTAACGCCGGTGTTCAATGGATCAGCATCCCTCAGAAATACCGCGGGACAGCTGATTGAAACCGTGGTCAAAAATGTCAAGCGCAAAAAGATAGTGGATGAAGAATCCATTCCGAAGATGTATGAGGAAATGATCGCGATGTACCGCCTCAACATGGATAAGGGCGGCCCGCTTCCGGCTACAGCGGTTGCGCTTCTCTCTGCGATCGGCGTTGTATGGGTCGGAATCGGCCTATACACAGGAATTAACTTCCTTCAAACGAAAAGAAAAGCAAAATAAACATTATTTACTTGAACTTGGCGTAATTTGATGTATAATTAGAGTGTACCCCGACAAACGACAAAAAGGAGAAAACATCATGAAGAAGATTTCTGCTGTTATCCTCGCCCTTCTTATGGCAATGGTATTTGCCTGCCCCGTATTCGCTGAAGGCGTTATGACCTATGCGGATTACGTTGCTGCCGAACTCGACGCCGAAATCACCGTTGAAACCTACATCCAGGCCAAGCAGGGCTGGTGGGAGAACAAAGGCGTAGGCAACGCCACCTTCTACACCCAGAACGAAGAAGGCGCTTTCTTCCTGTACAACATGCCTTGCTCCCAGGAGGAGTATGAGCTTCTCACCGTTGGCACCAAGATCCGCGTAACCGGCTACAAGGCTGAGTGGGCGGGCGAAGTTGAAATCGTAGACGCTACCTACGAAATCATCGAAGGCAACTATGTTGCTGAAGCTCTGGATGTAACCGCTCTTCTCGGCACCGAAGAGCTCATTAACTTCCAGAACCAGTTCGTATCTTTCAAGGGCATGACCGTTGAAGCCGCCGGCAAGGACGCCGAAGGCAACGACGTAGCGTTCCTCTACAACTGGGACGGATCCGGCCAGGACGGCAATGACCTGTACTTCAACGTTTCCCTGAACGGCGCAACCTACACCTTCACCGTTGAGAGCTATCTCACTGGTGCCGGCACCGAGGTTTACGAAGCTGTTAAGGCGCTCAAGATCGGCGACGTTATCGATATGGAAGGCTTCCTCTACTGGTACGAGGGCGTCAATCCCCACATCACCGCCGTTGCTCCCGCAGCTCCTGCTGAGGCCGCTGAATAAGCAATATTATCAAACGGAAGACCCGATGGGTCTTCCGTTTCAGATCATCAACAAACCTCCGGGAGAGGTATGGAGAGGGAGCGCACTTCCTCTC
>JAEDIV010000145.1 GCA_016296675.1 Clostridia bacterium
CATTTCATGGAGATACACGATTAACGGAGTTTGAATGTATTTTGAGACAGCGCCTATTTCCTTTTATAGTGCATCCACCGGATTTTTTCGGTGTAGCCGATTTTGGAGTAAAACGGGTTATCGCCGCCCGTCATATACTTGCGCCCATGGGCGTAAATGTCTGATAGTGCTTTGAAAGCGCAGCGGCGGCAAGGCCCCTTCCCCTGCCTTTTCGGCATATAGCGGTCGGCATACGCGATCATCTCATTCGCCAAAGATTCATAGCCCGGCATTAGCGCAAAAAAGATATGGTTTGCGGGATTTTCGTAGTACACATACGCAACCGGCACATTGTCATCCAGCCAGAAACGATTCAGATACAAAAGATTTTTGTCCATCCATGAGGAAGACAGCGCATACTCAAAAAACGGCGCGGGCATGCCGTTTTCTCCGATGGGCATAGCGCTTTTGAGCATCAGATTCCACGCAAGATCAACGTCCGTAAGGAACTGAAATTTTTTGGTCGTGATCTTCATCTGTCACTTTCCCATATCAAGCGCTCTTTTGACCGCCTGAAAATTCTCATCAAGGTCATCCGCCCCGTCAAGCATAAGAATGGGACACATCAGCCTCTTCTGCCACAGATCATGATGCGCGCGGCTTCGCATGTGGATGTCTCCTTCATCGTATTGCGCCGCCCAATCAAGAAATTCAAGGTGCGCTTTGTGCATGTCTCCACCTTCCCTGATTCTGTCCTTAAAGCGCCTGTATTCCCGCGCAGCCAATCGCTCCAGGCGCGTATTCGTATCGGTTTCAAGGCGTACCGCCAGCGTGAAAAGCGGGATCAGCCCGTCACCCCATTCCGTCAGCGATCCGGACAGGACGACATTCTCATTGTTTTCAATATCCTGCCTGATGAGTTTTAGTCTTTCATCGACCGGTCTTTTCACAGTAAAGGGAATCTCAGTCGGAAGCCAGAAATAGTCGTCCGTGTCCATAAAGAAAAAGTTCAGTTCCGAAGCAATTTTCCCCGCAAGGGTCGTTGTGCCTGAGCCGGATGCGCCAAAGATGTGAACGACGTGTTTCATATTGCCTCCCAAAGTTTTTTCCATAATATTATACATAAAAACACGCGCTTTGCAAACCAGGTGCAAAGCGCGTATCGTTTTTTCAGGAAAGCAGCGCACGGTCGGATGCAAACTGCGTTCCGCTGGCCTTGGTGAAAAGTTCAAGAAGGTCGCTGACCGTCAGCTTTTTCTTGTCCTCTCCCTTTACGTCAATGATGATCTTGCCCTGATACATCATAATCAGCCGGTTTCCGTGTGCAAGCGCATCCGTCATGTTGTGCGTAATCATGATGGTGGTAAGCTTGTTTTCGTTTACAATTTTATCCGTGATGCTTAAAACTTTCTCAGCCGTCTTGGGGTCAAGCGCCGCAGTGTGCTCATCCAGAAGAAGGATTTTGGGCTTATTCATGCTCGCCATAAGGAGCGTGACCGCCTGTCTCTGTCCGCCGGATAAAAGGCCGACCTTTGCGGAAAGCCTGGTTTCAAGGCCAAGCTCGAGCTGGGAGAGCATTTTTACGTATTCGGCCTTCTCCTTTTTGGAAATGCCCCACTTAAAGCCGCGCATTTTGCCGCGTCTGTAGGCGATGGCGAGATTTTCCTGAATTTCCATGTCTGCAGCAGTGCCCATCATGGGATCCTGGAACACACGGCCGAGGAACTTGGCTCTTTTGTATTCAGGCATATGGGAAAGGTTCACGCCGTCCACGATGATCTGGCCCGAGTCCGGCTTCCATACGCCCGAGATGGCGTTTAAAAGCGTGCTCTTGCCCGCGCCGTTTCCGCCGATGACGGTTACGAAATCGCCGTCTTCAAGCGTCAGGGAAATGTCGTTCAGCGCGACTTTTTCATTGATGGTTCCGGCATTGAAGGTTTTGGTAAGGTTCTTAATTTCAAGCATGTTTCTTACCCTCCTTCATGGACTTGGCCGGCAGATATGTCTTCTTTATATGGGGAAGGCCCAGGAAGACGGCAACGAGAAGCGCCGTCAGCATCTTCAAAAAGTCTGTGTCGAGGCCAAGCTCGATGATGACCTGATAAAGAACATAGTAAACGATGCCGCCGATGATTACGCTTAAAAGGCGCACAGCAAAGTTTCGGGCAATTCTGCTCATGAGCGCTTCGCCGATGATGACGGCGGCAAGACCGATGACAATCGCGCCGCGGCCGTTGTTGATGTCGGCGGTTCCCTGATACTGACTGAACAGCGCGCCGGACAGGGCGACAATGCCGTTTGAAATCATAAGGCCCAGAACCTGGTTGAAGCTTGTATTGATACCCTGAGCTCTCGACATCATGAGATTGCAGCCCGTAGCGCGGACGGAACATCCGCGCTCGGTACCGAAGAACCAGTAGAGAATCGCGATCAGCACAAACGCAACCACGAGCAGCGTCACAATCGCGTCGGTGTTTTTCATGGAAGTAATCAGAACCGGAAGCCTGCGCGCAGAAACGGTTCTGTTCGCGCCGCCCATCACCTTCAGGTTCACCGTCCACAGCATAAGCTGCGTAAGGATTCCGGAAAGAATCGCGGGAATGCCGAAGAAGGTGTGTAAAAGTCCCGTTACAAGACCCGCCAGCATGCCTGCAGCAATTGCGCAAACAAGCGACACATACACATTATTGCCGCCAATCAGCATCACCGCGCAAACCGCAGCGCCGGTTGCAAACGAACCGTCTACCGTAAGATCGGCAATGTCAAGGATGCGGTAAGTAATGTATACGCCGATGGCCATGATGCCCCAGATGATGCCAAGGGCCACGGAGCCCGGCAGGGTCGATAAAACTTCCATGATTTTAGTCACGATGCATGTCTCCCAGTTCTATAATGAATGTACAAAAATCGGTTTTAGCCTTCAAGCGCCTCATAGCCTTCGGGGATCTGGATGCCGAGCGCGTCCGCGATTTCCTTGTTGTACTTCTTGACTGCGGGCGCATAAGCGATGGCCATTTCTTCGATCTTGGCTTCGCCTTTCAGAATCTGCGCAGCCATTTCGCCGGTCTTGTAGCCGAGGTCGTAGTAGCTGATGGAGAGAGTTGCGATACCGCAGCCGCGGCAGAGGCCTGCTTCGCCAGCGATGACGGGGGTCTTTTCAGTAAGAACGATGTTTCCGATGGTCGCAGCGCAGGAAGCGGCGGTGTTGTCAGTGGGAACATAGATTACGTCAACATCCTTGGCAGCACTGGTCGCTACGACAGATACATCGTTGGAGTCTGCAAAGGAGTAGCGGATGCACTCAAGGCCCTTTTCGGTCAGATACTCCTCAACAACCTTTACCTGATAAAGGCTGTTGGCTTCAGCAGAGCAGTAAAGAAGGCCCACGGTCTTGGCTTCGGGAACGAGTTCAAGGATCATGTCCGCCTGTTCGGTCAGGGGCGCAAGGTCGCTGGTGCCGGAAACGTTTTCGCCGACAACGCCGGTGAAATCTTCAATGCCGAGCGCTACGCCGTATTCGGTAACGGAAGTGCCGAGGATCGGGATTTCCATGGTCGCATTGTACGCAGCCTGAAGAGCGGGCGTTGCGTTGGCCATGATGAGGTCATATTTCTTGGAAACGAAGCTGTTTACGATTACGCCGCATACGGGAATATCGCCGGCGGCATTCTGAACGTCGATTTCAACTTTATCTTCACCGAGGATATCCTTAAGCGCCTGAATGAAGCCCTCGGTCGCAGCGTCGAGCGCCTCATGGGTAACGAGCTGGCATACGCCAACCTGATATTTATCTTCTTCCGCCGAAGCAAAAACAAAGCCGGACACAGCCATCAATAAGGCCAATACAAGAGACAAAACTTTAGACATCTTTTTCATTACTTTTTCCTCCATAATTTTTTGTTGTTTATTCCATCGGGGAGCGCGCATTCCCCTCGAAATAGCATTGTTGTTTTTGAAAAACAAAAACCCTGCAGAAGAAAAAATCATTCTTCTGCAGGGACGAATTCCTTCGCGGTACCACCCTGTTTCACCCTATGCTCGCGCATACGGCCTCTATCGGCAACCAACATTGCCTCAGCGATATAACGGTCGCTCCCGTCACGCCTACTTGGATCTTTTCAACGCGCGGCTCACGGAATGTACTTCCCATCTCTCTACTCGCCCTCTGCCTTGCACCGTCCGGCAGTTCTCTTTGCGGCTTTTCAAGCGGTACTTTTTCCGTTCAAACGCCTTTGAATTTGATGGAGGTAATGATACTACCCTTTTTTTATTTTGTCAACCCCATTTTGCAATTTTCCAAAAATAAATTTCAAAACCGCAGTTTTTGGTATCGTTTTATGAAAAAATTCCAGTAATACGGAGTATTTAACATTCATTCCTGCATTTTTGAGCAAATGCCGTATCGTGCAGCAGCATAAATTCTTAGCCAATTCTTAGGACACAGGAAACATAAGGCGTGTTGTAAAAGATATATTTTGATGGTAAAATGTTTTTCTGTAAGCTGGGACGGTTTGCCAAGCAATTTATTCCGCCCTTAAGCCATTAATACAGGGCATGCGCTTTTGCATGCACCGCATTCTTAGGAGGTTCTGATTTCCATGCAGATGTTTCTGGACACCTTTCAAGCGATCACATGGCAGATGCCGGTAATGTGGTTGATCGGCGGCATACTGATCTTCCTCGCCATCAAGTATGACATGGAACCCACGCTTCTTCTCCCTATGGGCTTTGGCGCGATCCTCGTGAACCTGCCCATGTCCGGCGCGACTGAAGTTATCGAAACTTTGTACAATGCCGGTATTGCAAACGAGCTTTTCCCGCTGCTTCTCTTTATCGGCATCGGCGCCATGATCGACTTTGGCCCCCTGCTTTCCAACCCCAAGATGCTTTTAATCGGCGCTGCTGCGCAGTTCGGTATCTTCTTTACCCTCTCCATGGCTCGCCTTCTCGGCTTTGACATGATCGACGCTGCTTCCATCGGCATCATCGGCGCTGCCGACGGCCCCACTTCCATCGTTGTTGCCAATACCCTTGGCACCAAATATGTCGGCGCAATCATGGTCGCCGCTTACAGCTACATGGCGCTGGTTCCGATCGTACAGCCCCCCTTCATCAAGCTCGCCACCACTAAGAAAGAGCGCCTCATCCGCATGCCCTACAATCCCGGTTCCGTTTCCAAGGGCCTGCGCATCCTCTTCCCCATCTGCGTTACCATCGTTGCAGCGCTGGCTGCCCCCGCTTCTGCGGCTCTGGTCGGCTTCCTCATGTTCGGTAACCTGATCCGCGAGTGCGGCGTTCTGGATTCTCTTTCCAACACCGCTCAGAACGTTCTTGCCAACCTCATCACCATCTTCCTTGGCATCACCGTTGCCTTCAGCATGAAGGGTGAATCCTTTCTCCTGCCTGAAACCCTCATGATTCTGGGTCTGGGTCTGGTCGCTTTTATCGCTGACACGGTATTCGGCGTATTCTTCGTCAAGTTCTTAAACCTCTTCTCCAAGAACAAGATGAACCCCATGATCGGCGCAGCCGGTATCTCCGCCTTCCCCATGGCCTCTCGCGTTGTACATAAGATGGGTCTTAAGGAAGATCCCCAGAACTTCCTGCTCATGCACGCCGCAGGCGCAAACGTTGCCGGTCAGATCGCTTCCGCTATCGTCGGCGGCCTGATCATCGGCCTGGTCTTATAAGGAGGTAACAAAATGAACTTCACTGCATTTATCGACTCCCTTCCCATTATGGCAAAGGGCATGGTTACCATTCTTGGCCTGATGCTGATCGTTTGGGGCATGATCGAAATCATCCGAAAGTTCACCAAGGAAAAGAAATAATCGTTTAAGACATGCAAAAAAGCTCCATTTGTCCGTCCGGCTGATACACCGGACAGCAGATGGAGCTTTTTATTACGCTAACATAATCTTTACCCCTTGCACTTTTTCTGAAAATATGATACTGTAAAGGGGAAAGTGAGGCTTTTTGTATCTATGCGTATTTTAAAATCATCTGAAGACTATCTGGAGGCTATGCTGATTCTGGGAAAGCAGCACGGCTACATCCGTTCCATTGATATTGCCGCCATGCTCGAAGTAACCAAGCCCTCCGTCAGCTATGCCGTCAAGCGCCTTCGCGAAAACGGCTATATCCTCATGGAAAAGGACGGCCGCATCACCTTGACCGAATCAGGCCTTGCCATCGCCGAGCGTATTTATGAACGCCATACGTTTTTGACCAAATTCCTGGTTGCTCTCGGCGTAAGCAAAGAAACCGCGCACGAGGATGCCTGCAAAATCGAGCACGATCTAAGCGATGAAACCTTCCAGGCCATGAAAGAACACGCGCGCATATACGGAAAGAATATCGATTTGTAAAGCAAAAACACAATACGTCTTCCAATAAAGACAGCACAGGCGAACCATTGCGCGCCCGTGCTGTTTTTTTGAATTTTGCCGTCAAGCTCAAAACCCATTTACAGACCGAAGTCTGTTTATGCTA
>JAEDIV010000017.1 GCA_016296675.1 Clostridia bacterium
CTCTCCCAGAGGGAGAGCCAAGGGCCTGTACAAGCCTCTTTATGAGGTTTACTTATGAAAAGAGCTGCCGCGCACACCGCGCGGCAGCTCTTTTCATTATGCTTTCTTTATTTTCTTAAAATGCCTCATCGCCAATAAAAGAACGAATATGCCAAGGATTGGGAAAACCGCAGTTGCCACCATGCCGCATTTCATGCCGATCTGCTCGGTGGTGAGCGCAGTTTTTTCGCTGAGCGTTATGGCAAATTGGCTCAGAGCGACTTTATCCGTTACGATGCCCATGAGCTGCGGCGCGATGGACGCGCCGAGGTCGCCGCCGGCCGCCATCAAAGCATATGCCGAAACGCCGATGCCGGGGACGTTTTCCTCCATGAAAATGAGCGCGCCCGGCCAAAGCATGGCAGTGAAGATTCCGGTCAGGATACAGGCAGCGAATACGACGGGAACAAAGTTCACAAGACCCGCCGTCAGATAGCAGACCGCCGCGCCGATCATGCCGATCATAAGCACGCGGGAAATGTGCTTTCCGTAAGCCGCGTAGGCGATACGGGTAAGCCCCAGCAGGATGGCAAAGCCCGCCATGCCGAGGATGTCGCCCAGCGCCTTATCGATATTCAGCGATTTTTCCATAAACCCGCTCATCCAGTTGCACATGGTGTTTTCTGCGCAGCTTCCGAAGAAAATGCAGCCGACCAGAAGCGCCATGGTGAGAACATGCTTTTTGCCTGTAGATTTCGCGTGCGCGTTTCCCTCGTTTTTCATCTCGGGCATGGGCGACAGAAAGAAAAGAACCGAGGGAAGAATGGGAAGAAGCGCAAAAAACACGGTCAGCATCTGCCAGCGGCTCTGTCCGAAGATTTTTAAGAAGACCGTTGAAATCACAACCACGGTGAACACGCCGAACGCATACAAAGAATGCGCGGCGCTCATGTCGCGCTCAGGCGTATCGGAGGGAATCGCCGCGATGACCGGGCTTAAAAGCACCTCGGAAAGACCGGCGGCGATAGAGAAAATCACCGTTCCGATCAAAAGACCCGCATACGTGTGTTCCGGGAAAAGAATCGGCGCGCCGGCGTAGAGAAGAAGCCCCAGGCACGTAATAAGAGGCATGGTGCGCACAACTTTTTTAATATTAAAGTATTTCGTGAACGCGGTAAAGATGAGATCAATCGAAAGCTGCGTAACGAAATTGGTGAGCACCAGCGTGCCCAGAAGCGTATAGGAAATCCCGTACAGCTCGCGAAACGTCACAAAAAGAAGCGGCGGCAGACTGAAAACGGAAGACATGGTAAAATACGCCGCGTGGCAGGCAAGCTTCGTTCTTTTGTAGCTCATGTGTTTTTCACCTTTATTCAAACGCTGATATATCCACTTCCCCGTGTAGCGCCTCGTAATCCTCGCCCAGATAGCAGGCAAAGGAAGCGATATTGTCAAAGCCGAGCGCGGAATAGAAGGAAATGTCTTCCTTTATGAGCGCGCCGTCCGCTTTAAACGGCTTGGGCGGCTTTTTCCACGAAGAAAAATAGGAATTGTCCAACCAATATTCGAGAACACGCGCGTTTTTCCTGCCGAAGAAATTCAAAAGCGCATGAATATACTTATCGTCCGCGCCCTGGGAGGCAAGACTTCTTTTCATGTCGCGTTCAATGGGCGCGTATTCAAGAAAAATACCTTCCTCCGGCAAAACCGCCTTCGGCGGATGCATCGCCTGATAATACGCCAGATGCGAAACGCAGGCTTCGGGATGAACGCGCTTTAAGCGTTTCACAAGCGCGTTTTCAAAGATCAGCTGCTGATCGGAAAACGAATACGCCCTGCACTTTTCGCACCTGCATCCGCTGCCCTTCGCGTCGTCGTCCAGCCAGAAATAGAAATTCGGCTCGGACGCGTACAAATTTTCCGCCAGCTTTTCCGCATTTGTCAGCGCGATTTCCATGGCTTCGGGATTGGAAAAACAGAAATTGAGGCGCGGCGTGTGCGCCCCCGTTTCATCCATCCTGAAATATTCCGGGTGCTTTTTAAACAGCTCCCTCGGCACAAGAAAGCTCGCCGCGTGCATTTCGTATTCAATTTTGAGTCCCCGGGATACAGCATAATCCAGAAGCGCGCGGTATTCATCTGTTTTAAGAAGTGAAAGCATTTTTTCAATATGCCTGTGCGATTCCTCGCCGCCGACCGGGTGAAGGCCGAGTACGTCAATGTTTGCGCTTGCCATGCGGTCAATCCATTTTTTCGAAAGCTCCTCGGGATGAATGAGCAGTCGCTTGATCATGACTTATCCTCCGATTGAAATATCGATGTGCCCTGTGGTGGTGGTCGCCTGACACAGGCCGCCCGACTGCGTGTTCGGAACGCTTACATGCCCCGTCGTGGCTTTGGCCTCGAATCTCTTTTCCGTAAGAAACACTCCCTCGATATCGCCGGTCGTGGCTTTGAGATAAGCTTCGCCCGCGTCGCACCGGCGAAAGGAGATGTCGCCCGTGGTCACCTTGACGCTCATAAGGTCTTTGATTTCGACATCCGTCAGCATCACGTCGCCCGTGGTCGATGCAATATCCAGATATTGAGACTGCGCACGGCAAATATCGATATCTCCCGTCGTCATCATCGAAACCAGCTCTTCCTGTACAACCGCATCCGTTATCATGATTTTCCCGGTGGTTCCCAAAGCGATCATTGTTTCCGCCTGAACGCCGGTTACCACGATCTTTCCGGTGCTGGTATTTGCCTGGAGGGAACCGAAGGAAAAGCCCGGCACAATATTGATATCGCCCGTGCGTGTAAGAACATCTGCAGATTCATATGCATCCTTGGGCAGATATACCGTAATGCTCACTTTGGCGTCGGCGAAGTTGAGCCTGTCCACCCACTTACGCATGTCCTTATCTGTAATTTCCAGCGTGTTTTCATCCACGCTTACCGTGTGGGGTATTTTTTCTATTTCGCGAACCTCGATTTTTGTTTTCCCGTCCCCGGCGCGCGCAAACGTCACATCGGATGTCAGAACACTTATGTGGATTTTATCAAAATCATCCTCAAATTCATACAGGGTCGTGATCAGCTGTCTGGAATACAGCTTTTCAATATCAAATCCCGCGCTGGCAAAAGTGGCAAGCAGGATTATCGCGCCCAAAAGAAGGCATACAAAACCGATGATTGCCCATTTTTTGGCGTTTTTCATGTCGCGCTCCTCCTTCTGAAAACAATTTTTCCATAGGCTTTGCAGACGGCGCGAACTATGCGAAGCATCCATTTTCCAATCGGAACGCACAGAATCACCAGCCAGATGCAAAGGCCTGCGCATACAAAGGACAAGCCCAGCCAGATCCAAAGATCAATCTTCAGACTGCCGAAAGCGCAAAGCACCGAAGCGATAAGTCCCGCAGCAGCCGCGGCGCCCAGCGCAAGCGCAGAAGCATACAGTGAAATCAAAACGGAAAACATGACCGCAAACAAGGAAATCATTACAGCTCCCGCAGAAACCGCAAGCGCAAAGACCACCGCCGCCGCCGCAATCAAAAGAGAAAGCCAAATGGGCGAACCCAAAGCGATCAGTATCTTTTCGCCTGTGCTCAAAGGTCTTCTGTCCTTCTTCTTCTCGCCCAATTCCATCCGGATTTCCTCTGCGATCTGAACGGGATCGCCGATGGCCTGTATCGCTTCCTTTTCCGAAAGCCCCTCCTCCACGCGGTCGTCGATCATTTCAGAATAAAACGCGAGGCGGCTTTGGATTTCAGACGGGGAGCAGCCCCAAAGCGCCCGTTTGAGCCTCAAAAGAAATTTGCTTTTATTCATCCTGCGTGTCCTCCTTGACGATAAACCGGTAAATAGACATAATTTCGTTCCATTCTTCCCTGAATTCCGCGATTCTTAAAAGCCCCGCATCGGTAATCGAATAGTATTTCCGAAGCCGGCCGCCATGCTCCGCCGTTCGAACGGTCAGCATTTCGGCGGTTTCCAGTCTCTTCAGAATCGTATAAAGCGTCGATTCCGAAAGCTCCACATACGGCCTTAAATCCTTGATGATCTGATATCCGTACGATGGCGCATCCTTGATCGCCTTAAGCACGCAGACGTCAAGCAGTCCACGCTTCAGCTGTATATCCATACGATACCTCCTTATGTGTGATACATCATATCACGAAGTATTGAGATTGTCAAGACAATAAAAATCACCCGGCTTCGCATTTTTGCAAAGCCGGGCTGACAATATGTTCATTTTTTCATTTGCTCATGAAACTCCTCTCACGGCTCCATTAAAGGCGCAAGCGAGAAATCCTCCTGTCTTTCGTATACAATCCATGTTCCGTTCTGAAATTCATAGCGGTAATAACCAAATGACATGTTGACACAAAAATCCTTTGTTCCTTCAAACCAGCCATACACAAGCGGTTCGCGCGTATCAAAAGGAATTTCCTTAACCGTGTACACCACCTGATGATCCATCTCGTTTCCGCTTTCATCTGCAATCTGAACAACCGAAAGCGCAGCATACCGATCATCCTCACTGCGCATTTCAACCAGTTTATAGGTGCCACTGTCATCAAGTACATTTGTTTCAACGTCGGTATACGAAAGCTTTAGTTCATATCCGAATTTGTCCATGAAAAAAACAAAACCGAAACAGATTAATACAAAGATTCCCAGACATGCAGCAAGCAGTTTAATGCCTTTCATGAACATCTCTTCCCTCACTCCAGCTCATAGTCTTCATAGCAGTTCATCAGTACTTCACAGTCGCAAAAGCCGCCCATGCTGTGAATCTCATTAAGCGCTGATTCATAAAGCTCCGGGGAAAGGAAGTCCTTCAGAAAAATTTCCGTGTATTTCAGCGTATGATCGCATCCGGCTTCGTTCAATCGACTTCCCACATAGCTGAAAAGCCCGGAGACCTGCTCGTAATTCAACACCTTGTCTTCCTGTGCCTTCAGGATTTTTTTGCTCAGCCTGTTTGCTTTGGCTGCATCCACCTGCACGGCGTCCTGAATGGTCTTTGGCATGTCATAACAGATCCGGTACTGAACCGTATTAAGAGCATCATAGACTGTAACATACACATTGTACGCTTCCAGCACAGGAGATGCACAGCGCAACCGCATAAGCGTCGTTCTGCCGGTAAACAGACAAATCATCCTTCCGGATTCTTTGTGAAGGATCCGGACAAAACATTCTTCCGCCAGATGATCCATAAAACGTTGAATACTTGTATTGCCCGTCGGATCATATTCAAGAATGCCGATCATCACACCGTACTTACTGAGTTCCTTGCGTGTAGCGGCAATTTTCTTTGGCAGAAGCAGACCCATTACGGCTTCTTCATTGATTTGAATGCGGCTGTTCAGACGAATGCGATATCCTTCCTCCCAGTATTTTGAAACGCAATCGGCAAGTATATCGGTAAGCACAGTCTGTATCAAGGTATTTTTGTCAGAATAGAGAAACAGGGTTCGCCCATTTTCATCATCGAGAATCGTGCCTGATGTATAGGCAAGCTTCAGATGATATTTGATATCATCCATCAGGCTGTCCGCATTCTTCGAAGCATAGCCATATCTGCCCCAGAAAAATCCAAAGCTTTCCAGTTCATTGACAAAGCTGCGCGGAGAATTTCTGGTTTCCCAGCGATACGGACAGAAGCCGTCCAGCGTGATCTCATCGAAATGCCCGGCCAGACTGCTGTCATTTTTGTTCAGGATCCCGAATCCCCGGCATCCTTCGCAGTGCTTCGAGACCTGTTCACGAAGCCGATCGTTGTATTCCTTCTGTGTGAGCAGTTCAATTTGTACCGGATACACTTCTTCTGGATACTCAAAAATGACGGTTTCCGGCTCCTTCAGGTAATCCGAAATAAAATAGGGAGCAATGCAGACACCAAGCTCATACAGGCCAGGTTCTGTTTCGCTTTTTTCGCTCAATTCAATTGCCTGGACAGATGCAAATCTTCCATTCTTTACTGCTGTATCCAATTGTGCATGGATGTCTGTTTCCTCAACAGGCAAATAATACTGTCCGATGTAAAACAGAGCCTGATATGTGCCGCTGGGAAAGGTAGTATGTTTTATGATATTCATCGTAAAATCCTCCGCAACTATTCATCCAGGGTTTCCTGCATCATTTTCGTATAGTATTTCTGAAACTTACTTTTGGGCTTATCCGGCAGAGCCAGTGTTATTTTTCCATCACGAATTAACGGTTTTATTGTTTTATTCATAAGATATTCGATCGTTACTTCCGAAAAACGCGTTTCCAGTTCCTTTCTGGATCGAGGAACAGCACAATACCTAAGCACCTGTTCAGAAAGATCATATTCTCCGATGTCTTTGCTTTTATCTGATCTTCTGTTGTACAGTGTTGCTTTGAATACGCCGCGATAAACTTCAAAAACAGGTGCAGGCAACTGTGCTTCTTTCATTAAACGCCGAACGGTCGGTATTCCGGAAAAGCGGTTTTCTGCTTCAGCCAGCACTTCCATTCCCACTGCAATAAAGGGATTTCTCGTTTCTGCAGACATCCTCCCGAGCATATCCGAAGTCATTCGTCCATACAACCCACCCGGATTTTCGATTTCCAATCGATCGCGGAACAACCTGAGCATAATCGGCGTTGTTTCCGTATGAA
This sequence comes from Clostridia bacterium, assembly GCA_016296675.1. GTDB lineage: Bacteria > Bacillota > Clostridia > Christensenellales > Aristaeellaceae > SFHK01. The sequence goes on from JAEDIV010000017.1 coordinate 6,619, forward strand.
AGCTGTAATCTCTGTGAATGAGTGCGTTGAGTATAAGTTCGCGCACTGCAACCGGAGGATACATCGGCCAATCCTCTCTTTTTCCGGTTACAGGGTCAATAATGGTTGCAACAGGCGTATTCCTCTTTATAAACGCCATTGCACCATCAAGCATTTGAGGAAGTGTGCCCTCAATTCTCTCATTATCTATAAATCGCGCTCCGTAGTTAGATAAATCTCCGATTTCGGTTCCCTGAACTGCAATTGCTGTAATGCACAATTGCGGAAAATTCGCCTGTGGATAAAGCCCCAGAAGGAGATTTCCTGCCAACGTGCTTTGCCCGTTCTGATCGACAATTCCCTGAAGCTTCAGGATTTCCTGAGTATCCATTTTAGAAAGATTGCGCTTTTTTTGTTTGACTACGATAAAGTATTCATCTAACAGCTTTTTATCCAGCTGTCCCAGCTCCGGTCGCGGATTTGTTCTCAGCTCGTCCTGCGTTCTGCGTTTGAATGCTTCATAACTATACACTTCATATTCCGTCATCGGCAAATCCTGTTCTCCTACGCGAACATACGACCCTTTCAAACGCCCTTTTCCCGTATAAAAACATGGCTTCTGATCAAGCTCCACTTCTTGAATCTCCGCAGCTACAATCCATTTTTCTTCATATTTTGCCACCGTATAAAGCGGACGCAAAACCGGTTCCATTTGTTGACACTGATTGGTAATCTGAATCATCAGGTCATCTGTATCATATACTCCGCAGATTTCGAATCCGTTCTTTTCATCAATACCGAAAAGAATAGTCCCGCCTCCGCTTTGATTGGCAAAACTCGAAAGCGAATCCAAAACCTTAGGACAGCCTTTCTCTGCTGCTTTCACTTCAATTTCGGGAAGCTCGGAATGAATTGCCTTTATTTTTTCCACAAGACTGATCACATCGCGTTCAAGCATACCTTTCACCTCAGCAAAAGAATATCACACTTTATCCGACTGTGTCAATATTTTATGTAATCAATTCTTATTTTATGTGAATTTCCTTATTTTTATCCGAATTTTGTCCGACAATCGTATAAAATCAGGCGGCAGAATCTTCTGCCGCCCGAAATTTATTTCACATAAAAGTTCTTCGCGCCTTCGATATAGCGTTCCACGGTTTCGTATACCACATAGTCCGGGTCATATTCTTCGATCATGCCCGGGTTGTAGGCGGACATATGGATGTAATAGCATTCGGAAAAGTGGCTGTTGAAATAGGGCATCATGAAAACGGCGAAGGAATCGCGCACGACCAGGAGGGTTTTTCCGTTTCCGCTCATATTGGTGTAGCGGACCATGGTGTCTCCGTCGCCGAAGGAGGCGTCCTTGCGGATTGCAGCGGGGGCGGAGGTGTCCACGATGTTGTAGTCCACATCATTGGGGAGCGTTTCCGTCATGCCCAGCATATAGGCAAGGTCGCCCGGCGCGCGCTGTTTTTCAATCACGCGGACCTCTTCTATGCCTCTGATCGGAAGGCCGAGCTTTTCCATGACAAGGCTCGTTCCCACATATGCGCCGATGGAATTCCAGTGGGTGTCGGTTTTATAGTAGGTATACCAGTCGGGATGGGTTTTCATGACCTCGTTCAGCTCATCTTTGGGAAAGGTAACGTTTAAGTCGGTGGTTTTCAGATATTCATACAGCTTATCCGCGCGGGAGGTTTCGTTTTCTTTTCGGATGCCGGGAAGATGTTGTTCCGCGTACATGGTTTCTTTGTTGGGCGCGATGAGAACAGCAAACTTTCTTCCGTCCTTTTCAAGGTCGTACTGCGCGCGCAAAAGGCGATGGGCAATCAATTTAATTTCCTGATCGGTATAGGCGGTCGTTCCCATATAGTCGCCGATGGGGTCGCCGTCTGCGCCGTTTGGATGATAGAACAAAAAGCCGTCCGAGCCCACAAGCACGTGGGCAACCGAAGAAATTCTGAAAAGCTTATGATCGATCCGGTTGTTAAGCGCGATCATGCGGTTTCTAAACGGCAGGGTGTCTGAGAAATACGCTTCGTACTGCGAAGGAAAATCCGTGAAATTCTCTATACTCAATTTCGGCTTTTCAGCCATCTGCCGCTTTTCAAAATTCTCTTTGTCCACCTTGTTTCCGAGATACGGATACATCACAACCGGAAGGGCAAGGAAAAGGAGAAATACCAGGATATACGAGCCGCGTTTGATTTTCGCCATTTTTCTCCCTCCTCTCAGAACCTGAAATAGATGAACGGATTGTACGTGCCGGAGGCGAGCAGCATGATGGAATAAATGAGAAGCGCCGCAAGATACGGAATTTCGATCAGGCTCATCTTCCATTTTTCATGAAGCCCCGGCATGATTTTCCTTGTAATCGCCTGAACGGGGCCTGCGCCGCAAACGGCAATCACAAAAACAATCGCAGACCGCAGATTCAAAAGGAACAACGGGCGCACGAAAAGCGCATTTTCAAATCCGTATTTCCACGGCGCGACCATGTGCGAAGCATACATAAGCGCGTGAGAAATCGAATCCGCGCGGAACAGCACCCAGCCCAGCAAAACCACGATCATACAATAGAGGTTGGCAAATACGCCTGTTTTTTTGAGAATTTTTCCAAATCCCAGCCGCTCAATGATCTGGAAAAATCCGTGATACAATCCCCAGACCACAAACGTCCAGTTTGCGCCGTGCCAAAGGCCGGTTAAGAGGAAGACGATCAACAGGTTCAAAATTGTGCGCGCGCCGCCCTTTCGGTTGCCGCCAAGGGGGATATACACATATTCCCTGAACCATGTGCCAAGCGAAATGTGCCATCTTTGCCAGAATTCGCGGATCGAGCGGGACAGATAGGGATAACGGAAGTTTTCAAGGAAATCAAACCCGAACATCTTCCCAAGGCCGATTGCCATGTCGCTGTAGCCCGAAAAATCATAATAAATCTGCATCATGTAGCTGAGCGCGCCGATCCATGCAGATGCAAACGTAAGATCGCCGGCTGAGAGCGCAAACACCTTGTCCGCAATCTGCGCCATGCAGTTGGAAATGATGACCTTTTTGGAAAGGCCGTAGATAAAGCGCCTGAAGCCCACTGCAAAACCCTCGGTCGTCATGCGGCGCGACAGAATCTGCCGGTCGATATCAGAATACCGGACAATCGGGCCTGCGATCAGCTGCGGAAAGAACGAAATATACAAAGCGAGATTCAGAGGGTTTTTCTGAACTTCGCACTTTCCCCTGTACAAATCAATCACATACGAAAGCGCCTGGAAAGTGAAAAAGGAAATGCCGATGGGCAGCGCGATGTTTTTTACCGCCATGATTTCGCGCCCAAAGAGGAAATTGAGTGACCCCGCCGCAAAATCATAGTATTTGAACAAGCCCAGCATGGACAGATTCAATAAGACATCCGTGAAAAGCAGCGCGCCCTTTCCCTTTTTGACTTTCCCGATCAAAAGCCCCGCCAGCCAATTGAGAAGGATCGACAAGAGCATCAGAAGCACGTATACGGGCTCGCCCCACGCATAGAAAAGAAGGCTCATAATGAGCAGAAATCCATTGGAATAGCGCGGATTCAAAAGCGCATTTACAATCACGGTAAACGGCAGAAACAGCCACAAAAAAGTCATGGAGCTAAACAGCATACGGTCATCTTCCTTTGTATTTTGGTTTGCAAAATCGATTGCGCAACTCTCTTTTTCATGAATTATTATATCACAGATCCGCCGGTTTGCCAAAGATCGTACGTACCGGATGAATCGGAAAAAGCTTTCTTACATGAAACTCAATGCCCAAAATGCGTCTCGCAACGAAAAACAGGACGGAAACCATCCTCATGCAATGGAAATGCAATCGTTTCTGCCTGCAAAGGTTTTTTCCGTCCCGCTTTATGCATCTGTTATTCCCGCCACGGCGCGCTTCTCGCGACCGATATGCACCTGAATTCGTTTCCGTTTTTTGCGATATCATCGTCCTTCGCCGGGCGGCAGGCACAGTAGAAATGATACAGCATTCCTTCGTGATAAATCATATACGGCTTGTGCGCATAGGCGGAATCAATCGTCCCTGCGCCGCCGATGGTCAGAATGGGGCTTTTGAACTTCGTCCATGTATAAAGATCATCACTCACCGCTACGCCGTCGCAGGCGGAGAGATTGCCAAGTCCATAGTAGAACATCACCCATCGGTTTTCCTTCGAATCGAAAAACACCTGCGGGTCGCTGGCAAACACGCTGTCCCACGCATCTGCATCCACAGGCAGCACCGGATGATCAAACGGACGCGTCCAATGAACAAGATCATCGCTGACTGCCATTCCGGTTTGCTCAATCCAGCCGCTTTCGTCCTTGTTCTTGGCGTTGTAGAAAAGATAGAATTTCCCCTCATGCATCAAAAGATCCGCCTTGTAAAGGCCGCCTTTTTCCCACGGCGCGCCGTCCCTGTAGGAAAACACGGGCTTTTCGAAAAAATGCCAGTTCATGAGGCTTTCGTCCTCCGTCCAGCAAAGCCCGATTTCGGCAGACCCTGCCTCATATCCCTCGCCCGGATAGGAATGATACAGCATCCAGTATCTGCCGTTCCATTTTTTGATTTGGTTTCCGCCGTAAAGGTCTTTATCCATAAAAATGGCGGTCGCGGCCATGCCGACCTTGTCCCATTCCTGATTGCTTCCGCGCTTTAAAATTACACCTTTCTTTTCCCAGTGAACAAGATCATCCGATACCGCAAGCCCCGTCTGATAGCCGGTTCCGTCAAAGCCGATATGCGTCATATAAAACCGCCCGTTATGCGAAAACACATTCGGACAGTCCACCGCCCGAAAATCATACGCTCCGGGCACGCCCGATCCGGTCAAAACCGCTTTTCCGAGCTTGTAAGGCGTTAAAAGGTGATCGATGTTCATGAAGAAACCTCCGATTCTATATTGGATGCACCGGTTCAAAAATGCAATCTCCAAAGTTGGTTTCCTTTATTATAGCATATATGAAACCCCCGGATAAACCATTTTTCGGCTTATCCGGGGGATATTTTAGTCGGAAGATTTATTCTTTCTGAGCGTTTGCTTCAGCGTTATCACGGTATCCGTAATGATTTTCATTTCCGTCTGATCGCAATCGGAAACCAGATCGGAAAGCCAGGTGTTCACGATGGGTCTGGCTGACGCAATTTCCTTAAAGAGAAGCTCGTCTGCTGAGCATTCCAGATGGTTGACAATGGCCAGAAATACTTTTAAGGATACCGTACCGCTGCCGGTTTCCAGATGAGAAATATGGGTCACGCCAACACCCACCGCTTCTGCAAGCTCTTCCTGTGTAATGCCTTTGCTGACTCGAATTTGTTTCACTTTCTGACCAATGCCGGCGAAATCAATCATACAATAAGCCCCTTTATTTTTCGGTACTTGTATTGTATGTGCAATTTGGCTATGATATAATATTCTACAAATGCATTTGCATTGCCGGTTCAACATCCACCAAAATTCAGAAGGAGCTCCTATGAGAAACAAAACCTGCTTTATGTTTGGACACGCAACCGCACCCGAAGAAACCGTTTCATTGATTGAGGCGGCAGCTGAAAAGCATTATCATAAGTATGGTATCCATACTTTCATTGTAGGAAATCACGGAAGCTTTGATTCCTATGCGAGAATCGCTATTACACGCTTGAAAGAACGTTATTCTGATATATCTTTGCTTCTTTTGCTTGCCTATCATCCATCGGTAAAAAGGATATCTTTACCCATTGGATTCGATCAATCCTATTATCCTCCCATTGAGAATGTGCCAAAACAATATGCCATTGTCCGTGCAAATCAATATCTGGTTAAAGAATCGGATTCCATCATTTGCTTTGTAATCCATCCTGGCAATTCTCGAAATCTGTTGGAATATGCCCGGAGATGTCAAAGCAAAAAGGAATTGATCATTGAAAATATCCATGTAAAATGAGTCCATATCTATTCGATAAACACAAAAGACACCCTGTCTGACACATCGTAAGCTTGTTAGGCGTTAAAAGGTGATCGATGATCATGAAAATTCCTCCGGAGTTTTTCTTCGTTATAACATAGATCAAAGCATTTGAAAATAAAGGAGATTGAATGTATAATATACATACTGGTTTCTGAAAAGGGGCGATTGTATGAACGACAAGATCAAACAGGACACGCGCATCGGCGAAAACATCCGACGCATCCGCAAGGCGCGCAAATTGGGTCAGACTGATCTTGTGCGTATATTGCAGATAAACGGCTGTGAAATCACGCGTGAATGTCTGGTCAAAATTGAAAGATGCACGCAGCACATACAATCATCCCAATTAAGAGCAATTAAGAACGCGCTGAACACAACATACGACGCTTTGATTGACGGAACAGATGAATAAATCCCCGCCTGCAGATTCATAACAGGCGGGGATTTATATTTTCTTTTGATTGAAAGTCTTACGCTTCCGGCACAAACTCAATCGTCTTCGTCATAAGTTCCAGATAGAGAATGGTTTCTTCGGGGATGTCGGCGGGGAAGATTGCGGTGATGAACAGGCTGGTTTCTTCGCCCTGAACGAGGTAATAGCGGTGAATTTCAAGGCCGTTGTTTGCGTCCACCGACAGAATGCGGTTTCCTGCATCGGTTGTAAACTCCCTGTGCATGGCGATGGTCCAGGTATCGTCGTAGCCGCCAGTGGCTTCGATGAGCATCTGATCCAGCTGCTCGGGCGCGATTTCGCTTGATACGATGAGATAGGAAAAGCTTCTGTCCTCATCCTGAGCGTCGACGGGTCGGAAATCCGCATGGCCATAATAGTCGCAGGGCTTCAAAAGGCCTTCCTGATACCAAAGGGAGTAATTTTCGTATGTATAGGCGGTTTCATTAAGCTCCATGGTTCCGAATTCCGTTTCAAGAATGCGGGTGCGCAGTGCGGGGGCTTTTGTATCATCGGGCGTTTCCGCACATGCGGAAAAAGCGGCAAGGGTGAGAGCGAGAATCAGAACAAAAAATTTTTTCATGGCTGTTCCTCCTTTACAGGTTTCATCTCTTTGACGAAAGCCATCGTTTTTTCGTTCCGATATCTAAAAAAATAGCACCGTTGACTTTCGAACAGGTGTGATATACAATAGGAAATCATCAAAAAACACCGGCCGCGAGGAAGATTTATGAAAGAATTCGTGTTTGCAAGGCCCTTTGAAATCCCGGACAGCGAGCTTTCCATCGCTGTCATCTTCGCACGGTTTGAGGGCAGGTGGATGCTTTGCCGTCACAAGGCGCGAAAGACGTGGGAAACGCCCGGAGGACACAGGGAAAACGGAGAAACGATCCTCGAAGCCGCCCGGCGCGAGCTTATGGAGGAAACGGGCGCAGAGGATTTTAAAATTGCGCCTGTCTGTGCCGTGCGCGACGAAGCATATGCAGGCATGGTGTATTTTGCCGAAGTCAAGGCCTTTAAAGCGCTTCCCGCGATCAGCGAAATGGCCGAAATGCGCTTGTTTGAATTTCTTCCCGAAAGTCTCACCTATCCCGAATTGTGTATATCGGCATTCAACCGCGTGCAGGGCTATCTGAACATTCAGTCAAACGCCGGAGAACTGTGGGACGTGTACGACGAAAACAGGAATATTACCGGTCGCGTCCACAGGCGGGGCGATGAAATGAAGCTCGGCGAATACCATCTGGTGGTGCATGTCTGGATTCAGAACAGCTTAGGCGAATACCTGATCACAAAGCGCGCGCCGAACAAGGGCTTTCCCAACATGTGGGAAACCACCGGCGGCAGCGCCCTTCAGGGCGACGACAGCCTGACGGCAGCCCTTCGCGAGGTGAAAGAGGAAACCGGCCTTACGCTCGACCCTGAAAACGGAAAATGCATCCTTTCGTACAGGCGCGGCGACGCCTTTACAGACGTCTGGCTGTTTACGCAGGATTTCGATCTTGAAAAGGTCGTTCTGCAGGAGGGCGAAACATCGGACAAGATGAAAGCGGACAAACACAAAATCCGCGCCCTCGAAAAAGAAGGCGCGTTTGTGCCGTTTCGCTATCTTTCCAAGATACTGGGGGAAGATGAATAGCCTCTTTGCCTGATTTTCATTTTTCTCCAGCTGATAAAGCCGTAGATATCGTTGATCAAAAACGCCGAAAAGCATGCGACCACCGAAATGTACTTTGCATCGCAAACGCTCGCCATGATCCAAAGCAGAATCAGAACAACATCGTTTGCGGCATAGGCAAGGGCGAAATACGGGCTTCTTCTGAAGGTCAGATATACGGCGAAAAAGCTTGTGGTTACGGAAACGGTGCTCGGCAAAAGATTTGCGGTATCAAAATAATCAAGCACGAAGTAAAACGCAATTGTGACAGCTTAAGTTATGATCCACATGAAAATAATTTCGGTTTTGTGAATCGCATTCACCTTCACTTCCGCCTTGTTTCCGTTATACGGATTTCTGAGCCATGCGATTTGACGAGGGACATCCTTTTTATAATATCCTTGAAATTCTGAAATGTGGAAATCTGGCCCCTTGAAATATCGTCCGATATACCGCGAAGAGGCATATCCGGCGCATCTTCGATTTCAAGATGGCAGATTTCGCCCTGATTGAGCATAAAAAGCTGAGAAAGCGTACAGAGCGCATAATACGCCCCGTTCGGCGCAGAGGCGGAAATCCGAATCCCTTCGTCCGACACCCTGATCCGGTACGCTTCCTTTGAAAGATCCGCGCAGATTTTCAGAGAAACTTCCCTATGTCCGTTTCCCGAAATCACTTCCTCCGCCTTTTTGACATACCTTTTTATATCCTCGGATACATAAAGATCGGTCGCACGGATTTTTTTATGCGCATCCTTCATACGGATGGTCTTTACAGCGGGCATCAAATGGAAATTCATACGCTCAGCCTCCTTTTACGCCTGATCCATTATCGCATTTTGCCATTTGCATTTCCATAGGCTGTGTGCTAAACTAAAAAGGAAGGTTCAACGCTTTTGGAATAAAGAATGCCTCAAATCAAACGCCCTGACGGAGGATAAAACATGGATTTTCTTTCGGTTTTCCATCAAAAAAGACCCGCGCTGATCATGAGCCTGCCGGGAAACGACCCTTCCCTTGCCCGAATCGCCGTGGAATCCGGCGCGGATGTAATCAAAGTGCATATGAACGTTCAGCATCGCGCAAGCGGCCTTCATTTTGGAACCTTTGAAGAAGAAAAGGAAAACTTGGCCCAAATCAAGGAAATCGCAGGATCGGTCCCTTGCGGTATCGTCGCCGGAAACTGCATAAAAGACGTTGAGCGGGACTTTTTATGTGCAAACCAATTGGGCTATGAATTCGTCTCCCTCTATGCTTCGGTAGCGCCCCTGTCCGTTTTGTCCTGCCCCGATATGAAGAAAATGATCGCGCTTGCGCCGGGCTATGCACCAAATGACGTGAAGCTGCTTTCAAAAATCGGCGCGGATGTATTGGAAGCGTCGGTTATGATGCCCGAAACCTACGGACAGCGTCTGAGCGCAAAGGAGCTCTTGGAATACGCAGCCATCGCTGAAGCAAGCGAACTGCCCGTGGTCGTTCCGACCCAGCGCGCAATTCGTCCGGAAGAAGTGGGACAGCTTGCATCCGTCGGCATTTCAGGCATTATGATCGGCGCAGTGGTTACCGGAAAAACCGGCGAAACCATTCAAAAAAGCATCTCGGAATTCAGAAACGCCATCGACAGGCTTTGAGGTGCATACAAATGACGATCGGATTTCTCCCCCTCGACAGCCGCCCATGCACCTATGATTTTCCGGTGCAATTGGCGCATCAGGCCGGCGCAAAAGTGCTTTTGCCGCCCGCAGGCTATATTTCAGAGTACAGATCGCCGTCCGACACGTTAAGGAACCTTACATGGCTCAAGGAAATCGCGCCGAAATGCGATTGCCTTGTCATCAGTGCAGAGCAGCTGATCCACGGCGGCCTGATTCAATCGAGGAACGCGCGCCTGACGGCAGATGAGCAGCGCGCGATTCTGGCAGGAATCGAAGAAATCAAAAAAGAAACGCCGGATGTCCGAATTTTTCTTTCCACGGTTCTCATGCGCACATCCATCAGCACAGTCAATGAGCAGACCCGCATCTGGTGGGAAAAGATGAACGCCTATTCCCATCTTCGTTATCTGGCGCTTTCCGGCGGAGGCAGCGAAATTCAGGCGCAGTATAAGGCCCTTTCCGAAGAAATTCCCAAGGAAGTGATCGATGCATACCTGACCGCAAGGCAGGTGAACCACGAAATCAACCGCGCATGCATTTGTCTGGCGGAAAAAAATATCATAGATGTGCTTTTCATCCTTCAGGAGGACTGCGCGCCCAAGAGAATCCATTGGCTTGAGCAGCGCGTTCTTATGGAAGACATCGAAAAAAACCATCTGCAGGATCGCGTTTTCCTCTTTAACGGAACCGATGAAGCCGCATGCTCGCTTATGCAAAAAGCCATTCATCCCGAAGGAACGGAAGCGGAAGTCATTTGGCTCTCCGATCACAGAAATTTCATCGCGAATTATGAAGACCGTCCCTTTATTGAAAACGTATTCGGTCACATGCGCGCGCTCAATATCCAAAACCGCCCGGGCGCGAAAAAAGCAATCTGCATCCTGCCGCCCAAAAAGAAGCAGGGCGAGGCCTCAAAACCCCGAACGGGGTTAAGCGCCGATTACACTTTGGATGAGCTTAAACAAATCTCAAGCACCATCCGATCCTTGACTCAAGAGGGAAGACACTGCTATCTTCTGGATGTTGATTTTGCCAACGGGGGAAATCCAAAGCTGCTTGAGGTTTTAGGTCAAACCATGCCGATTACCAACCTCTTTGGCTATGCAGGCTGGAATACCGCGAGCAATTCTTTGGGAACGCTGCTTTCCCAGCTTCTTTCAAGCGATGAAAACTCGAAGGAAAATCAATCCTTTACCGCGGAACGAATTCTGGACGACGCCGTCTATCAGGCGTTTGTGCGAGGCGAAGTCACAAAAAAGGTAAGAGAAAGCGGCGAAGACGTGTTCAACATCAAAAACATATCCCAAACCGAAAAACTGCTCAAAGAATCCTTTCAAAACCATTTTCCCCTCCTCGAAAATATTTTCAGCGGAAATGTGCCGGATTTTGAAGTAAAATTGCGCTGGAACCGGCTTTTTGAGGCGGAAATTTTCGTCCGGGGACATGAGCCTTTTTATCGCAAACCGCATTCATAAAGAAAAGAATCCGCGAAAGCCCATATTCAAAACAGCGGTTTTTTGACAAAAACAAGGGCTTTCGGGGGCGTGTTCTTTAAAACAAAACAGGAACCGGGATTTCACAATCCCGGTTCCTGTTTTGTTTACTTCTGAATTTTTGCCATATCGTTTTTGCGGATTTCTGCGCGTCTTACCTTGCCGCTGATGGTCTTGGGAAGCTCGCTTACGAATTCCACGATTCTCGGATACTTATAGGGCGCAGTATGCGTCTTAACGTATTCCTGGATTTCCTTCTTGAGCGCCTCGGACCCTTCCTTGCCCTTGACGAGAACAACCGTTGCCTTTACGATCTGACCGCGCACTTCATCGGGAACGGGCGTGACCGCGCACTCGAGAACATAGGGAAGCTCCATGATAACGCTTTCGATCTCAAAGGGCCCGATGCGGTAACCGGACGATTTGATAACGTCGTCAATACGTCCGACATACCAAAGATATCCGTCTTCATCCATCGTGGCCTGATCGCCGGTATGATAGAAGCCGTCGTGCCAGACCTCGTTTGTCTTTTCTTCATCCAGATAATATCCGATGAAGAGACCGCAGGGCGATTCGCCGTCTTTTACGCGGATGCAGATTTCGCCGGTATCGCCGGTCTTGCATTCGTTCCCGTCGGGATCAAGAATGACAACGTCGTACAGCGGGCTGGGTTTGCCCATAGAGCCGATCTTGGGCGTAGAGCCTGCGAAGTTTGCGATGGAAAGGGTAGTCTCGGTTTGGCCGAAGCCCTCCATGATGGTAAGGCCGGTGGCTTTCTTAAACTGATTGAAGACTTCGGGGTTCAGCGCTTCGCCCGCGGTTGTTGCATATTCGATAGAAGAAAGATCGTACTTGGACAGATCTTCCTTGATGAAGAATCTGTACATTGTGGGGGGCGCGCAGAAGGTGGTGATATGATATTTCGCAAACATCGGCAGGATGTCTTCGGAATGGAATCTGTCAAAGTCATAGGTGAACTGCGCCGCTTCGCACAGCCACTGACCGTAGAGCTTACCCCAGAGCGCTTTGCCCCAGCCGGTGTCGGAGATCGTGAAATGAAGTCCGTCGGGATTTACGTTGTGCCAATGCTTTGCAGTGGGATAATGGCCCAGCGCATACTTGTAAGAATGGGTTGCGATACGGGGATAACCGGTTGTGCCGGAGGTAAAGAGCATGAGCATCGGATCGTTTCCGCAGGGAGAATTCTCGGTGCGGTAATAATGCGTGCTGAAGCGTTCCATTTCAACATTGAAGTCGTGCCAGCCTTCTTTTTCGCCGCCGACCAGAATCTTTACCATGCCGGGGTAATCCGCCGCGGCTTTTTCCGCTTCATAAGACACGCTTCCATCGGCGGTACAAACGATCGCTTTAACTCTTGCCGCCTTGTATCTGTAATCAAAATCGTGCTTAACAAGCTGATTGGTTGCGGGGATCGCGATGGCGCCGATCTTGTGAAGCGCCAGCATGCAGAACCAGAACTGATAATGACGCTTCAAGACAAGCATGACGGTATCGCCCTTTTTGATGCCGAGGGATTCGAAGTAGTTGGCAGTCTTTGCGGAATACTTCTTCATGTCGCTGAAGGTGAATCTTCTGTCGGTCTTGTCATTGGCCACCCACATCATAGCGAGCTTGTTGGGATTCTTCTTTGCGATCGCGTCAACGCAGTCAAAGGCAAAGTTGAACTTGTCTGCGTTTTTGAACTTGATGCCATTGAACACGCCGTTTTCATCGTAGAAGGACTCAATGAAGTTATCGGCAACGGTTGAAGCGGTATTTGTTTTCTCGACAGGCTTGGGCGCAACATACGCAACCTCGGGGTATTCCTCGCTGACAAGGCCGTCCTGGGGATTGAGAACCACAGCGTGGAATTCGCAGCCGCCTTCGCTTACCGCGATCATGCCGTGAGGAATCAGGCTGTTATAGAAGATGGAGTCGCCTTCGTAGAGAATATCCACGTGGTTTCCGACCTGTACTTTGAGGGCGCCCTTGACGATAACGTCAAACTCCTGACCATTGTGCGAGTTGAGCTTCATCGGCGCGTTTTGTTCTTCGGGAAGATACGGGAATTTTACGAGGAAGGGCTCGGCAAGCTTTTCCTTAAACTTGGGCGCAAGGTTGTTGTATTCAACACCGTGCTGTTTCAAAATCTTGAGGCCTTCTCCCTTTCTCGTGATGGCGAAAGAAGTAAGCGTCGAGCTCCGGCCTTCAAGCAAATCAACGACTTCAACGCCGCAAGCTTTCGCGCACTTATAAATAAAAGTAAAACTGAAGTCCGTGTTGCCCTCTTCCAAAACACGGTATTCTTCAACCGTAACGCCGGTAAGTTTGGCAAGTTCCGCTTGCGTAAAACCTTTTGCTTCGCGCAGGTCTTTGATTCGGCCTGCAACTTCTTTCAAACTGTAATCCACTTTTCTGTCTCCTCTCATTTCTGACATTTTTCATGATTACGAATTTGAATAAAACAAAAACCCGCCTCAAAGAAATACTTTGAGACGAGTTGATAAACCCGCGGTACCACTCAAATTGCGGAAATCGTGTTTTCCGCCGCTTTCCGAGCTCTGACAAGCCCTTTGCCTTTACGCAGCATTACGGAAGGAGTCTACTCAGCCATCGCCTTTCGGTCCTCCGACTCAGAAGTGATAAGTCATTGGAAAGATCCGCTGTTGTCTCGCACCGCCCGACAACTCTCTTGAAAGCTTCAAATTCCGACCGTCTTCGTCATAGTCGTTCTTTGTGATATTCAAATTTGTTACATATCTTAGCACGCTAAAGCACACTTGTCAATACTTTTTTTGAATCCTTTGAAAAAATATCGAACGATTTCACCACAGATCATTGATATTGTTTGTGGTTTGTGATATACTATAAGTCCTTAAAATGTATTTTCTTGTGCTTATAGTATTTGGATAAGGCGGAAGCAAGCTGTGTCAATCTCAAGACTGTTTCTTATATGACCGCTATACACACACCGAACATGAGAAGAGCTGCGACCGATCTGCTATATGCGTAAGGAACCGACCCGATTACCCGCAAGGGTTTTTTGAGGATAGCCGATTCATTAAGAAAGCCCACCGGAAATTGGTTTGTTCGGTGGGCATTTTTCTTAAAGGGGTTCCCGTATATAAATATTTTTACTGTGTCGTTCTTTGGGCATATACGCTCCAAAACAAGAACCATTAACGCAAACGAGGAGGAATGGCATATGTCTATGCACAACGATGATGGATTGTCTTTGCTTAAAAAAGGAAAGAACGGTCTGCTTCGTGTTCTATTTGGCAAAATGGGGATTGTATTGTTGCTCCTAGCCCTGCAACTCGTAATCCTGTTTGGCATTTTCTTACGTTTTGAACAATTCCTGCCCCACATTTACGGTGGCGCTACTGTGTTCACTGTGATTATGGTTCTATATCTGATTAACAGTGCCCTGGATCCCACCGCCAAAATCACTTGGATGGTGCTGATTATGCTGCTCCCTGTCTTTGGTGGACTTCTTTACTTGTTCACTGAAAAAGAATGGGGTCATCGTGCTATGAAAAAGCGGCTAAAAGATTCCGTTGCATTAGAGCAGAAGGAGCTTCCGCAAGAGCAGCAGACGATGGATGTGCTAAAACAAGTGGATGCAGGAGCTGCCAACATGTGCCGCTATGTAAGATCCACAGGCTATTATCCGGTCTACCAAAATACAGCTGTCACATACTTCCCCCTGGGAGAGATGAAATTTGATAAGCTTATGCAGGAAATGGAAGCTGCTAAGCAGTATATCTATCTTGAATACTTCATCATTGAAGAAGGCCATATGTGGGGAAAAATGCTGGATGTCCTGGTGCGGAAGGCTGCAGAAGGCGTGGATATCCGTGTTCTTTACGACGGTACCCTGGAATTCACCCGTCTACCCAAAGGCTATACCCAGATGCTGGCGGAATTCGGTATTCACGCAAAGGTGTTTTCCAAAGTGACCCCCATTGTTTCTACCCACTACAACTACCGGGATCATCGTAAAATCGCTGTCATCGATGGCCATACCGCTTTCACCGGCGGAGTCAACATTTCTGACGAGTACATCAACTGGACACATCCCTACGGACATTGGAAAGACACCGCTGTCATGCTGAAGGGTGAGGCTGCGCAAAGCTTCGCTCTGATGTTTTTGCAGATGTGGAATCTGGATCAGAAGCAGGAACACCTGGAACTTCCTGAGATTCCCCAGACCAATGTTACAAGCACCGGCTTTGTCATGCCCTATGGCGAATCCCCTCTGGATGATCACAAAGTTGGTAAACGAATTTACATCGATATCCTCAATCGTGCACAGAACTATGTTTACATCATGACGCCCTATCTCATCATCGATGCCGAGATGGAGAATACATTGAAGTACGCAGCCAAACGCGGTATCGATGTGACCATGATTCTGCCTGGCATTCCCGATAACCCCGCCGCCCATTCTTTGGCACGAACCCACTATAAGACATTGCTGGATTCCGGTGTGAAGATTCTGGAGTACACCCCGGGATATGTCCACGCCAAGGTTATGGTGGCAGATGATCAGGAGGCAGTTGTCGGTACCATCAACTTCGATTATCGTAGCTTGTATCATCACTTTGAGTGTGCCACCTACTTGAACCGCGTGGATGCCATTCGTGAGATCAAAAAGGACTTCCTGGAAACCGCTACAAAATGTCAGAGCTGGAATTACGAAATGCTCCGTGCTGACAAATGGTATATCAAAGCCATGGGACGTCTACTTAAAGTCATTGCTCCCCTTATGTAATACAGCCCGCAAGGCGGCACCTGTTTGAATGGGTGCCGCCTTTTTGTCCAACAAAAAAGCAATCAAATCTAACCGGAAACAGTTGGATTTGAGAGCGATGAGACATCTTGATATTATTCTAGCAAAAAAAGCCAGTGTCCTCAATTTGTCCGCGGGACGACTTTGGAGAGGCGAAAAACCCTTATATATTCATAACTGGATTCCCGAAGAATTTATCATTAAGCTACTTGGTTCTGGCAATCCCTTCGGTGTGATTCTTGCTACCATCGCAGGTGGCCCTATGTATGCGGATATTTTTGGTACGCAGGCTGTAAGTCTTGCCACGATCAATACGAATATGCCAAGGAAGCTGTCCGCAATCTGAGGCTGTCTGTGGAAGTGGAATACATCACCGACATGGAGAAGGTTATGGAATACGGTGTGATGAGTATGCCCGCTATTGTTGTCAATGAAAAAGTCGTTTCCGTTGGAAAGGTATTGAAGACCTCTGACGTAGAAAAATTACTGAAAAAATAAGAAAGCTTTGCTTGACAAGGCTTTATAAAACAATTACAATACAATAACTCTTTGCACTGCATTTCGCTACAGTACAAACTGATCAGGCCGGAGCTTTTTACCTGGAGCCGGGTTACTTATGTAACAGTGGATTTTTAACCACGGGACAGTACGTTACGACGACTGCTCCCGTGGTTTCTTTATACACGGGAGAAAAGAAGCATAGAGTAATATCATATTCTCTCGGAGGTATATTTCATGAAAAAAACCACTAAGCAAGAAAACGTAAGGATAGCTGATTTTTCTAATGAGTTCGAAAAAACTGCTGTCAAAGTATCCCTCGTCAGCATTATTGGCAATACTGTTTTGTCTCTTTTCAAAATCATTGCAGGTATTTTAGCAAACTCCAGTGCGATGATCAGCGATGCTGTCCATTCTGCATCTGATGTTCTTAGCAGTATTATTGTTATCATCGGTGTGAAGCTTTCGGCAAAAGAATCGGATAAAGACCATCCGTATGGACACGAAAGGTTTGAATGTGTTGCCGCAATTGTACTGGCAGTTATTCTGCTAATCAGCGGCTTGTTTATCGGTCATACCGCTATCGAGAAAATCAGTTCCGGCAACACGCAGGAATTCACTGTTCCGGGTGTATTGGCGCTTGTTGCAGCAATTATTTCAATTGTTGGAAAAGAAGCGTTGTATTGGTACACAAGGTTTTACGCAGTTCATCTTGATTCGGGTGCTTTAATGGCAGATGCGTGGCATCATCGTAGCGACGCGTTGTCGTCTATCGGTGCCCTGATCGGTATTGCCGGTGCAAGAATGGGTTTTCCGCTGATGGATACTGTTGCAAGCTTGGTTATTTGCATTTTTATCATAAAAGCAGCCTATGACATTTTTAAGGATGCTATTGAAAAGATGGTTGATCGCTCCTGCAGTGATGAAATGGAAAAAGACATGGTGGAATGTGCCATGCATCAGGACGGAGTGCTGGGTGTAGACTCCATTCAATCCCGTGTCTTCGGCAACAAAATCTATGTGGATATCCAAATATGTGCAGACGGCGAAATAACACTTACGCAAAGCCATCAGATTTCAAAACGGGTACACGATACTCTTGAGAACAAATTTGAGAAAATAAAACACATTACTGTTTACGTTAATCCTATCCCTCAAACACAGGAGAAATAATAGTATGAAAAGAAAAAAGGTGGCATTTATCTGTGTCCATAACTTCTGCCGCAGCCAGATCGCAGAAGCGTTGGGGAAGAAATTGGCATCCGATGTATTTGAAAGCTATTCTGCCGGTACGGAAACCAAACCGGAGATCAATCAGGATGCAGTTCGTCTGATGAAGCAGGTTCATGGTATCGATATGGAAGCCACCCAATACAGCAAGCTACTGTCCGATATTCCAGATGTGGATGTGGTCATCACAATGGGCTGTAATGTCCAGTGTCCTTTCCTGCCATGCTCCCATCGGGAAGATTGGGGACTGGAAGATCCAACAGGCAAAAACGATGAAGCGTTCTTGAAAACTATTCGTTTGATTGAAGAAAAGGTACTGCATCTGCGGAAGCGGCTGAGTTGCATCGGAGTGTAATATAAAAGAAAAATAGAAAATTAAGCGCATATGCTGAAAGGCGCTCGATTAGCTTATCTAATCGAGCGCCTTTGATCTTGTTTAGAAGCGGATTTTCAGCTTGCCGGTTAGGTTTTTCTCTTTCAGCCAAGTCAGAACATCATATTCAGTTTATCAGCCATGTCGTTCTGCCTTGTCGGGAAGAGGTGAGCATAGCGATAAGGAATGTCAATGCTTTCGTGACCAACTCTGTTTGCGATACCATCATTACATTGTTGAAGCTATCTCCACATAACGCCTGCATTATCGGAACTGTTCGCAAAAGACCGTGCTATATGGGATAAACTCACTCCCGAA
>JAEDIV010000146.1 GCA_016296675.1 Clostridia bacterium
ATTTCAGGGGATCGGCCCTTCCCATCAAAAAAGGTACTTTTTTGATGGCTTGGCTGAAACGGCCGCGCTGCTTAAGCTTTTGGCTTTCTCCGGGAGAGCTGTTGCCGAAGGCGGCTGAGAGGGCCTGCGTGATTTATTCACCCAAGATGCGCACTTCTGTTTCAAGATGCACGCCGTGTTTTTCAAATACGGTTTTCTGGACATGCTTGATCAGATCCAGGATATCCTGCGCGGTGGCGGAACCTGTATTGATGATAAAGCCTGCGTGCAGCGCAGATACCTGCGCGCCGCCGACGGATACGCCCTTGAGGTTTGCGCTTTCAATAAGCGCGCCTGCAAAATAACCCTCCGGACGCTTGAAGGTGCTTCCGGCGCTCGGGAAGGCAAGCGGCTGCTTTTCGCGCCTTCTTGCATTCAGATCCTCCATGGTTTTCAGAATCTGTTCCTTATCGCCCGTTTTGAGCATGAATTTGGCTTCGGTCACGATTTTTCCGGTTTCAAGGGGCATGCTGCTTCGGTAGCCGAGGGAGAGATCATTTGCTTCGTATTCTGTAATTACGCCTGTTTCGGGATCGAGCACGCGCGCGCTTACACATACATCGGAAAGCTGTCCGCCGTATGCGCCGGCGTTCATCGCCATGCCGCCGCCGAGGCTTCCGGGAATGCCGGAGGCAAATTCGAGGCCGGTGAGCGCATGATTATAGGCGGTTCGCGCGATTTTTGACAGAAGCTCGCCTGCTTTTGCGGTGATCGTGTTTCCGTTTACTTCGATTCCCGAAAACTCGTCGCCCAGCGCGATCGTAAGGCCGCGGATACCGGCGTCCCTGACGATCAGATTGCTGCCGTTTCCGATGACGGTTACGGGAAGAGAGGCTTGCTTTGAAGCTCCGAAAAGAAAGGCAAGCTCCTCTTCATTCCGCGGAAAAGCCATAATATCCGCCGGGCCTCCGACCTTGAAGGTCGTATGGCGGGAAAGCGGTTCATTTTTAAGAAGGCGCATATCCGGGAATTGCTTAAGGACAATATCAATAAGGCTCATGACCCAAAGCCTCCTCAATCGGCAATTTCATAGTCGAATTTACGCAACATCTGCTGACTGTATGCAAAAACAACAACATCGGGATTGACTTCGTTTACCACTTCTTCCATGCTGAGTGTGGTGGAACGAAGGTCGATGGCGACTACTTCGCGCGCAGCCAGCGTCAAAAACGCGCTGACGGGCGTTCCGTAGCTGTCCTTGAAAACCAGAATCCTGGTATCCGGCGCATTTTCATTGACGGTATGAATGGTGGCAAGATAATCGCCGTAGACATAATAGGCAGTGGTGGAATAGTCGTTATCATCGGTCAGGCGGAGCTTATCGCGCTCGATGATCACTTCTTCAAAGCTTCCGCTTCTTTCTTTGACAACTTCATCCTTTTCAGATCGGAAATCGATATGCGTGTCATATTCGGGATAGAAAACATGAATGTCATCTTTGGAAACAAGGTCTTCTCCAAGACGGGTGCCGATTTCGCCGAGCAGCAAATCTTCATGCACTTCATCATGAAAGCGCTCAAACAAAAGCGCGTCCTCATCCAGCTGAAGGCCAAGATCCCTGTTCATATTTTTGACCGCGTCATAGGCGGTTTCAAGCGCCATTCGGTGCGTCCAATGGATATCGGAATTCATGACTGCGTCATCCGGAGAAAGATTTGCCCGCCGGTAGGCGGCCCGGCTGTCGGTTACGCTGATGCCGGCCAGTTCAAATTCCTTTGTGAATTTATCGGCGAAGGAATTGTTGCTGTCCATCGGACGATATTTTTCGGGCAGCAAATCTTCCTCATATACGCCGCAGTGGCAGTAGGCAAACGCAGTGGGGATGTTTTTTTCTTCCCTGAGTTTTTTTGAAAAATCAATCAGCTCATACATTTTTTCTTCGGTGCCTTTTTGGGTAAACATGTCGTAGAACGCGCCGTTGGTCAGGCGGATGGTATCCTTTCCGCCGACGTCAAAGATTTCCTTGCCGATAAGCGTCTGAAAGCGGGCGTTCAGAAGGCGCATTTCGTTTCTGAGAAAAAGCCTCTCGCGGGTATTGTAGTCCAGCTTATAGATACGCGCGCGCAGATTGTCAAAGATGGTCGCGTCCTCTTTCAGATCATATTTATAGCTTTTGAAAAAACCATAGGCATACATCGGTCCCTTTACCGCCATGGTGACCAAAAACACGGTTGAGATAAAGAGGATAAATACGAGTGCAAGAATGCGGTTCAGCCATTTTCTCATAGGGCAAAGTCCTCAGCTTTAAGCATTAGAAATTGAAATAGATAAAGGGATTGTAGCTTCCGACGATTACGTAGGAAACAGCAATCACGGTAATGACGATAAGCCCCGCAAAGCGGATGATTTCGCTCGCGGCTTTGGGCACATGAAGCTTCTTTTCAAGCCACGATCCTACGGGCAGGGAAACAATGACGGAGATCAAAAAGAAGAGGCCGTATTCGGAGAAGAAAATGCCGGTCAGCGTGTTCCAGACAGGAACATCGTTTAAGAAAAACATGGTCTTATAGTGATTGAGCGCATGGACAACGCTTTCTGAGCGGATCAGAACCGTGACAACGACCACGAAGAACATGGCGTAGATATGGCCGTACCACTTTTTCTCCATGTGCTTTCCGATGCCGGTAAGCCTTTCAATGACCTGTACAAGGAAAAAGCCGATGCCCCACAACAGATACGTCCACTCAGCTCCGTGCCACAGGCCCGTCAGCGACCAGACGACAAACATGTTGAAAATCAGCCTTCCGGTTTTGACCCGGCTTCCGCCCAGCGGGAAAAACACATAATCCCTGAACCAGGTGGTCAAGGAGATATGCCATCTGCGCCAGAATTCCGCAACGGATTTGGACAGGAAGGGATAATCGAAATTCTCCAGGAAATGGAAGCCGAACATTCTTCCAAGGCCGATTGCCATATCGCTGTAGCCGGAAAAATCATAGTAAACCTGAATAAGATACGCAATTGCCGCATACCACATGAGAACGACGGAAACTTCGCCCTGAGGATAGGCGAACACCTTGTCGACCACCAGCGCCAGATTGTTGGCCAGAATCGCTTTTTTGGCAAAGCCGACCAGGAACCTTCTTAAGCCTGCGCAGAAATCATCCAGCGTTTCTTTTCGGTTTTTGATTTCGTCCGCGATCGTCTGATATCTTACAATCGGGCCTGCAATCAATTGCGGGAAAAAGGAAATATACAGGCATACGCCCATAAACCGTTTCTGCACTTCGCCCTTCTGACGGTAAACGTCGATGACATAGCTCATCGCCTGGAAAGTGAAAAAGGAAATACCGATGGGCAGCGCAAGGGCAGGATCGGGAATGTTTACGGAAAAGGCCCTGTTTATGTTGGTGACAATAAAGCTTGTATATTTGAACACGCCAAGAAGGCCCACGTTCATAATGCAGCTGAGGGCAAGAAGGGTCTTTGCTGCGTGAGCGTTGGCGCGGTATTTGTCAATTCCAAGCGCAAATAGCCAGTTTAAAAATATGCTGGCCAGCATGATGACCACAAACGCAGGCTCGCCCCAGGCGTAGAACAGGAGGCTGAATACGGTCAGAAGCGCGTTTGCGGCGGTTCGGTTTTTGCGAACGAGATAATAAAGGGCCAAGACAATCGGTAAAAAGAAGAATAGAAATGCGTTGCTGGAAAAAACCATGGATATGCTCCTTTTGTGGGGATGGGGAATTTTACTGACATACCTCGGGCGGGAGGCGCGAAAGCGCTTCCCGCCCGGGAAGGACTTTTTTCTTTACGCTCTTGCGGCGTTTAAAACCTTGAACGCATCGCGGGCATCGACGGAGAAATCGTCGCAGCCGCCCTCAACGCTTACGCGGCCTTCATAGCCCATTTCCTTGAGCGTTTCAAAAATCTCGGCGTATCTTTCGCCGTCGCCCTCTTTGGGATATTTTCTACCGATGGCGTTGGCGGTGTGCAGATGCTTAAGCTGGCTGCCCGCCATGGTGAGCGCAGTCAGGGGCTCGCTTCCAAGCGCCATGTGATAGGTGTCCGCCAGAACTGCGATATGAGGCATCTGAATGAGGGACGCCATGAGTGTGGCTTCGGAAACAAAGTTCATGATGTTGCACTCGCCGGCTCTTAAGGGCTCGATGACGACGGTGATGTCGTTTTCCATCGCGTGACGCTCGACCATGCGCAGATAGTTGCCGATCTGACGCCATGCAACGCCGGTGTCAAAGCCATCAGGCACACGGCGGGATCCGCCGGAGCCGAACACGACGATCTTTACGCCGATTCTCTGTGCGCGGGAAAACGCCTTGTCCAGATAGTCATGGATGACCTGCGCGTTGACTTCTTCGCCGACGATCTTGATGTCGCCCGGCAGCATACAGTTGCAGGCTTCCACTTTAATGGGAGCCGCGTCTACAAGCGCCACGACTTCTTCGTATTCTTCGTCGGACAGGCTGTAAAGCTTTGCAAGATTGTATTCCAGATAGTCATAGCCGATTTCGGCCAGCTCGTTTATGTTTTTAACGTCGGTGCAAACGCCAAGGCGGATCATGATATGTTTCCCCCTTTGAAAATTACTTCTTGCTGCCGTAGGTGCCTTCGGTGTCGAGGGTTACGCCTTCACCGGTCTTTAAGCGGGAAGTGGCGCGGCGCTTGTTGAGCTCTTCCAAGAACTTGTCCTCGTCGATGGGGAGAGTGATGGTCTCATTAAGCCAGCTGGAAAGATGCATGGCGTTGGAGATGGTCAGGCCGTTGATGCCTTCTTCGCCGCCCGCAACCAGCTCGCCGCGGCCGAGGATCTTGTCGGTGAACTGCTGAAGAACGCCCACGTGCTGGGGATTGAGGCCGTCGGTCTCCACTTCGACAACTTCCACTTCGGGGCTTCCGAAGCCGCCCTTGTAGGTCTTGTGGAATTCGTTGATGTCCATGGAGAGCTTCTTCTTGATGAGGGTCTTGCCGTCGCAGATGAGCTGGCCGCCGTCAAGGTCGATCTCCAGGCGGTTGGTGCCGGGACAGTCGGAGGTGGTGGTGATGAATACGCCGGTCGCGCCGTTTTCATATTCAACGTATGCGGTTACGTCGTCTTCAACTTCGATGTCGTGCCATTTGCCGTTGTGGGTAAAGGCGCGGACCTTTTTGGGCATGCCGCAGATCCACTGCCACAGGTCCAGGTTGTGGGGGCACTGATTGAGGAGAACGCCGCCGCCTTCTCCGCCCCAGGTGGCGCGCCATGCGCCGGAATCATAGTAGCTCTGGGAACGGAACCAGTCCGTGATCAGCCAGTTGGTGCGGCGGATTGCGCCCATTTCGCCGCTGTCTACGATTTCCTTCATCTTTCTGTATACGCAGTTGGTGCGCTGGTTGAACATGATGGCGAAAATCTTGTCGCACTTTGCGGCATATTCATTGAGTTCTCTTACAGCTTTGGTGTAAACGCCGGCGGGCTTTTCGCTCATGGCGTGAAGGCCCTTGGAAAGCGCTTCCTTTACGAGGCCGGGATGGTCATAGTGGGGGGTAGCGATGATGACTGCGTCCACAAGGCCGCTGTCCATAAGCTCGGAAGCGGTAGCGAAAACTTTCACGCCTTCGAGGTTTTCGTTTGCCCACTTGCGGCGCTCTTCCTTAACGTCTGCAACGGCGGTCAGGACCATGTCGTTTACCTTACCGGCGATCAGGTTCTTTGCATGTCCGGAACCCATGTTGCCAATACCGATGATACCGACTCTTACCTTATCCATTTTCGTCCACACTCCTGTTTTTTCCGTCTTATAGCCGATGTTTACCAGAATCTTCTTAAGCGCGTCGGCAGCGGCCGCAAAAGCGGTCTGGCTGTCGGGGTAGGAATACTTGTGCTTGACTTCTTCGTCCTGAAGATTTTCAAGGCCGGAAAATACGCGAAGATGCGGCTCGATCGTCAGAAGCATGTCGTCCGCGTTTCCGCTCAGGCCCTTTAAGATATCCTGAACGTTTCCGTCGCCGCAGCCGGAGGGCACAACCGCGCCGCTGTCCAGAAGGGCGTCTTTGATGTGCATGTAGAAAATCTTGTCCTTAAGGATTTCGAAGTTTTCGATGGGCTTTTCGCCGCACTGGATGAAGTTGGCCGGGTCAAAGATGCACTTTAAGCGACCGCCGAAGTGATTGATCAGATCCAGGCATCTTGCGGCCGTGTCGCCGTAAATGCCTTTTTCGTTTTCGTGGCAGAGAATGATGCCCGCTTCTTCAGCTAAAGCCAGCATTTTTTCAAGGCGGTCGATGACCAGCTCTCTGTACTGCGCGGGATCTTCATCCTTCGGATAGAAGAAGGAGAACATGCGCATACGGTCGCAGCCCAGCACTTTGCAAAGCGCAAGCGCGTGCTTGAATTCTTCAAGGTGCTTTTCAAAATCGTCATGTACTGAAATTTTGCCAAAAGGA
>JAEDIV010000018.1 GCA_016296675.1 Clostridia bacterium
AAGTGCGCTCCCTCTCCATACCTCTCCCGGAGGTTTGTTGATGATCTGAGGGCTGTTGTGCAACAGCCCCCTTTTTTTTATTTGTGATATCGTTCACCGGCGTTGATTCTCGCGGCGCGGTACAGTTGCTCCAACAGGATGACGCGCATCAAGGGATGCGGAAAGGTCATTTTGGAAAAGGACAGCTTGTAGTCTGCGCGGTCGGTAACCGCTTTTGAAAGGCCCAAAGAGCCGCCGATAACGAAAACGACGCGCTTTCCATCCTGCTCCCATTTCAGGGTTTCCGAGGCCAGTTCTTCGCTCGAAAGCTGTTTTCCGTCTATACAGAGGGCAACGACTTTGTCATTTGGCTTTATGCGGGAAAGGAGCGCCTTCCCTTCCTTTTCCATTACCATATCGTTGAGCGCCTTGGAGGGCTTGGCAGGCTCGGGCTCATCAGGGACTTCTGCCACTTCATATTTTCCGTATCTTGTCAGCCGTTTCAGATATTCATTTGCGCCGTCTTTCTGCCACTTTTCTTTAAGGGATCCGACAGCCAGTACGCATGCGTTCATCAGATCCACCCCATTATCGCGAGAAGGTCTTCCAGGTAATTCATAAATACGATGGAAAAGCCCGCGCCCATGACCGTATATTCGGCGAAGGTGAATTCGCGCCTTTCAGCCGGCGGATAGCCGAAGATATAGCCCTTTTTCTTGATTCGCTCGCTGTCAATGGCCTTGATGACAAAAATCAGAAGGAGCGTGAAGACAGCGGCGGGCATAATCAGCTGAAGAAGTCCGGGCACGCCGCCGATGGATTCGTACATGGTTTGTGTGCTTTCGATCCTTGGCTGGGTCTGCTGGTTTAAGACGAAGGCCAGAATTAGCGTTGCGGCATTGTATACAGTGTGGAAGATCATGCCGCCGAAGAGGGAATCGGTGGACACGACGATAATGCCAAGAATGATTCCGCACAGAAGCTGGGCAGGCATGCCCATCAGCGTTCCGTGCATCAGCATAAACCAGACGCTGGATATCACGATGGCCTTTTTGGACCCCTTTTCTTCCCATGCGCCGAGGATTGCGCCGCGGAACAGAAGTTCTTCCGAGATGCCGGGCAGAACCGCAATGAATAGGATGGAAGAAGCGAGGGAGGAGGCTGTTGTCGGAATGGCAAAGCCGGTGTCCGGCGGCGTTCCTATGAACAGCTCAATGAGGACCGACCAGACGAGCGTCAGAATCTGCGTAAGATATACTGAAAGCAGGGAAGCAGCGACACACAAAAGCGCGCTTTTCAGGGACATGGGATTTATGCGCATCACGTCCGCGCAGGAGGCCATGTCACGCTTAGCATACAGAAAAATCGGAAGAACGATGAATACGATGTAGTACATCGATTCGATAATGCCCGTCAATTCCGAAATCATGAAGGAGCCGAACAGAAGCTGAATCAGCGCCATGATAAAGGGCAGAACATACAGCCCCGTCATGCCGATAAAAAAGAGCACCGATGCGGCAAAAATGGAAGGTTTTGCTTTTTCAGGATCGCGGGGCATATTGCGGAGAGTGAAATTGACGTTCAAAAACAGAGACCCCCCTTCTTCATCAGACGTTGTCTTCAAGGGCAAACAGGCCGGAAAACCCGTCTCTTCGGGCGATGGACAGATTCACATCGCGCCCGATTTCGCATCCGGCTTCATTCAGCGCAAGGCGAACCGTTTGCTCGGCAAGCTGGGGAAAATTGTTTTCCTTGCTCAGATGCCCCAGGATGATGGTGCGGACGTTCCGATTGACAAGCTGTACGGCGGCTTTGCCTGCATCGTCGTTTGAAAGGTGACCGGTCCGGCCGAGGATGCGCTTTTTTAGCGCGTAGGGATATTTTCCCGCTTTCAGCATGTCTTCATTGTAGTTGGATTCCAGAAGCAGAATGTCGCTGTCCGATACGGCGCTGATCCAGCCGTCGCGGATGCAGCCGATGTCGGTGGCGATGGACGCCTTGATGCTTCCGGATATAAAGGAGAAGCCGCAGGGATCGGATGCGTCGTGCGGAATGGAGAAGGGACAGACGCCGATTTTTCCGATATAGAAGTCCTGTCTGGTATCGATGAGGCGAATGTTTTTGGACTGAACCGCGCCGACCTTGTCCTGCATGCCGTTCCATGTTCCTTCGGTTGCATATATGGGAAGGTCAAATTTTCTGGACAGGATTCCGGCGCCGGATGTGTGATCGGTATGCTCGTGCGTGATTAAAATGGCATTGAGGCTTTCGGGTTTTACGCCGATATTTTCAAGCTCTTTGATGATGCGGGCGCAGGAAACGCCTGCGTCAACCAGAATTCCGCTTTCGCCGTCGCCCACATATATCGCGTTTCCGCTCGAACCGCTGAAAAGCGGGCTGAACAATAGCTCCATGTTTGTAAGCTGCCTCCGTGCCTATACGCCGGTCAAGTCAAATTTCGGCGTGTATTTGCTGTCTGCCGATTCCAGCTCCTGAATAAATCCGTCTTCAAGGCCGAGATCCAGCATGTAATCAACCACTTCGTCGTATTCTTCCTGTGTAATCGGGCGGTTGATCTCCGGGTACATGTGCGCATTTCCCATCGGGACATACTGCGCCATCAGGCTGACCCATGCGCCTTCAAAATGACGCGCGATGTAGTCAAGCACGCGTTTTGAGTTTTCCGTCTGCCCGGGCAGGATCAGATGACGGATGATGACGCCCTTTTGAATGTTGCCGTTTTCATCGAGCACAACAGGCCCGGTTTGGCGAAGCATTTCTGCAATTGCGTCTGAAGCATATTCAAAATAATCCGCGGCCAGGGAATAGCGCCGGGCGGGATCAGAAAGCGCATATTTGAAATCGGGAAGATATACGTCGACAGAATCCTTGAGAAGGCGGATGGTTTCGGTTTTTTCATAGCCGCTCGAATTCCAGATCACGGGCACGGGCAGCTTTTCGGAAAGGGATTCGATGACGGCGGGCACATAATGCGATGCAGAAACGAGATTGATGTTTTTTGCGCCCTGATCAATGAGCTCGCGGTAGATTTCCTTAAGGCGCGAAACCGTAACTGTTTTTCCGAAGGCTTCCGTACTGATGCTGTAATTCTGGCAGAATACACATTTCAACTGGCAGCCGGAGAAAAACACCGCGCCGCTTCCGCCGTTTGCGGAAATCACGGGCTCTTCGTCAAAATGAAGAGCGGCGCGCGCGATTTTCGGAAGCATGCCTGCGCCGCATACGCCTCTTCCTTCTTCCTGCACGCGCTCAACATTGCATGAACGCGGGCACAGCGTACAGATCACTTTCCGGCCACATCCTTTGTTTTGTCATTGAATATAACGCCTGAAACGAACCACACAATTTCACCGAGCAGTATGCCTGCAAACACGTCCACAATCACATGCTGGTGTGTAAAGAGCGTGGATGCACAGATCAAAAGGGTAAAAAGAAGCGAGAATGCTTTATAGAAAGAAGGAATGAGCCGGAACTCTTTTGAAAACAACGGGCGCACGCACAGCCAGCTGGCATAGCAGTGGATGGAGGGAAAGAGCCGCGTGGGTTCATCAAGCGCATAGACGATTTTTAAAAGCCACGCGCCGGGCCCCGAAAGCGTATCCGCGGAAGGCCGGGCAAACGTGCAGGGAAGAAGCATAAAGAAAAGAAAGCAGATTGCCTTTCCCATAGCTTCCGCTGTCACAAAGCGGACACACGTGGTTTTTCCTGCGCGGCAGATGAGAATATAGTTGAATACCCAGTACGCGAAGGCAAGGATGTAGATGTAAGAAAATACCGGAAGAGCAGGAATTTTCAGATCGATCGGAAGCGTAAAGTCATATTTCGGTTCAAGGGGTATGAACGCGGGGAGGAAATATGCCAGCATATTGAACGCCAGCAATAAAAGAAGAGGCTTTTTCGCATATTCCGGAATGAAAGCGAGGATTTTCTTTATAAAGTTCATGCGTTTTCTCCGTGACAATTCAAATCGCTTACGGCCTTGCCCATTTGAATCGGGTATTCAAGGCCATTTTGGGTACAACTGATTATTTCGCCGAGCGGCGCGCATTTTCCTTTTTCGGTTATGAGGATGACGGTCGATCCGCCGAATTCGAACCGGCCTTTCTCCTGTCCGCGCTGAAATGTGCCGCTGGTTACGTCGTTTTGAATTCTTCCGACCATGGTGGCGCCGACTTCCATATAGATCATGCGTCCGAAGTTTTCGGTTTCCATCAACGCATATTCGCGCGTGTTTGTTTTGAAAACGGGAATGTTTTCAAGCGCGTATGGCCGGACTGTGTGGAAGATGCCCTGAATGCGGCCTGTCTTAAGAATCCGGCCGGCATCGGGAAAGGCGTATCTGTGGTAATGTGAGGGGGTCAGGCGGAAAACAAACAGATATCCGCCTTCAAAGGATTCAGCGAGCGAGCGGTCGTCAAGAAGCGTCTCCATGGTATAGGGCGATCCCTTTATGGTGAAAACGCCAGAGGCGCTTGCCTCGTACACGGTCAAAAGGCCGTCGCAGGGGCTTGCGAGGACATTGTTCCTCTCGTCAAAAACGCGTGCGCCGTCAAGCAGGCGGCGGGTGAAAAAGTCGTTGAAGGAAACATATTTTTTCGGCGCCGCTTCGCGCATATCAATCTTGTTTTTTCGGATAAAAGGTTTTATAAAAGCGCTGGAGATGCGCATGTCCATAAAGCAGCCAACGGCCCGGGATATCCCGGGCCGTGCAATCAGACTTGCCAGGCATCTGCCTAATTTACATTGGTAAAGAATCTCGTACACGGGATGGAGCCTCCCAGGATGATAATGAGGATCAGAATAATAAGGCCGATGAGCGCCATCAGCGCGATTGCGCGGCCGTAGGGCTTTTTGACCTGGAAGCGGGAGACGAACAATACGCCCATAATTGAAAGCGAGGCGGGATATACATAGGCGCTTGCCTTCGGAAGCGCGCACAAAAGCGCGATGAGCGGCATAATAAGGGCAGAAGCCGTCACCGGAAGCCCCGTGTAATGCGTGCGCTTTTCTGCGTCTTCGTCCTTCATGATTTCCTGGACGTTAAAGTAGCTTAAGCGGATGACTGCGGCCAGCGTATAAAGCATGGAGGCGGCGATGGTAAATCCGTTGGCCGGCCCGAGCACGAAGGCGATTACGGCAGGGAACACGCCGAAGCATACCATATCGCACAGAGAGTCGATCTGCATGCCAAAGCACATGGCTTCCGGCGTGCGCTTGCAGGTGCGTGCGATCGCGCCGTCCATCATGTCGCAAAGGCCGCATACCAACAGGCATATGATCGCGCCGCGGATTCTTCCCGTCAGCGCAAGATTCATGCCGTAGATGCCGGTCAGAAGACCAAGATACGTGACGATGACCGAATAATTGTAAAAACCGATCAAGGGGCTGCTTCTATCTTTGGACTTGAACACTCTTTTGTGCCTCCTTTAATCCAACAATGCTGCTTAACCGATTACTCTGCATCGTAATCGTAGTCAAACTGCGTTTCTACCGACAGCGTTTTTCCGTCGGTTCTGAAGATGATATTTCCGTTTCTGTTGTCGGCGGTGATTAAAATGTTGTCGCAGTATTTTGTGGAAAGGGCCATCTGCACTTCTCCCGGCAAGCCGATCTCGGAAGTGGAGAAAACCATATACTGCGTATCCATCAATTCATATACACTTTCCCAGAATCCGGCGCTGTGGTGAGATGCCTTTATGACATTGCTTTTCAGAACCTCGGGATGATTTTTGTGCATATCGAGAATCTGAGTGCTTGGTGAGTCGCCGGTAAGGAAGAAACTGATATCGCCGAATACGACATGCAGAAGCAGGGAATTGTGATTTTCTGTGGTGTTATTGTATTGAAATATGTTGGCATAGAATTTAGGGCCTACGCACCTGAGCATTGCGCTGCCGAGCGTAAATTCGTCCAAATAATTGATTGAATAGCGCGTAATTGCCGCAAGCGCTTTTGTCTGTTCATCGGTTTTTGCCATTCTGTCAATGGCGAAGGAAGTCATTTCGTGCGTATAGATCAGGCTTTCAGTCGGGATCGACGCTATGATATATGGCGCTCCGCCGATATGGTCGCGGTGGGCATGGGTTCCGATGTAGTATTTCAGGTTTGTAACGCCGACACTTTTCATATAATCGACGCAGATCGGGCCTTCGGTATAGTTGCCGCAGTCAATGAAGGCGCATTCATCGCCTGCTCTGAGGAGAATGCCGTCGTTGTCGCCTACAGAAAGGAAATGAACCTCAAAAATTTCTTCCGGCTCCTCTGAATATGCAATAAACGGAACCAGCATAAATAGCGTCATGATAATGGAAAGAAGCCTTTTGAAATTCATGAAAATCTCCTTCTTGAACAATATGCGGTATTATACCCTTTTTGTGCTGCCTGTGTCAAGAACAGTGTGTTTGGATTCATGGATTTATAACTGTCTTGGAACAATTGCGCATGCATCAGGGAAACTGCGCATAGGATGGATGTGAAAAAACAGGGGGGATGCAAGATGAATTTCACGCTCACAAGACAGGCGATAGAAGCCGAAAGGCAATATGAATCCGAAAAAGTGCAGACGCATCTGCGAGCGGAGGCAATGGTGCTGGGCGCAGGGCGGGAAAACGTGGACGTGCTTTTGTCCGACTGCCGCGTACGCATCACATCTGTTCAGGTTCAGACGGACCGTGTGATTGCGGAAGGAGAGGCGGTATGTCAGGCGGCATATAAGGTCGGCAGCGAAAAAGGCGCGCGCGCGGCAAACGCCACTTGTCCCATCTCCTGCGCATTTGATATCAAGGGCGTCTTGAGCGGGATGACGGCGAGGGTGTTTTCGGAGGCGGACGAGGTTCGTGCGAAATATGAAAACGGCCATATGGTGTTTGACGTTTATCTGACTTTATCTGCCTGCGTCACGTCGCTTTTACCGGTCAATGTGATTGTCGGCGTTCAGAACGGAGAGGAGCTTGAAACCATCTATGAACAAATCCGTTCTGTGAAGCTGGCGGCAGAAAGCGCGGGCACCCAGGTCCTTTCGCAGACGGTTTCGCTGCCGGCGGCGCTGGATGCGAGATATGCGCTCATGGAATGGGCGACGGTCTCCCAGCTGGATCATCAGAAGGAGCCGGGCGGCATCCGTGTGAGCGGCA
Organism: Clostridia bacterium; assembly: GCA_016296675.1. Lineage (GTDB taxonomy): Bacteria > Bacillota > Clostridia > Christensenellales > Aristaeellaceae > SFHK01. Next base: position 7,134 of record JAEDIV010000018.1, read on the forward strand.
ATGTTCTTGTAGAAACCGTGATCAGCACGGGGCTTGACGAAAAGCCGGTGCAGCTGGTCCGCTACCGGCTGCCGCTTGACAGGTTTATGGAGATGCCCGAGTGGCTGACGGAAAATGTATATCTGAATGCGTCTGTTGCCAATGTGAAAACAAACGTCAATCAGGCGGTTATGGGAGAGGATGCGTCTCTTCTTATGGAGGCGGAGATCGACATCCGCGCATGCGCGATGGGAGAGGACCATGTTAAGGCGCTTACAGACGCATTCTCAACGGGCGATACGGAGGTGATCTGCGAAAGGAAGGAAACGGAGATGTGTCTGGGTGTTTCGCGCATTTCGATGAACGAGCCGTTTCGCGCGTCGGTGCTTTTGAAGGACGCATCCGTAAGCGTCGGAGATGTATGCGCGGTCAAGACGAGGGCAAATGTAGGAGAAGTGATCGTCGACGGCGCGCGCACGACCATCACCGGCATTGTGAATGCGCAGGTGGTCTATATGACGGCAAACGGTGAAAAACTGATGAGCGAAAATCAGGATCTTCCGTTTGAAATTGTGGCGGCCTGCGCGCTGGATCCCAATCAGCAGATTTCCGTTTCCGCCGTTTCGCCTGAGGGAAACGCGCTCATGTCCGACAGGATCGAAATCAAGTGCATGCTGGTTATGACGTGCGATAAGCGCATAAGCGGAGTAAGCGCATATGCGGAGAATGTTTTCGCGCAGGGAGCAAACGAAAGGAGAAAGGGCGTGATGATCGTGTGGCCCAGGGAGGAGGATACGCCGTGGACCATTGCCAGACGGTACCGGACACAGGTCAAAAATGTTGAAAATGCAATTAATGAAAAACAATCGAATCAAAATCCGCTGGTTTTTAAGCTGTAATGCGGAATTCTTTGCCTGAAATTGAATAGTAATGAATTAAAAAAATCATTTACATGTGCCCCTATAGACGGTATAATCATACCATACCGTTTATAGGGGGCTTATTATGCGTATTGTTATCAAGATCGGCACTTCGTCCATCGCGCATCAGACGGGGCGGCTCAACATAAGAAGAATGGAAGAAATGTGCAAGGTCTTATCCGACCTGAAAAATGCCGGCCACGAGATTATTCTGGTCTCTTCCGGCGCGATCGGCATGGGCGTTGGAAAGCTGTCTCTGCCCGGAAGGCCCACGGATATGCCCACCAAGCAGGCGGCGGCAGCGGTCGGCCAGTGCGAGCTCATGTATACGTATGACCGCCTGTTTACCCAATACAACCACACGGTTGCGCAGGTGCTGATTACGGGCGAAGACGTATTGTCTCCTGTCCGCTGCGCGCATTTTGAAAACACAATGCAAAGACTTCTGGAGCTGGGCGCGCTTCCGATTCTGAATGAAAACGATACCGTTGCCACGGATGAAATCATCATGATCGGAGAAAATGATTCCCTCTCCGCCATTGTCGCCGTGGCGATTCATGCGGATCTGCTCGTTCTTTTAAGCGATATCGACGGGCTTTTCGATTCTGATCCCCGTCAGAACAAGGACGCAAAGATCATCCATGCGGTTTATGAGATGACCGATGAAATCTATGCGCTTGCCGGAGGCAAAGGCAGCGAACTGGGTACCGGAGGCATGGCCACAAAGCTCAAGGCGGCGAAGATGGCGATGGATGCAGGCATGGACATGGTAATTGCAAACAGCGAACGGCCTGAGATTCTTTACGATATTGCAGAAGGCAAAAATGCGGGCACGCGTTTTTACGGCAAGGAGAAGAAATAAAATGACGACGATTGAAATTCTCAAAAATGCAAAGGCGGCATCGTTTCAGGCAGCGATGCTTACGGAAGAGGAAAAGAACAGCGTCCTTTTGAAAATTGCGGATCAGCTATTGAATGATAAAGAAGAAATCCTTTCGGAAAACGAAAAGGATGTCATGAAAGCAAAAGATGTTGTCGGAAGCGTTATGATCGACAGACTTACGCTTACGGATGCGCGCCTTGACGCCATGGCGGAAAGCGTTAAGGAGGTCTGCCTTCTTTCGGATCCCGTCGGGCGTGTGCTTTCGGAAACTGTCCGCCCCAACGGGCTGAAGATTCAAAAGATTTCGGTGCCCATGGGCGTTGTTGCGATTATTTTTGAAAGCAGACCGAATGTCGCGCTGGACGCTGCGGTTTTGTGCTTAAAGAGCGGAAACGCGTGCGTGCTTCGCGGCGGCAAGGAAGCCTATCTGTCCGTGGGTGCAATTGTGAAGTCCATCCGCCGCGCGCTTTTCGAAGCGGGGCTTGATGAGAACATGGTTTCTCAGGTGGAGGACGTGACCCGCGAAGGCGCAAATGAACTCATGCGCGCAAGGGGGCTTGTCGATCTGCTCATTCCCCGCGGCGGCGCAGGGCTGATCCGTGCCTGCGTTGAGAATGCAACAGTGCCGGTCATTGAGACGGGCACGGGCATCTGCCATATTTATGTGGACAAGGATGCAGATCTTGAAAAAGCGATCAGAATCGCGGTAAACGCCAAGGTGAGCAGACCCAGCGTATGCAACGCCATGGAGAGCATACTGGTTCACAAGGATGTTGCCGAGAGCTTCCTTCCGATGCTTTATCAGGAGCTTGTTGTACACCGCGAAGGGAACCATCCGGTCGAGCTTCGTCTGGATGAGCGGGCGCAGGCGATCATCCCCGGAACCAAGGCCAAAGAAAAGGATTTTGATACGGAGTTTCTGGACTATATTCTCGCGGTATCCGTCGTGGACGACTGCGAACATGCGCTTGGGCATATCCGCGCGCATTCGACCGGCCATTCGGAATCCATCATAACGGAAAATGCGGATACGGCGGAGAAGTTTTTGAAAGGCGCGGGCAGCGCGGCTGTTTATGTCAATGCTTCCACGCGCTTTACAGACGGCGGAGAATTCGGCCTTGGATGCGAAATGGGCATTTCGACCCAGAAGCTTCATGCGCGCGGCCCCATGGGACTGGAAGCGATGACCGCTTATCAATACAGAATCTACGGAGACGGCCAGATCCGATAGAGAATCTTTTCAAGGCGTGTAGAAATATATGCACCTTACCTGATACGCTTTTTTTGCTTAAGGGCAAATGAACGAAGAAGGGAGGTGCTTTTTTGTGGATATGTCCACCCTGCTTCAGGCGGCTGCCACGCTTTGCGCTGCGTGGGGCGCATTTTCCGCTTATCGCGCGCGCGACAATGAGCGGGCGGCAACGCTTTCGGAAATACGAAATGAGATCCGGCATATCATTAACCGATTGGACCGGATTGAGAATGAAATGGGCGTTTCGGGAATCGAACGCAATAAAAGAGAGGAGATTGCATAATACATGCAGAGCAGATGGAAAAGCTGGGCGCTTTGGACCAGCCTGGCCGCGCTTGCGGCGTTTTGTTTAAAGCAGTTTGCAGGGATCGATTTGGACGAGACGATCAATTCGTTTCTGGACGTATTGCTGCCTGTACTGGTGGCGCTCGGCGTCGTCAACAATCCGACAACGCCGGATAAGCTGTAGAAATTAAAAAACGATTGAATCCCTCCAGGGCAAGTGGTATACTGTTTTATACGGATACCAATTGCTTGCGGGAGGGATTTTTTTATATGGATTTTTCCAATCTGCGCGTTTTCCTGGATTCGCTGGTCGAAGGGATCATTCCCGGCGTTGATCTTACTGTGTATATCCGCCATAAGCCGGTGTTCAGGCACATGGCGGGCATGAGCGACAAGGAAAAGGGCACGAAAATGACAGGGAATGAAACCTATTTCGGTTACTCCGTCACAAAGCTTTTAACCTGTGTCTGCGCGCTGACACTGTTTGAAAAAGGCGCTTTTCTGATGACCGACCCGATCAGGGAATATCTCCCGGAGTTTTCCGATATTAAGGTTTCGGTGATTGATCCTGCGGGAAAAATCAATGTAAGGCCTGCCAAACGGGATATCACCTTCCGCGATCTTTTTACCATGACGGCCGGTCTTGACTATAATCTTACGACCAAGGAAATTTCTGAAGTTGTGTCAAACACAAACGGAAAAGCGCCTACGCGTGAGATCATGCGCGCAATTGCAAAATCGCCTTTGAGCTTTGATCCGGGGGAAAGATGGCAGTACAGTCTTTGTCATGACGTCCTGGGCGGCCTTATTGAGGTAATCAGCGGCATGAAATTTGAAACCTATATGAAAAAGACGCTGTTTGAGCCTCTTGAAATGAAATCCAGCGCCATGCATCTGTCGGATGCGCTCAAAAGCAGGCTGGCCATGCAGTATTTGAATGAGAATGAAAAGGGCGTAAACCCCATCGGCACGCTGAATCCTTTTGTTCTTGGATCCGAGTATGACAGCGGCGGCGCAGGGCTGATCACGACGGTGGACGATTATATCCGCTTTGCCGACATGCTGGCCATGGGCGGCGTCGGAATGACGGGGGAAAGGATTCTCTCCAGAGCCTCGATCGAGCTTATGCGCTCAAATCACTTAAACGACACGCAGATGAAGGATTTCAACTGGATTCAGATGAGCGGCTACGGCTACGGTCTGGGCGTGCGCACGATGGTGGACAGAACCCGCGGGTCGCTTTCGCCCGTCGGAGAGTTCGGCTGGGGCGGCGCGGCAGGCGCCTATGTGCTGATTGATCCTGAGCGGGAAATGAGCGTGTATTTTGCGGAGCACATGCGAAACAGCCTGGAGCCTTTTGTTCATCCGCGCATTCGAAACATTCTGTATACCTGCCTTGAAGCGTAGAGGAGGATGTGCCTTATGGATATGAAACTCAGACGCAAAATCGGTCAGATGATATCGGCGGGCTTTCCTTCGCCCTTTGTGGACGAACAGGCGACAAGGCTTGTAAAAGAGCTGGGCATCGGGAATTTCTTCATTTTTGCCAGGAACATCGAATCAGCCGAGCAGATCACGCGCCTCAATCATGCGCTTAAGACGCTTGTTTTTGAACAGTGCGGCATACAGCCGTTTATTTCCATCGACCAGGAAGGCGGTGCGGTTTCGCGCATTGTGGACGGCGCGGCGCTGTTTCCGGGCGCGATGGCGCTGGGCGCGTCAGGCGGAAAATATGCCTATGAATGCGGCAAAAACAGCGCTGAGATTTTAAGGGCAATGGGCTTTACCACGACTGCTTCCCCGGTTTTGGACGTGAATATTGAGCCTTTGAATCCCATCATTGGCTCGCGCGCCTATTCGGATGACCCCGATACGGTTTCAAGAATCGGACGCGAAATGATGCGCGGCATTGCCGACGGCGGCCTGATTGCGACGGTCAAGCATTTTCCGGGACACGGCAATGTGAAAAGCGATTCGCACCTGACGCTTCCCGTCAACGATACCAAGCGGGAAACGCTTGAAGACACCGAGTGGAAGCCGTTCAGGGATGCGTTCAAGGCCGGCGCGGATTCCGTCATGAGCGCGCATGTCCTGTTTACGGATGTGGACAGCGAACGCCCTGCAACGCTTTCCAAAGCGTTTTTGACGGATCTTCTGAGAAACCGCATGGGCTTTTGCGGCGTTGCCGTTACGGACTGCATGGAAATGCAGGCGGTCAAGGCGCTTTACGGAAGCGGCGAAGCGGCGGTTATGGCGATCGAAGCCGGATGCGACCTTATGACGGTTTCGCATACGTATGAGGCCGCCGAGGAAGTCGTGATGGCGATTGAAAACGCGGTCGAGACGGGCAGAATTTCGGAAGAAAGAATTGATTTGTCCGTTGCGCGAATCCTTGCGCTCAAGGAAAAATACGGCTTTTCCGGCGCGCCTGAGTTGTCGATGGAAAAAGCAAAAGCCCTGGCTTACGACAGGGAAAAAATCGATACGCATCTCAAGGCAGCGATGGATTCGATGACGGTGATCGGAAAGAAAGACGGGCTTGCGCTTTTGAAAAACGCAGTCAGACCCGTGTTCTGCGCGCCGTGTTCCTTTTCTTTGAACAATGCCGAGGAGGATAAGGGCGCCCCGCTCTCCTTTGCGAAAACATGCGCAAAAGCCTTCGGCGGATCGGCGGTCGATCTTCCGATCAACGAGTTTGACGAAAATAAGATTTCCGAAATTGCAGAGGGCGACAGCGACGTGATTGTCCTGGGCCTTTACAATGCGCGTTTCCGCGACGGTCAGAAGGCGACTTTGAGGGCGCTTGAGAAAGCGCAAAAGCCCCTTGTCGTCGTGCTTCTGGGCGCGCCGTATGACGCGGGATGCGTTAAAAAATGCGATCTTCTGGTCGCGGCGTATGAATACACAAATCTTTCCGTCAAGGCGTTTATCGAATGCGTAAAGGCGCAGACCTTTACCGGCGTTCTTCCTGTAAAACTCTGATTTTTTTTGAAAAACCATGGCCGCAGGCGTTCAAATATACGCCTGTGGTCGTTTTATTTTGCTTATGGTAATAGAAATCCTATTTGAAAAAAGTTGTCAAAAAAGGTGACATACGCGCGATTCCCGGGGAAATTCCGAAAAATAAAAAAATTTTGTCTGATATGGTATATATAAATAGCATCACTCATATAGATATATTGTGAAAGGAGTGATCGCAAAATGCTGATCAAAGTAACGGATATCCCCGGAAAAAGTGAACTCAGGAAAAAGGCAGGCCGAAGTCTCATGGTGGAAGAATTTCTGAATTCGGGCTATCAGTATGCCGAAGTGACCCTTGAGGATGCGGACACGCCCAGGCGTGCGTACAACGGACTGATGATGGCCATTCGCCGCCAGTATCAGGATGAATGTGCGGTTCTCTGGCGGCACGGCAGAATTTTTCTGATGCGGTTGGGAGGGACGGAAGATGGCCGGTAATATACGCTTGGATGCAAGAAGGAGAATGGGGAAGCTTCTTTCTTCTTCCGAGATTCAAAGGCGGATTTCGTGCCTCGACGTTCGCGTGGCGAAGTTTTCCGCGGACATCATGGAGGCGGTCTCGATGACCAATGACAATGCGCGCCTCAATGAATCGGAGGTGTTTGCGCTTTTTGAGCTGGCGGCGAAAATGGACATCCGGATGGACGGATCGGACGGCGGCGCGCGGCTGGACGCGATTGACGGACATGCAGCCGTGACGATGGATTTTGCCAATCTTTTCAGATTGTACCAGCGTCTTGTCCGCCCGGATTCCGACCGGAAGGAAACATCCGTCTGACTGATATGGCGTTTTTTCGCTGAATCCATGAATTTTTCGGTAAGAGCATAGGTTTAGCTTGATGGTTTTTCGAATTTGTGGTATGATTCCATAAGATCTGTTTTATAAAAGGGGCGATACCGTATGAAAACCATAAAAATGATCCTTGCATGGATGCTTGTCTTCGGCATGATGTTTGCCTGTGCTTTTGCAGAGGATATTTCTACGCCCGCCGAGAGCATGGAAGAGGCCGCAAATCAGGAAAATGCGGACGAAAATCCCGTTGTTGCGCGCCTGCGCGAACATGAAATCCGCCTTCAGGATGTTATTTCTTATGCCCAGTCGATGTATTCCGAGGGCCTGATCACTTCGGAAACGGACTATGCTTCCGCGCTTGATTATCTGCTTATCTATAATGCCCTTCCGAAAGTGGTTGTCAGCGAGCTGGGCGCAGAAAATCTTCTTGGAGAAGAAAGAATCCAGGCGCTGTATGCGGAAGCGGAAGAGCGCTATGTTCAGGAAATCAAAAGCTACATCGCTTATTATTACGGGACAGACCTTTCCGAAGAAGATTTCACGGTTCTGTATGATATGGTAGAGGGCGCGTATGAAGAAGCAGGCTTTTCTCTTCAGGAATACAAGGAAAGCTATGTAATCGGAGAAGCGTTTGCCGAGCATTTCAACACCTTTACCTTTGAAATCCCCGAGGAAAAAATCGCTCAAACCTTCGAAGGCTTTGTCGAAAGCGACAGACAGATGTTTGAGAGCAATGTCATGGTGTATGAATACGCCACCAATTACCACAACTATGTCTCCTACTACATGCCTGAAGGCTACCGCGGCATTACCCATATCCTGATTGACGCCGACGCCGATGCGCTTGCCGCCTACGCAGCAGCAGCACAAGCCACCGAATCGGAAGCGGTCGAAGACGCCAGGGCAGCGGTTATTGCAAGCTGCAAGGACAAGCTGGATGAGATTTACGGAAAGATCGAGGCCGGCGAAAGCTTTGAAAGCCTGATCGCCGAGTACAATACCGATCCCGGTATGAGCGGCGAGAACCTTGTAAACGGCTATTCCGTTCATAAGGACACGGTCGTGTTCATGCAGGAATTCACCGACGGCGCGTTTTCTGAGAAAATGCAGAAGGTCGGCGATGTTTCCGATCCCGTTGTCACCAGCTACGGCGTACACATCCTTTATTACCTAAGAGACATCCCCGGCGGCGCGGTTGAGTTTACGGATGCCATTAAGAGCGAAGTGGAAGCCTATTGCGTTGCCAAAGAGCAGGATGCGCTTTTGAGACAGTGGCTCAGCGATTACGGCGTGGAATACACTGCCGAATACGCCGACATGATGGCCTGATCAAAAAAACAAGGGCCGCCGAAAGGCGACCCTTTCCTGTATTTTGTTTGAATACGGAGGGTGCGCGGATGTTTAACGGAAAAATGAAAGCCATTACATTCAGCTATGACGACGGCGTTACGCAGGATCAGCGGCTGATTTCGCTTTTCAATAAATACGGCATGAAATGCACGTTCAACCTGAACAGCGGATATCTGGGCATGCCGGGTTCGCTTGTGAGGGAGGATGTGACGGTTGCCCATGTAAAGCCCCGTGCAGTGGAAGTCAGAAAAATCTACGAAGGCCATGAAATCGCCGCGCATACGCTGACCCATCCGATGCTGCCCGCGCTTTCGGATGAGGAAGTCGTCCGCCAGGTGGAAGAGGATCGCCTTGCGCTTTCAGAAATTGCAGGATATGAAGTTGTCGGCATGGCCTATCCCGGCGGCGGACAAAACCACGACGCGCGCGTTGCAAATCTGGTCAGGGAAAAGACGGGCATTCAATATGCCCGCACCATCATTTCAAACTACAGTTTTGAAAAGCAGTCCGATCTTTTCGTGTTCAAGCCCACCGTGTACCATCATAAGGAATGGAATGAGATGGAGCGCCTTGCGGACGAATTTCTCAGTTTGGACGCGAAAACGCCTGCGGTTTTTTATATCTGGGGTCATGCGTACGAGTTTGACATCGGAAATACATGGGATGCGTTTGAGCGTTTTTTACAGCAGATTGCAAACCGGCCCGATATTTTCTACGGAACCAACAAAGAAGTGCTTTTGAACAAGTAAACCGGAAAGGGAAGAAACGCACATGTCTTTAACCCAGCAGCCCATCAAACGCGTGATGGCGGTAAATGATATTTCCTGCTTTGGAAAATGCTCGCTTACGGTAACGCTCCCCATTTTGTCGCGCTTCGGCATTGAGGCGGTTCCGCTGCCGACCGTGCTTTTGTCCACGCACACCGGCGATTTTTCAAAGCCTACGCGGCTGGATCTTACGGATGAGATGAAAAAAATCGTCGCCCACTGGGAAAGCTTTCAGCTGAAATTCGACTGCATCTACACAGGATATATGCTTGAAAACCAATTGAGCGTGGCGGAAGAGATCATAAAGATGCATTCTATGCGCGGCGCGATGATTCTGGTCGATCCCGTGATGGGCGACAACGGATATATGTATTCCGGATTTGAGCGCGATTTTCCGGGCAAGATGCGCGCGCTTTGTCAAAATGCCGACGTCATTACGCCCAATCTCACCGAAGCCATGCTGATGACGGGAGGCGAATACAAGAGCGTCCTCACAAAGGCGGAAAGCAGCGATTTATATAAACGCCTTTCCGATATCGGCGCAAAGCACATCGTGATTACCGGCGTTCATCCGACGGATGATAAAGTGGGAGACGTGGTCATTGACCAAAATGGCTGTCTCCTCTATGAACAATACCTTCCCGCCACCAACCGCCGCCTGCACGGCTGCGGAGACGTGTTTGCAAGCGTACTGTGCGCAAAGCTCGTGGGAGGAGAAGACATCCTCTCTGCCGTCCGATATGCCCAGGATTTTACAGGGCGAGCCATTGAAATCACCAATCAGGACGCCCAGGCGCACTGGTACGGCTTGAAATTCGAAAGCCTTATGGATAAGGTTTAAATGAAAAAGACAAGCGCCTTATGTGGAAAAAAAGCATAAGGCGCTTGTCTTTTATTATTTCATTTTTTCCTGCTTGACTTTTTTGTCGATGACGTGCCTTCCTTTGAGCTCCTCGCGGATGTCGCCGGGAGTGATGCCCATTTCGACCATCAGAACCATCACATGATAAGCGAGATCGGCGATTTCATACACCGTCTCTTCGCGGCTGTTCTTTGCGCCGACGATGACTTCGGTGGTTTCTTCGCCCACTTTTTTGAGGATCTTGTCCAGGCCCTTCTGAAAAAGATAGGTGGTGTAGGAGCCTTCGGGCATGAGCTCCTTTCGGGAAAGAAGAAGCTCGTATAAGCCGTCCATGGTGAATTCGTCGTCGCCTTTTTCGGGCTCGACGATGGTGTTGAAAAAGCAGCTCGTGGCGCCGGTGTGGCAGGCCGGGCCGTCGGGGTCGACCTTCAGAATGAGCGCATCCATATCGCAGTCTGCGGTGACGGAATCTACGTGCAGATAATTACCGCTGGTTTCACCTTTGAGCCACAGGCTCTGGCGGGAACGGGAATAGAAGCAGGCGAGCTTCTTTTCAAGCGTGATTTCAAGACTCTCCCTGTTCATATACGCAAGCACCAGCACTTCGCCGGTCTGTCTGTCCTGGCAGATTGCCGGGATCAGGCCGTTTTGATCAAATTTGAGCGCGTTTACATCAATCATTTCTGTATCCTCCTTACGGGAACGCCTGCCGCGTTCAGAAATTCCTTAAGATCGGAAATGGAAACCTCTTTGGAGTGGAAAATGCTGGCGGCAAGACCTGCGTCTGCGCCGGGGGCAAACTTGAAAAGTTCAGAAAAATGCTCCATTTTGCCTGCGCCGCCGCTTGCCACGACGGGAATCGTAACCTTTTCGCAAACGGCGTTCAGCATTTCAATGTCGAATCCGCCTCTTACGCCGTCTGCGTCCATGCTGTTAAGCACGATTTCGCCGGCGCCCAGTTCCTGGCCTCGCTGCGCCCATTCGATCGCGTTGATCTCCGTCTGGTCGCGGCCGCCGCGGCCGAAGACGGTGAAAACGCCGTTTACCCTTTTGACGTCCATCGACAGAACCACGCACTGATCGCCGTAATGGCGGGCGGCTTCCTTGATGAGCATGGGATTTCTGATCGCGGAGGAATTGACGCTTACCTTGTCCGCGCCGTTTTTAAGAACCCGGTCGAAGTCGTTTAAACTGGATATGCCGCCGCCGACGGTTAAGGGAATAAATACCTTTTCCGCCACACGCTTCATGACGTCTGTAAAAAGGCCCCTGTGCTCGGCGGACGCGGTGATGTCGTAAAACACGAGCTCGTCCGCGCCGGCTTCGTTGTAGTATTCGGCAAGCGTTACCGGGTCGTCTATGTCCCTGAGGCCTTCGAAATTTACGCCCTTTACCACGCGTCCGTTTCTGACGTCCAAACACGGAATGATTCTTTTTGCTAACATACGCCCTCCGAAAGCGCAGAAAGCGCCTTTTTCAGATTCAGTGCGCCGGTATACAGCGCCTTTCCGAGGATCGCGCCGTATATGCCCATATCATTGAGCGTAAGAAGCTCCTCGTATCGGCAGATGCCGCCGGAGGCTACGATATCAAGGCCTTCGATGGTTCTGAGCTTTTTGTACGCTTCCATATTCGTGCCCTGCATCGCGCCGTCTCTGGCAATGTCTGTATAGATAACGCCTTTTACGCCCAGATTGCGCACGGATTTTAAAAACTCGAATGCGTCTACGTTTGAAACGTCCAGCCAGCCGCGCGTTGCGACCATGCCGTCTTTCGCGTCCACGCCGACGCAGATCTTTTCCTTGTATTTCTGCGCCATTTCGGAAAGAAAACCGACGTTCTCAAGCGCGGCCGTGCCAAGGATTACGCGTGCAGCGCCCATATCCAGATATTTTTTGATGTCGTCTTCCGTGCGGATGCCGCCGCCGACTTCCGTTTTCATGCCGGAAAAGCGGATCATCTCGCCGATTTCCTTGTCGTTTACAGGCTTTCCGGCCTTCGCGCCGTCCAAATCGACCGCGTGCAGAAATTCGCCGCCTTCGTCAAAAAAGCGCTTTGCCGCATCCAGGGGACGAGCGGCATACACGGTTTCCTTGTTATAGTCGCCCTGATAGAGGCGGACGGCTTTTCCGCCCAAAACGTCTACGGCGGGAAAAAGTTTAAGCATGTTCCGTCACCTCCCAAAACGCCTTTAAGATGTTCAGCCCCACGCCTCCGCTTTTTTCCGGATGGAACTGGCAGCCGAAGACATTGCCTTTTGAGACCATGCCGGGAATCAGAAGATTTCCGTATTCGCTCCGGGCGTTTAAGGAATCAATGCCCTTTGCGTAGAACGAATGGACGTAATAGACATAGTCTCCGTTTTGAATATATCTGGTCAGCGTGCATTCCTTTTGGATGTCAAGCGCGTTCCAGCCCATGTGCGGAACCTTGACCTTTTCTTTAAGGTCACAGGCCATCGGCGCAATTTCGCCCTTCAAAAGGCCAAGCCCTGAATGTACGCCGTATTCAAAGCTTTTTTCAAACAAAAGCTGCATGCCAAGGCATACGCCAAGAAGCGGAACGCCCGCCTTGGCGCGCGCAGTGACGGCATCGCCGAGCCCGGTTTCCCTGAGCCTGTCGGCTGCGTCCCCGAACGCGCCGACGCCGGGAAGGATGATGCCGGCGGCCTTTGCAAGTATATTTTTATCGCTTGTGACGGTCACATCTTCCGTCAGCGTTTTCATTGCGCCCGAAATGGAATGAAGATTGCCTGCGCCGTAATCTACAATTGCGATCATGATAAAATCCCCTTGGTGCTGGGCATTTCGTTTCTGGTTTCCTCGTCGATTTTCAGGGACATCCGAAGCGATCTCGCCGCAGCCTTGAATGCGCCCTCTAAAATGTGATGGGTGTTGTAGCCGGAAATGCGCTTTAAGTGCATGGTGATTTTCGCGTTCATGCAGAAAGCGCGCATAAACTCCTCGCCCAGCTCCGTATCGAAATCGCCGACCTTGTCCTTAAGGCCGTCGATTTCATAGTTGAGATAGGCTCTCGCGCCGAAATCGGTGGCGCAGAGAATGAGCGCGTCATCCATGGGCAGACAGATATTTCCGTATCTTTGAATGCCGCGTCCGTCGCCCGCCGCCTCCTTCATCGCCTGACCCAGCGCGATGGCGATGTCTTCCGTCGTGTGATGCGCGTCCACGTCCATGTCGCCTTTGCATTTGACGGTCAGGTCGAACCTGGAATGCGCGGAAAAAAGGGTCAGCATGTGGTTTAAAAAGCCGCAGCCGGTATCGATTTCGCTTTTTCCGGTTCCGTCCAGATTGATGGTAAGCTCAATATCGGTTTCCGTGGTCTTGCGCGTGACGCTTGCTTTTCGCACGGTGTTCAACTCCTTACAGGATGCTTTTCAGCGCATCCAAGAATTTGTCCATCTGTTCGTCGCTGCCGACGCTGATTCTGAGGTATTCCTTCGTGCGTCCACCCGCAAAATAGCGGACAAGCACCTTTTTGTCGTACAGGGCTTTATAGATCCTCTCCGCATCGCCCATCGGGGGACGCGCAAAGATGAAATTGGCCATGGACGGCGTGCACGTAAAGCCCAGGGATTCAAGCTCCGCCTGCACGCGCGTACGGGTAAAAATGATTTTTTTTCTGCATTCGATATAATACTGTTCTTCTTCGACTGCTTTTTGTCCTGCAAGAAGGGTCAGGCGGTTGATGTTGTACGGGTGGAAGGAGCAGCGCAGGCGGTTGAGATCCGAAATCAGTTCACTGCTGCCCACGGCATAGCCGAGTCTTGCGCCCGCAAGGTTCCACGCTTTTGAAAATGTGCCTACGACGAGCAGATTTTCGTATTTTGAAACAAGACTTGCTGCGCTTTCGCCGCCGAATTCCACATATGCTTCATCCACGATGACCACATGATCCGGATTTGCTGAAAGGATTTTCTCAATCTCCGAAAGCGGAAGGAAAATGCCGGTCGGCGCGTTGGGATTTGCGATGATGACGGCGCGGTCGTTTTTCATGTAATACGAAATGTCAATGGTAAAATCATCCTTAAGCTTCGGACGCGTGCAGCCGATCCTGAAAAAATCCGCAATTACGCTGTAAAACCCGTAGGTGATGTCGGGAAAGGAAAACCCCTTTTCGCCGAAGGCATACATTGCGATGGCCAGCACTTCGTCGCTGCCGTTTCCGGCGTAGACGTTTTTGCTTTCAACGCCAAAGCGCTTTGCAAGAGAGGTCGTCACGGGGTTCAGCGTCGGATCGGAATACAGATTGAGTTTTTCCGCTTCCGCCCGGCCAAGGATGTTTAATACGCCGTCTGACGGCGGGTAAGGAGATTCGTTGGTGTTGAGCTTTATAAATGTTCCGCCCTGCGGCTGTTCGCCGGGGGTGTAGGGCGTAAGTGCGTCAAGCGCGGAATTGAGAAAACGGCTCATTTTTCAAAATCCTCCCCGGCGCGGATGAGCGCGCTTCTTGCGTGCGCTTCGAGCCCCTCACTCCTTGCAAAAGCCGCAACTTTTCCTGAGATTGCCTTGGTTGCTTCCTCAGTGTAATAGAGATAGGAGGACTTTTTCACGAAATCATCCACGGACAGGGGCGAGAAGAATCTTGCGCTTCCGCTGGTGGGCAATACGTGATTCGGGCCTGCCATGTAATCGGCGAGAGGCTCGGGCGTGTAGCGGCCCAGAAAAATGCTGCCGGCTGCGCGGATTTTGGGAAGATATCGGAACGGCTCGTCGACGCAGATTTCAAGGTGCTCGGGCGCGCACAGATTGGCCGCCTCAACCGCCTCGTCCATGTCCTTTACGATATAGGCGCATCCGTTTGCAAGAAGGCTGGCTTTTGCGATTTCGTTTCTCGGAAGCGTTTCAAGCTGCTTTTCAAGCTCAATATTGACTTTTTCTGCCAGAGACAGGGAATTTGTCACCAGGATTGCGCTTGCGAGTTTGTCGTGCTCGGCCTGGGAAAGCAGATCCGCCGCAACGAACGCGGGGTTGGATTTTTCATCCGCCAGAATCAGAATTTCGCTGGGGCCTGCTGTCATGTCAATGCCGATGGTGCCGAACAATTGCTTTTTGGCGAGGGTCACATAGATGTTTCCGGGGCCGACAACCTTGTCCACGCGCGGGATGGTGTCCGTTCCGAAAGCGAGCGCGGCAACGGCCTGCGCGCCGCCGGTTTTATAGATTTCGTTTACGCCGCAAAGATTGGCTGCCGCGATAAGAGGCGCAGGAACTTTTCCGTCCCTGCCTGCAGGGGTGGTCAGAACAATGCGCTTGACGCCCGCGATTCTGGCGGGGATCAGGTTCATAAAGACGCTGGAAGGATAGGCAGCCGTGCCGCCGGGCACATATGCGCCGACGCTATTAAGGGGCAGGATTACCTGGCCCATCTTAACGCCGTTTTCCAAAGTCATGGAAAAACCGTCGCGCTTTTGATTTTTGTGGTAGTTTTCGATGTTTTCCTTGGCTTCCTTCAAAATCGCCATGAAGCCTTCATCCATCATACCTACCGCTTCGTCAATTTCCGCCTGCGTGACCTTGAGGCTTTCAAGCGTTTCGCAGTCGAATTTTCTGGCGTATTTTAAAAGCGCCTCGTCGCCGTTTACGCGAACGTCCTTAATGATATCCTTTACGATTTCCTCGTATTTGCTTGTATCCTGAACATCGCGCCCGGCGTTCATTTTCGGCGCGCCATAAACGATTTTAAGCATCTTTCATATCCTCCGTAAGCGCCGTAACCAGCGCGTTTACTTCATCTGCCTTGAATTTGCTGGCGGGCTTGTTGGCGATGAGCCTTGCGCTCACATCTGCAATGTCAAAAAGCACGTCAAGGCCGTTTTCCCTCAGAGTTTTTCCGGTTTCCACGATATCCACGATTACATCGGTAAGCCCGAGCACCGGCGCGATTTCAATCGATCCGTGCAGGGGAATGACTTCTATGTCGCGGTTTCGGGAGGCAAAATAGCGCTTGGCGACGTTCGGAAACTTGGTCGCTACGCGAAGGAGCCGGTCGGTATCATCCGAAAAATCCTTTCTGCCTGCAACGGCGATGCGGCATTTTCCGATTTTAAGGTCGATCAGCTCATACACGTCCGCGCCGCTTTCCATCAGTACGTCGCGGCCGGCAACGCCGACATCGGCTACGCCGTATTCCACATATACAGGAACATCGGAGGGCTTTACAAGGAAAAAGCTGGCATTTCCGCTGACAGAAGGAATGACCAGCCTTCTGTCGCCGGATTCAAGCTTTCGAAACACGTATCCTGCGCGCGCGAATTTCTCCAATACGCTTTCGCCCAGTCTTCCTTTGGGAAGCGCAATATTCAGCATGTTTCTTACACCTCCACAACGATCGAATATTTGTCCGAAGGCGCGCCCTTTTTTTCGGTGCGCACCGAAAGGCCTTTGTTTCGAAGTTCAGCAGCCTTTTTCATTACCTCGCACGCGTCGGCGCCTTCATGATAGAGAATGAGCGCGTCTGCGTGTGACGCGGGCGTCATTTCGTTTTCAAGGTCGTTTAAGTAAAGCGCAAATCCCAGCGCGCCTACGCCGCGCAGGAATTTCTGCGAAAGGCCGTCGTAGCGGCCGCCGGACAAAACCGCGCGGTGGGCGGACGGGATATAGCCCTGAAATACAACGCCGGTATAGTATCTCAGATCATTGACAATGGAAAAATCCAGCCGCACGCGCTTTTCAAAGCCCATGGCTTTCAGCCCTTCGAAAATCACGCGCATTTCCAAAACCGCTTTTTGGTATTCCGGATCATCCGACAGCGCTTCAAGGGCGCTGATCCCGTTTTCAAAATCGCCGCTGATCGTGCACAGGGCGTAGAGTGCATGCCTGCAAGATTCAGATAGGGACGTGTTTTCCATCGCGGACGTAAGTGCGCTTGCGCTTTTAAATCTGAGCGCATTCATGATTTCCCTTTGCGCTTTTTTGTCGGTACTTGAAAGAAACGGCTTTATGCAGCCCATGTGCGAAATGTCCATCACGCTTTTTTCGTTGATGTTTTCAAGCGTTTTCAGCGCCAGCATCAATATTTCCAGCGTCTGTACTTCGTCAATATCGCCCAACGCTTCAAGACCCATCTGCCGGATTTCCCGGTATTCATGCGTGCGCTCATCGAGCCGGTATACGTTTTCAAGGTAATATACCTTTTCGCCCGCGTCCTTGGTCGCGCGGCTGCCCTTGACGATGGACAAAGTCACGTCCGGCTTGAGCGCCAGAAGACGGCCCGACATATCCGAAAATGTGATGACAAAGTCGCTTAAGAGGAAATCCCTGTTTTCAAGATACAGGCTGTATTCCTCAAATTTGCGCATCCTGTACGCGCGAAAGCCAGCGCCTTCGTATAAATTTCTGAGATTTGCAATCAACGCTTCTTCCCGCATGTCTGAAATCCTCCAGATTCGCTTTAACAATTTATCGCTTTAGCAAACTAAATTATCATGAATTATACAACAATCCCGGCTCTCTGTCAAGCGGAGAAAACGGACAGATATGAAATTCCTGTTAGTATAGCACAATTTGGCGTTTGCGTCTACCAAAAAATGCAAAATTGCCCTGAAAAACAAGAAATTTGCGATTGAATTGCATAAGATTCGCTTAAAAGCCGCCGAAAGCATGCAAATATTCGAAAATATGCGGCCTGTATATATGAAAAGGAAAAGAAAAAAATAAAAATCGCAGGCGATTAATGATTGCCTGCGATCCAGATCATCAACAAACCTCCGGGAGAGGTATGGAGAGGGAGATAACTTCCTCTC
>JAEDIV010000147.1 GCA_016296675.1 Clostridia bacterium
TGCTTACCCAGCAGATTTTCCAGCTTTTCATTCTTATTCGTCCTCCTCGTCTTCCTCTTCGATTTCGCCGAAGCTGCTGTAACTGATGCTTCCGTATGTGTAGCCGTTGTCGTTGTCGAGCATCACGGGGCAGTCCTCGTCGAACTGGCTCAGGTAGTCAATGAGCTCTCCAACCGTCATGGTGTGCTTGATCTGGTCCGGTGCGTATCCTTCGCGGCGTCCTTCGATGGTGATGATGTTTGCCATGGTGTTTCTCCTTCTCCCCGTCGTGCCGGTAGGTCAGCTTCATTCTTACTTTTTCAGGTCGCTGTACTCGCGCTGTGCTTCTTCCAACTGGTGGCGCAGTTCGTTGATCTGGTTGGTGAGCGAGACCATACGATTGCTGATTTCCTCGGCCTTGGTTGCGGTGGCGACCATGTCGCGGATGATCCGCATGCCGCCCGGCAGGTTGTAGATGTCAGCGATTTGCTGCTTGCCCTTGTGGCAGTCGATGATCGGGTGGCGGGCGTAGACGAATTCGATTACGTCGTAGTCTTCGTCGTTGAGGTCGGCTTCGTTGATCTTAGCTCTCTCACAAAATTCATGCTTCATCATGGTTTGTGTTCCTCCGTGTGCTTCTTGTTGCTTGTTTTGCTCAACTTCTTGATTATATTGTACACCATAATACGGCGGTGATTTGCTCCGTCCTCGGATGTGACGTTGGAGATCTTCTTGTGCTGGAACCGGTGGAGGATTCAGATGCATAATCTCGGAAAAGCGAATTGTTTGGCTGGCGTTTACATGATAAGGAACAACACAAACGGGAAGGTTTATATTGGCTCAACATCCAATTTAGAAAACCGTTTCCACCTCCATCAATACCAGTTGGAACATGGATTGCACAAGAACAAACAGCTGCAGGCTGATTACGATGCGCATAATCGGCTCCAGTTTGAATACCTTCACGTAGAGCTTGCTCCAAAGCAACATATCAGTCGAACACAGCGGCTTCGTCTTTATGATCTCGAAAAAGATTTCATAGACAAGTATGATGCTTTGAATACCGGCTACAACACAGAGAACGTCAACCCGTGGCACTACAACCAAAGGCATGAAAAAAGCTCGGACGAATAATCGCCCGAGCTTTTCTGTCATGTGAAGCTGATACTTCTTCTTGACGGGTGCACCTGATCGGCTACGCTTGATGTTCGGTTCCGCATCTGGGACGTATTCCAGAATATCAGAAATTGGACACTCAAACGCTTCGCAGATCAGGTTGATGTGTTCAAGGTTGACGTGGTCAGTGATCTCATGGTAGAGGTCATTGATCGTGTTGGGACGGATGCCTGTCATCCGTGCGAGGTCTGCCTGCGTCCACTTACGCTCGCCAAGGCGCGTGGACAAGTGAATCCTAATCATAGTCATGCCCCTTTATGATTATGATAGCACTCAGAAGACTTCGATTTCAGCGTTTTGTTAGATTATATCTTTACGCGATAGATAATAACGTATTCAGTTATAGACAAAGAAAGCTGCCACATGCAATACCAATACATGTGACAGCTTCTCTTGTTAATGATCGAAATAAACAGTTAAGACGAACACTCTGCCGATCATGGAGATCGTTGCAATAGAGTTCGTCTCTGCTGCTTTTGGTGGAGGCGAGGGGGGTCGAACCCCTGTCCGAAAACCCGACGCCAAGAGCATCTCCGAGCGCAGTCTGTGTTTTGGGATTCCCCTCATGGGACTTCCGCAGACAGAATTCCCATTACGGTAGCTTCATAAATGCCGGTTCGGCTCAAAGCTTTGCCGAACCCGTTCCCTGCCTTTATGACGCCGGTGGCCTACGCCGCAGGAGGCTTAGGGTCGACGTTTGCTGCATTAAGCAGCAAAAGCGTAATTTTCGTTATTCGCAGTTATTTTTTTTCCCGCTTTTAAGGCAGATCGGGGCTGCCGCTCGCTTCTCTTAACCCCTGAATCCCCGTCGAAACCAAATACGCCCCCAAAGAGATTCGAAATAACGAATTTACTTTTACTGGAATTTTCCGCGCATACCGCGCTCGATCTCGCGTTCGGCGTCGCGCTTTGCGATGTCGTCGCGCTTATCGTAGTTCTTCTTGCCCTTGCATAGGCCAAGCTGAAGCTTCATGCGGCCTTGCTTCAGATATACGCTCAAGGGAACCAGCGTAAGGCCTTTCTGCATGATCGCCTGTTCAAGCTTTCTGATTTCCGCCTTGTGCATCAAAAGCTTCTTGGGCCGCATGGGATCGGTGTTGAATATGTTGCCCTTTTCATAAGGGCTGATATGCATGCCGTGCACCCACATTTCGCCCTTTTCAACCGATGCATAGGAGTCTTTCAGATTGCATTTTCCAAGACGGATGGATTTTACTTCCGTTCCTCTGAGCTCAAGTCCGCATTCAAAGGATTCTTCGACGAAATAATCATGCCTCGCCTTTCGGTTCTGAGCCACGGTTTTAAGTTCCTCTTTGGGCACGATCATTTCACCTCCTTTGAATTGCAAAACATATTATACCACGTTTTCGCCTGTTTGTAAACGGTGGGCGCAAAAAAGAAAGCCGGGCGAAAATGCCCGGCAAAAGTTTATGCGCCTGGGATCATCGGATAGACCTTGTCAACCGGCGTCAGGCATCCGTCTTTCACAAATCCCTCCGGACGATCCTTTAAGGATTCGATCAGAAGCGCTCGCAGTTTGCTTATGCGCTCAATGGCGCATGCATCGCTTATCGCGTTGTGCGTTTCGTTTTCGTCCTTGACAAGATCAAAATACTGCTCGCGTCCGGTCTTTGAGAACCATACATATTTGTCGGTCTTCGTCACGATCCAATGGTTGGAAAGATCACCGTAGGTGTGCTCGCCGTGCAGGTATTCGCGTTCATCGTTGGGAGACAAAAGGCTGATTCCGTCGGTGAAATCGCGCTTTTCGCCGCCTGCGATATCGACAAGGGTGGGAAGAACATCCCGAAGCTCGCAAACCTTGTCCTGCTTTCCGCGAAGATGGGTGCCGGAAAGAATCATCGGAACAGACGCGCTGCCTCTGTAGGGAAGCGATTTTCTAAAGAACATGTGATCCATCAGCATTTCACCGTGATCGCTCGTAAACATGATGACGGTGTTTTTCGGAAGCGCTTCAAGGAGACGCCCGATCTGATGATCAAGGTGCGTGATGCAGGCATAGTAGCCGATCAAAGCTTCGTTGGTCTGCGTTTCATCAAGCGTTCCGGTCAGGGAATCAAATTCCCATCCGCGTTCACTCAGCGCGCCTTCGTCGTTCCAGTCGCCGCGCACGGGCTTTCTCAGATTCATGGATCTGTACATGTCGAAATAGCATTTCGGCGCATCCAGCGGGGGATGGGGGCGAACATAGGAAACATTCAGGAAAAACGGCTTTTCGCGGTCGCGGCGCCTTAAGAAATCGAGCGCGCGCTCGGTGACCCAGTTGGTCGGATGATATTTTTCTTCATACGGCCAGGGACGCGCAAGCCAGGAATTGCATTGAAGACCGGCATCGTCAATGTCTCTTGAGATACCTTTCTGATCCTTGAGCCAGTAAAGATAGTCGTCATAGAACGTCTGATGCTCGCATGCGGGCGTGTCGTCTCTTCTGTAATAATGCAGATATCCGTCGTGGATTTCGATGTTGTCAAATCCCATCAGCTTCCTCGGCGGATGCACGTGCATTTTGCCCACGCACTGCGTGTAATATCCTTCTTTGGACAGTTCGCCCGCGAGGGTATGCTCATATTCCCAGGGAAGGCCGTCCTGATATCCGACGCGTCCGTTTTTCTCCTGAGAGAGGCCGGTCAGAAGCGCAGCGCGCGCAGGAATGCAGGAAGGACAGGCGGTATACATATTGGGAAAATACGCGCCTCTTGCGGCAAGCGTATCAAGATAAGGCGTTTTCACATCCGGATGTCCAAGTATGCCCAAACAATCTCCGCGGAATTGATCGGCGACGATTAAAACGATGTTTGGCTTTGACATGTCATTTTCCTCCGTCCGTATTTATGCCTGATTTTAACACGAAAGGGAACGGCGCGTCAACTCCATCAGAAATACAAATGATATTTACATGATTTTGCTTGTTTTGGATGCATTTCATCTATAAAATGATATACGGAAAAACAAGGATTGGCCTTATCAAGAGTGGTTGAGGGACGGGCCCGATGAAACCCGGCAACCGGCTGTGCCCGGTGCCAATTCCCGCGCCGTAAAAGGCGAAAGATGAGGCGGGTTTTCACAGATAAAGTATGTGGACTCGCTGAAACGGCGGGTCCTGTTTTTTACGCAATTATGAAAGGAAGACTCATTTACCATGCGCAAGCTTTTTTCCTCCGAATCCGTAACCGAGGGACATCCCGATAAAATCTGCGACCAGATTTCCGATTCCATTCTGGACGCAATCCTTGAAAAGGATCCCAATGCCCACGTTGCGTGCGAATGCATTACCACTACCGGCCTTATTCTTGTCATGGGCGAAATCACTGCCGACTGCTATGTCGACATCGCGAAGATTGCCCGCGACAAGGCGATTGAAATCGGCTACGACAGAGCCAAATACGGCTTCGACGGCCATTCCTGCTCTGTGCTTGTATCGGTTGACGAACAGTCTCCCGATATCGCCATGGGCGTAAACAATGCGCTTGAAGGCAGAGGTCAAAATCTGTTCGATACCGGCGCGGGCGATCAGGGCATGATGTTCGGCTATGCCACAAATGAGACCGATGAGTATATGCCCATGCCCATCGCGCTGGCACACAGAATCACCAGAAGAATGGCGTTTGTCCGCAAAAGCGGCCTTGTGAACTACATGCGCCCCGACGGAAAGGCGCAGGTTACCGTCGAGTATGAAGACGATGTGCCTGTCCGCGTGGACACCGTAGTGCTTTCCACCCAGCACGCGCCCGAGGTTGATCATGCTACGATCGAAAAGGACATGATCGAGCTCGTCATCAAGGAAGCCATTCCTGCAAACCTCATCGACGAAAATACCCGCTTCCTCATTAACCCCACCGGCAGATTCGTTGTCGGCGGCCCGCAGGGCGACAGCGGCCTTACCGGCAGAAAAATCATCGTCGACACCTACGGCGGAATGGGCCGTCACGGCGGCGGCGCCTTCTCCGGAAAGGATCCGACAAAGGTTGACAGAAGCGCGGCTTACGCTGCCCGTCACGCTGCAAAGAACGTGGTAGCCGCCGGCCTTGCCAGAAAGTGCGAAATCCAGCTGGCCTATGCCATCGGCGTTGCCAAGCCTGTTTCCATCACTGTTGACACCTTCGGAACCGGCGTAAAGACCGATGAAGAACTGGCTGAAATCGTTTCCAAGGTATTCGATCTTCGCCCTGCAGCAATCATCGAGCGCCTTGATCTCAGAAAGCCTGTCTACGCACAGGTTGCCAGCTACGGCCATTTCGGAAGAAATGACCTTGACCTTTCCTGGGAAAAACTGGACTATGTAGACGCGCTTAAGGAAGCAGTTCGTTAAGCTTTTGTGGGATTTGTGTTTTTCGCATAAATCCCACTTTTATTTTACATCCAAAGGATTGACGAAATCCGTATTAATGTGTAGAATCATCGAAAAGTCTGAGGAGGATATACTTATGGCGATTATTCGAGAAGGATTAACGTTTGACGATGTACTGCTTGTCCCCCATAAGAGCGATGTTTTACCCCGTGAGGTAGACCTGTCTGTAGCGCTTTCGAGCCGCATTAAGCTTAACATTCCCGTAATCAGCGCGGCGATGGATACGGTTACCGATTCCCGACTGGCGATCGCAATTGCCAGAGACGGCGGCATGGGCATTATCCACAAGAACATGTCCATCGAAGAGCAGGCTGCGAGCGTTGACAAGGTAAAAAGAAGCGAGCATGGCGTTATCATCGATCCTTTCTATCTTTCTCCCGACCATCTGATTTCCGATGCGCTTGCACTCATGGAGAGATACCGCATCTCCGGTGTGCCGGTAACCCAGAACGGAGTTCTCGTTGGCATTATCACCAACCGCGACATCCGCTTTGAGACCGATTATTCCAGAAAAATCAGCGAGGTTATGACGAGCAAAAATCTCGTCACCGCGCCCGAAGGCACCACCCTCGATCAGGCGAAGGATATCCTTGCCAACCACAGAATCGAGAAGCTGCCCATCGTAAATGATAAGTTTGAACTCCGCGGCCTCATCACCATCAAGGATATTGAAAAGGCTGTCAAGTATCCGAATTCCGCCAAGGATGCCAAGGGCCGTCTGCTCTGCGGCGCCGCCATCGGCGTAACGGGCGACGCGATGGAGCGTGCTCAGGCGCTGGTCGACGCAAAGGTTGACGCGCTGGGCATCGATACCGCCCACGGCCACAGCGCAGGCGTTATCAAGATGGTTGAAAAGGTCAAAGCCGC
>JAEDIV010000148.1 GCA_016296675.1 Clostridia bacterium
AGGAAGTTATCTCCCTCTCCATACCTCTCCCGGAGGTTTGTTGATGATCTGAACTGGCGGCGCATAGTTTATGCGCCGCCGATTGATTGAAAGGTATGTCTATGAATACGATTCTGACAATGGATGCCGGTACATCAGGCCTCAAATGCTCGCTGTTTGATGCAAGCGGCGCGCTCATCAAAGCTACAGTTTCGGAATACCCCACCTATTTCCCAAAAGACGGTTGGGCGGAGCAGAAAGCTGAAGACTTTATTTATGCCGTTCAAAACGCCATGAAAAACCTCGAAGGCACAGACGGCCTCGAAAGCGTGTGCGCTATCGGATTAACAGGCACAATGAACGGCCTTATCCCGATCGATCATGACGGCTGCGCCCTTTATCCGAACATCATCCATCTGGATACCCGCGCCACGCAGGAAGTGGACGATATCACTTGTCGGATCGGCGCAAAAACGTTTTATGAAATCACCGGAAACCGGCCGGATGTCCATTACGGCCTTCCAAAGCTCATGTGGATGAAAAAGCATCATCCGGATATCTACAAGCGCGCGCATTCCTTTGTGAATACGAAAGATATCCTCTACGGCTATCTGACCGGCATTCATGCGCGAAGCGACTATTCGGACGCATCGCTTTTCGGCGGCATGAACATTCATAAGCGCATTTGGGACGACGAAGTGATCCGCGCAGCAGGCGTCGATAAGGAAAAGCTTCCTGACCTTTTCCCCTCTACCGACGTATCGGGGCTTTTGTGTAAATCTGCCGCCGAAACCCTTGGATTAACCGCCGGCATCCCCGTTTCCATCGGCGGCGGCGACGGCCCCTGTTCCACCCATGGCTCGGGCGTATATTCCGAAAACGGCGCATATATCACGGTAGGCTCCAGCGCATGGGCATGCGGACTTTCGAAAACGCCCGTGATTGATCCCGGCATGCGCGCGTTCAACTATACGGATATCGACGAAAATCTTACAAACGTCTGCGGAACGGTCCAATGCGCATCGACTGCGTTTGATTTCATGATGAAAACCGTTCTTGGCATCACAGACAAAGACGGAAAGATCGATTTTGCCCGCGCCGAGGAAATGGCGCGCGCGTCCGTACCCGGCGCAAACGGCGTTTTCTTCCTTCCTATGCTCATGGGCGAGCGCTGCCCGTGGTGGGACGCCAATGCCCGCGGTATGCTGATCGGCTTAACCCTCACGCATACCCGCGAAGATCTGGTCCGCGCCGCCTACGAAGGCGTTGCGCAGGCGCTCAACAACTGCGCGCAGGTACTCAGGGACAACGGCCTTGATTTTGAAAATCTGATTTTATCCGGCGGCGGCGTAAAAAGCAATATCTATCCCCAGATGTTTGCAGACATTATCGGCGTTCCTACGCTTGTCCACGCCCATCCGCGCGAGGCAACCAGCATGGGCGCAATGATCGCCGCAGGCGTAGGCGCCGGCGTATACAAATCGTTTGAAGACGCTAAAAAAACCATTCAGATTTCAAAAACCCTCTCGCCCGATCCCGAGGCGCACAAAGCTTATGAAAAGCACACCCAGGCGTATCGCGCCATGTATCCCAAGTCCAAGGATGCAATCCATGAAAGCGCAAACTATCAATCGCTTTTAAGCCGATAAAGGAGAAGTCGTCATGGTAAAAGAAAAACTCGACCGCATCAACTTCCTCGCAAAGAAATCCAAATCGGAAGGCCTCACCCCCGAAGAAACCCAGGAGCAGGCCGCTCTTCGCAAGGAATATCTGGATGAATTCAGACGCGGCTTCCGCGCGCAGCTTGAAAACATCGTTATCGTTGACGAAGAAGGCAACCGAAAGCCGCTCAGGAAGGATATCAACTGAACCTGCCAAATAAACCGCTTTGTTTTCCCGCGCATTCCCTATAGAAACGCAGAAAGGGCTGTCTCAAAATACTTTCAATCTCCGGATTTTGTGTATCTTCATGAAACAATCTAAGATTTCGGGACGGGAAACCCGTCCCCTACAACGGAAGCGCGATGGTTTCTTCCTGTAGGGGACGGGTTTCCCGTCCCGCATTGATGCTTTTTTTGAGGTTTTCTTCTTAATGAGACAGCCTTTTTCTGTTTGTCTTACATATTCTCCGCCGGAAATTTTTCAACTGCTTTGTGTTTGATGGGTTTCCACTTGGGCGGCCCCATCAGGATGCAGGACCAGTTTGCAAGCATCCAAAGCGCCATGAAGATCGGAAAAGTGATGATGCCCTTCCACATCTTTTTGACGTTTTTCTTTTCAATTAAACATACAAACGCCGCAAACGCTATCATGGCGACGGCCGTGCCCAGACCGCTGAGCGCTGCCATGAAAATCAGTTCCAGCGCCCAAATGGGCTCTTCAAGAGCATACATGAACATGGAAATAACGCTTGTTACGATCGGGATTGAACCCAGGATCATGAAATAGATGCTTCCAAAGATGAGCGCCATATCATAGCCGCCGAAGGTGCGCATTCTGAGAAGATCCTTGAAATAATACTTCTTGCACTGCCACGCGCCGCCGAACCAGCGTTTTCTCTGGGAAAGCGCATCCCACAGGCTCTCAGGCTGCTCGTCATAGGTAATCGCATCATCCATCCAGCGAACCTTTTCTCCGTGGAGCAGGCACTGGGCAGTATACTCGAGATCCTCCGTAATCGTGTGCGTATCAAAGCCCGTTTCCTTAAGAAGCGAAGTCGCCACGATAAAACCGGTTCCGTTCAGCTGCGCAGACTGGCCCAAAATTCGCCTTCCATGATTGAACAAACGGTTCATGAACCAATAGAAAATGCTGGAGCAACCGGAAACCCAGTTGTCAAACGGGTTTTTGCTGTCGCGGTATCCCTGAGCAATGCGTGCACCGCCGTTCAAAGCGTCGTTTGCCGCCTGCATGTAGCCGGGATGCACGATATTATCCGCGTCAAAGATCGCAAACGCGTCATACTCTTCCATTTCCATGATCTGTCTAAACGCGCTTTTCAATGCCTCGCCCTTGGAACGGACAGGAACATCCACATTCACGATTTTTGCGCCGGCCCGCTCAGCAGCGCCGGCCGTATCATCCGAGCAGTTATTGGGAACGACGATCACGTCAAACAGTTCTCTCGGATAATCCTGTTTCACAAGGCTTTCCACGAGCTGACCGATGACGCCCTCTTCATTTCGGGCGGCAACGATCGCCGCAATGCGCTTGGAAGGCGCAGTCTTTTGAAAATCGCTCTTTCTTTTTTTGAGTCCGACAATCGCGATAAATGCATAAAACAAACCGTAAGCGCCCATCAATCCGCCGAGCACCGCGGAAATAATGTCCAGTATCTGCAACAAAATCACCTCAGAAGTGATTATACCTATTCTCCGTAAAAATCTCAACACCGACAGCCAAATTCAACATGTCTTTAATATGAAACGTCATTTTCCATCCATCATTTTGTTGCCATTTTTCCGGCTGCATGATACAATAATCCCACCAATGTGTTCAGGAGGATCTCTATGAAACATATTTTTCGTCTAATATTTCTGCTGCTCGTTTTTTCATTCATGTTTTCCGCTTTTTCAGAATCTTCTCAGGATGAAACTGACCTTAAGAACAAATATGAACAGCGTGTTTTCAAATGTCTGAATACGCTGACCGCCTATCTTGTGGACGACTGCGGGGTTTACGGCACGACAAACGAATTTGTCCGCGGTTCAAAGGCATGGGATTATTTGTCCGGATATGACGGCGGCTGGTTTCCCGCCAGCAGAAGCAAGACTGTATCGAATCTTCGAACCGACGGCTGGGAGAAGGTTTCCGATACGCAGTTCTGCGTAAATGTCTACTGCGATTACGAAATCAAGTATCTGAGGGATTCAGATCCCGTCAATTATCCCTGTTCCTATCACTTCTGTTTTACGCAGACTGACGTCAGAAAAGACATCTGGATGGTCAAGGATTTGCACGTTGTTCAGAATCCCGATCACGTCGCCTTTGCTGAAAAAATCACAAGCGAAAACGAGGGCATCACCCTGACCGCCATCACCGGTCCCTCTTTTTCAGGCTACATGATGATCATTGACGATCCCTCGCGCGTTTTTGTCGGAACCATCGCGCGTTTCCGTTCCTCCACCGGCGGCCTTCGCATTGATGAAATCGTCAAGCGTTATGACGCGCTTGGCGGCATCAACGGCGGCGGTTTTGACGAAGGTAAGGGCGGATCCAGCAGGCCGTTCGGCATTTTGTACACCATGGGCGAACGAATTCAACCCCACACGCCGACCAACGCGCTTACAAAGATATTAATCGGTTTTGACAAAGACAACAAGCTTCACGTTGGAAAATACACACAAACAGAGGCAGAAGCCCTGAACCTTCGCGACGCCCTGGGCTTTGGTCCCGCGTTGATCATCGAAGGAAAATCTCAGGAAACCGGCCGGGAACGCAGCGACTACAGTTCCCGCGCCGCCATCGGTCAGGACGCTGACGGACGCGTTCTTATGCTGATCGCCCGCGGCCGTCACCCGAACAGCATCGGCGCAAACATGAAGGATCTGATTAAGGTCATGGAAGATTTCGGCGCGGTAAATGCCGGAAATCTTGACGGCGGCCATTCCGCTGCGATGTACTTTGACGAAACCATCGTCTACAGCGGCTACCGTTTTGAAACCTCGCGCACCCTCCCCACCGGCTTTTTAATCAAAAAGCTTCCCGAATAGATTCAGCCATACAAAAATTCATAAAGGCTTGTATGCTTCGAAAAATTGCCGAAGCACACAGGCCTTTTTCAGCCGCTGCAGCCATTTTTATTGCCATTTTTTCCTTCCCGTGATAGAATAGATGCATAATATCGATTCGGAGGTACAAGATGAAATCCTTAATACGCCTTCTTTCACTGTGTTTCGTTCTTTTGCTCACAGTATCCGCCATTGCCGAAGCGCCGGCAGACGATAATGAACTTCAGGCAAAATACGAACAGCGCGTTTTCAAATGCATGGAAACGCTGACCAAATGTCTGACCGACGACATCAACGTATACGGCACGCCGAAAGAGGTTTTGAAAGGCTCCGATGCCTGGAAACGGCTTTCAAAATATGACGGCGGCTGGTTCAGTAAAAACATCAGTAAAACCATCAAAAACCCGCGCACAGACGGCTGGGAAAGGGTTTCGGACACCGCATTCTGCGTAAACGTCTACTGTGACTACGAGGTTGTTTATATAAGAAACCGCGAACCAGTAGTTTATCCCTGCGCCTATCATCTCTGTTTTACTCAGACCGATGCAAGAAAAGACGTATGGATGATTCAGGATTTCCATGTCCTTGAAAATCCCAATGACCTTATCTTTGCTGAAAAACTGACGAGCGAAAACGAAGGCATCGCCGTAACGCCTGTAATCGGCGCAACATTCACGGGCTTTATGATGACCATCGACGATCCTTCCCGCGTATTCGTCGGCACCATTCCGCGCTTCCGCTCTTCCGCCGGCGCTATGACCATTGACGAAATCGTAGAGCTCAACGACGCGCTCGGCGGTATCAACGGCGGCGGCTTCAACGAAGGCAACGCCGCATCGCCTATGGGCATCGTCTATTCAATGGGCGAACACAAGCAGGAGCATACGCCCAATCATTTTCTTACCAGAACATTGATCGGCTTTGACGAAAACAACAAACTGCATGTCGGCAATTACTCAATCAAAGAAGTGGATCAGATGAACCTCCGCGACGCCCTGGGCTTCGGCCCCGCCCTGATCATCGAAGGCGAAGCGCAGGAAACAGGCGATAATCAGAATGAATACAGCACCCGAACCGCCATCGGACAGGACGCTGAAGGGCGCGTACTCATGCTGGCCATCCGCGGCCGCCAGCCGGACAGCATGGGCGCTGACATGAAGGATCTGATAAAGATCATGCAGGATTTCGGCGCTGTAAACGCAGGAAACCTGGACGGCGGCATGTCAACGGCAATGTATCTTAATAAAACCATCGTCTACAGCGGCTATCGCCTTGAAGCTTCCCGCACCCTTCCCTGCGGATTTTTGATCAGAAAATAACCTGCGTAATTCAAAAAACCTGCGATCCGGTATACGAATCGCAGGTTCAGATCATCAACAAACCTCCGGGAGAGGTATGGAGAGGGAGATAACTTCCT
>JAEDIV010000149.1 GCA_016296675.1 Clostridia bacterium
CGCCGGTAGGACCGGTGGGACCGATAGGCCCGGCAGGACCGGTAGCGCCGACAGCACCCGTAGCGCCGGTAGGACCGGTGGGACCGATAGGCCCGACAGGACCGGTAGCACCGACAGCGCCCGTAGCGCCGGTAGCACCCGTTGCGCCTGTAGGACCGGCAGGGCCGGTTGCGCCCATGGGGCCTACGGGACCAATTGGGCCGGTCGGACCCGTCGGGCCGACCTTTCCGCAGCAGCTTGAGGAACAGCCGCAGTTATTCTGGCAGCATCCGCAGTTGTTTTGGCAGCAGTTCGGCTTGGAACAATCCAGATCATAGCCGTATCCGGGCAGATATACGCTGACGGGCGCGTCTTCAAATCCGTAGCCCGTGCGTACGTCCGTATCCCGGTCGAGGATCACTGAGCGAATTCTTCGCCTGCATGAATGACACTTCAATCGGATACCCTCCAATTTCGTTTTTGCCCCTTTATATCCGCCGCCGGGAGAAGAGGCGCTCCGGTTGGCGGCGTCCTTTTCATGTTATGCGGATCTGTCCGTTTCGGTCTCTGATTTCTGCGTTTTTCACCGGAATCATCATCGACAAACGCCCTATTGCGTGGTAAGAATAATAGGTAAGCAAATGATAGACAGTGTAATAAAAAAAGGACGCAAATACGCGCCCTTTTTATGCGAAATTCTTAATTATATTTTATTAAAAGCAGGAAAATAATACTTTTCTGAAGAAAAAGTATATATCTGCATTGTTAATGAAGTCCATCAACTATCTCGACACATAAGGAGGAAAGCTTAATGAAAAAAGCATTTGCATTGTTGGTCACCGTAGTTCTCCTGATTTCATGTTCTGTTATCGGTTTTGCAGAGGACATTGACTTTGAAAGCATGGATTTTGAGACATTGCAAGCCATGAAGAATGCTCTCGATTATGAATATTTTTCACGCCCTGAATCAAAAGGTATAAGTCTTTCACCGGGTGATTATACTGTAGGCACTGATATTAAGCCCGGACGATATTTTTTCAAAACTGTCGAGCCGTGCACAAGTAATTATACGCCTCAAGTTTATTTATAT
Source organism: Clostridia bacterium (assembly GCA_016296675.1). Classification (GTDB taxonomy): domain Bacteria; phylum Bacillota; class Clostridia; order Christensenellales; family Aristaeellaceae; genus SFHK01. Next base: position 1,070 of record JAEDIV010000149.1, read on the forward strand.
AAAGACAAAGAACAATGCGAAAGTTGGGACAATGGCAATTATGGCGAATACCTATTTAGTGAATATTGTGGACTTGATTACGATCAAAAGAGTGTTTCCTTAGAATTAGGTAATATAATTCGTGTATATTCTGGTTCAATATTATTCAGTAAAGCATCCATCAATCAGGAAGATTATTACGTTTACCAAGTACCTGAAGGAACGTATGTGCCAGCAGGAGTATACAAAGTCGGGGAAGATATTCCAGTAGGAAAATATCGAGTATATTCAGGAACTATTTTGGGTGGGAAAATAAAGATATATTTCAGAGAGGAAACCTATAATTTTGATGGTTCTTGGCATTTAGGGTATGACAAGCTTGTAGAAGTTGATGTAAAGCCAACTGTTGTTTACGAGACAGTTAATCTTGAAGAAGGACAGGTGGTTCTCGTCGAATTGGACGTCGTGATGAAAAAACAGGCAAAACTGTCATTCGATTGATAATCGACGAAGCTATGAAAAGGGCGCAAATACGCGCCCTTCATTTTTTCTTATGCTATGTATGTAATGGACGAGATTCTATTCAAAGCTTAAACTCGGTTGTCTGATCATGATAATATCGTCATTTACCTTAATTTCGTAATTTTCGAGCAGTCTATAAGTCTCGTAATCTGAATAAAATTCTAATCTTTCTATCCTTTTTCCACGCTCATATATTTCTACTTCCGCTTCATAGCCTGTCGCGGTATAGAATCTGTATATACCTTCAAGAATATCAGTTCCTACTGTATAGATACCTGCTGGTACATAGGTTCCCTCTGGAGGAGTATAGGTAAAATAGTTTTCGGCGGATTCTTTATCACTACACAAAACAATAGAGTAACCTACATTTATCAGATTACCTGATTCAAGAATGATCCGCTTAGTATCGGGGGTGCTTACATTAAAGCGAAAAATTAATCCTTCTCCGGACTGTGTATATCGATTTTCAAATGTATTTCTACTTGTATATATCATAACTTCTCCGTATTGTGCAGGGTCTGGCGAGGTAAAATAGTAGGTGCCGGGAGCAATATCACTGCCGACAAGATACATACCATCCGTGAGAACTAACGGGGCAGCTTCCGGTCTGGACGCAAGCTCAATATTCACAGCACTGGACAATGCTAATAAGCTTTCATATTCCAAGGACGCAATCATATCCTGATATGATTGTGTTGAGAAATCCGCTTCCTCTGTGAAGCCGATTGCGGAGAATAAGAGTAACAGAATGAGAACGAATGCAATGATTCTGCGCATGAAAATACCTCCTATTAAGTGTGGTGGCATCAATATACCAAAAAAGATGAAAAGCGTGGTTAAAGAAATGTTAAAGCGTTTGCATGAGACCCTCTCAAGATATATGTTTCAGGCAAGAGCTGCTCCCGCAAATCAGTAAGTACCCACCTATGAGACGTTTCGCCTCCCGTTTTTCGTATGCATCGGTCACGACGTGGTTTTTCTTTCCGGCAGAGCATCGCGGGACGGGAAACCCGTCCCCTACGACGCTGATGCGCTTTTTCCCATGACAAATACCTGTAAACCATGTTGTTGCACATTCTGTAAATCATGTTGCTCTTGACAGAAAGTCGTTCCCTACGGCGAAGACAAACGTTTCTATAGAAATCCAACGCCTCTGCTACCCCGTAGGGGAGGCGTTTCGCCTCCCGAGGCTAACTGTAAACCATGTCCTTGCACAATGTGTAAATGATGTTACTGCACAGAAACCCGTTCCCTACGGTATCGCCGCAGTTGTTTTTCCTGACAGATAATGATCATTTCAATATTTTCTTTTGAATCGGCATCTTTTTTATCGACAAACGCTCGCTTGCGTGCTAAAATATAATTGAGAGATTGTATACCGAAAGGGAAGTGACGTGTGTGAATTTCCATACCAAACCGGAATGGCAAAATATTGAGGTTCAGTCCATCAACCGCCTGGGGGCGCACAGCCCATGGGGGAATACGCACACGCTTTCTTTGGACGGAACGTGGCGCTTTACGCTCCTTGAGCATCCTTCGCTCGTTCCGGCGGGATTCTATCTTTCCGATTTCAACGATTCCAAGTGGCGCGAGATTACCGTTCCCGGAAACTGGGAACTGCAGGGCGAAGACAGCCCGATTTATACCAACTGGGCGTATCCGTTTACGGATGAGCCAGGCGCGCACCTGATCACCCCGAGCTATAACGAAGAAACGGGCTACGGCGCGAGCCTGAACCCGCCGCACTTGCCGGATAAGATTCCGACAGGTTTATACAAGCGCTTTTTTACGCTGCCCGAGCATTTTGTCGGCAAAAAGCTGATTCTTCGCTTCGGCGGCGTGGAGTCCGGATTTTATGTGTGGGTGAACGGAAATCCTGTGGGATATTCGCAGGATTCGAAGCTCGCTGCGGAGTTTGATGTAACAAGATATGTATATGCCGGTGAAAACTCGGTCACCGTTCAGGTCATGCGCTTTACGGATGCGACGTGGCTCGAGGATCAGGATTACTGGCATCTGTCCGGTATTTTCAGATCGGTTTCCCTCATGGCAAAGCCCAGAATGCACATTGAAGATGTGTTTGTGGATGCAAAGGCCACGGGCGAAGTGACGATGGACGTATCCGTCACGCGCGTTTCCGGCTTTGCCGATACGCTTGTGCGCCTGCATATTTACGATCCCGACGGCAAAATCATCTATAAGGAAAAGCGCGCTCCCGCCTGCGAGGTGCCGCCGCTTTACGACAGAAATGCGCCCATGCCGGGACATGCGGTTTTTAAAATCAAGCTTGACGATGTAAAGCTCTGGTCGCCAGAAAGCCCGACGCGCTACCGCGTGCATCTGGCGCTGCTTTTGCCGGATTCCGAGGAAGCGGCGGACAGGGAAAGGGTGTATTTCGGCTTCAGAACCGTGAAAATTGAAAACGGTATACTGACGCTCAACGGAAAGCGCCTGATCATAAGGGGCGTGAACCGCCACGAGCATTCCGCAGACACCGGAAGAGCCGTCACGCGCGAGCAAATGAAGAAGGAAATCCTTCTCATGAAAAAGATGAACATCAACGCCGTTCGCACCTGCCATTATCCGGATGATCCTGCGTTTTACGATCTGTGCGACGAATACGGCCTTATGGCCATTTGCGAAACCAACCTCGAAACCCACGGTGTGGGCGGCATGCTGGCCAATTCCCCCGAATGGGCGGAGGCGTTTTTGCAGCGCGCGCGCCGCATGGTGCTTACCCATAAAAATCATCCGTCCATTATCATCTGGTCGCTTGGAAACGAAAGCGGCGTGGGTCCGAACCACGCAGCCATGGCCGCATGGATCCGGGCTTTTGACAAATCCCGCCCTGTGCAGTATGAGTCCGGAAACCCGGATGCTTCCATTTCCGACATCCGCTGTCCCATGTATCCCTCGCGCGAGGCGATTGAAAACCTGCTTTGCGATGTATACGACCATCGTCCCGTCATCCTTTGCGAATACGCGTATCAGATTTTGAACAGCGGCGGCGGCCTTAAGCATTTCAGAACCCTGACCGAGCGTTATCCGCGCTTTCAGGGCGGCTTTATCTGGGATTTCCAGGACAAGGCGCTTTGGCAGGAGGATGAAAACGGCAAGCATTACGCGGCCTACGGCGGAGACTTCTTTGAAAGCGTCACAGAGCCGTTCGAACCCAAATTCATGTGCTTAAACGGCATCGTCACCCACGATCTGTCCGTGAAGCCCGCAGGCCTTGAAGCCGCGGCGGTGTATGCGCCGGTATTTGTGGAAAACAGGAAAAACGGAAAATACCTGCTTAAAAACCGCTACAACACGCTCTCGACTGCCGGCATGACCCTCTATTGGACCAGCTATCAGGCAGGCGAACCCACGGGAACGGGCGAGATGCCGCTTCCCGTCATCGACGCCATGACCGAAACGGAAATCTCCTTCGGCCCAAGCGGCATGCAGGGCGAGGATGCATACATCGATATTGATATCGTCGCGCAGGACGGAAGCATATTCAAGCAGCAGTTCCAGCTGCCCAGCGCGCTTCCGCTGATTCGAAGAGTGCGCCATGTATCCGCGCAGTTTGACGATTCCCACGGCATGATCACCGTAAACGGCAAGGATTTCCGCATGATGATTTCAAAATCCACCGGCTGCATCGTAAGCATGCAGAAAGGCAAGCGGGAATATGTCATCAGCGCGCTTTCCGAGTGCGCCGTGCGCGGCCTGACCGGTGCAAACGCGCAGCCCGGCTGGGGCGAATACGATAAATGGGAAGCGTTTGCGCAGGAAAACTGTGCCCGCCGCCTGATCAGCATTTCGGCTTCCGCGCTTTCCGACGGCCGCGTGCTGATCGAGCGCGTTACGCGGCTTGACTCAAGGCTGATTCCCGGCGCGAGCATCAATGTCTTGACCCGTATGTGGGTGGCAGGCGACGGAAACATTTCCCTGAATGCCCACTTCACCTTATCCGGCGTCGACAGCGTGGAACGCCTTGGCCTTACCTGGACGCTTCCTTCCGAATTTGAACAAGTGGAATGGTTCGGCCGCGGCCCCGGCGAAAGCTATCCCGACCGCGTGGAGAGCGCAAGACTGGGCATTTACCAGTCCACCGTCACCGAAATGCACTTCCCCTTTACGCCTCCCGCGGAAAACGGCGGCCGCGACGCTGTGCGCCGCGCAACGTTTGAAACCGAGGACGGCGCGAAGATCATCATGCGCGCCCAGACCCCGTTCCATTTTGACGCGCGCCACTATACGATCACCGATCTTCGTGACGCCATGCACGATCATGACCTCTATATGCGCCCCGAAACCATCATCCATACCGACGCCGCCCATGCCGGCATCGGCGGCGACATGGCCTGGTCCACCGTGATCGACCCGGAATACGCCGTATCCAGCGGAGAATATACGCTGGCTTTGGATATACAGGTTATCTAAAAAATGTACAAAAAAAGACGAGCCGGCTGGCTCGTCTCAAGCCATCAAAAAAGTACCTTTTTTGATGGGAAGGGCCGATCCCCTGAAAT
>JAEDIV010000019.1 GCA_016296675.1 Clostridia bacterium
CGATCCCCGCCCGGAAATCCCGAAGGATTTCAGGGGATCGGCCCTTCCCATCAAATAAGGTATTTTATTGATGGATTGACCGCCCGCTTGGCGGGCGGATTTTTATTTTGTTTACAGATTTGGAGCCACAACGCCCGGCGCTAAGCGCTCCAAGGCCGCAGCGGCGTTTAAAAGGCGCTCTTCGTCTGATCCGTACAGGATTGCGCCGCGAGGGGTGCCGTCTTCAGCCATGGCGAGATTGATGGTGATGGAGGGGAGATTGATGGTGTGCATAACGTCGGTGTGTCCGGTCATGAGACAGGCGTCGAAGGACGCAAGCTCCTTTACGATTTTTGCCTTGATTTCTTCCCTTTCTTTGAGGGCTTCGCGGTAGGCGGGTTCATCGAGGTAGCCGGTGGCTACGTCCTTAGCCATCTGAAGCACGGTCACGCCGTAGGGCGCGCGCGTTTCGGAGGCTTCATTGTAGTAATCAATGATTTCCGAAAGCGTCTTTCTGGGCGCATCGGATGCATGAAGATAGGCTTCAAGATCGTGCTTGAACGCATAGCGCATCACGTTTCTTCTGGTTACGGTGGTTGGGGGCTGGTTGATTTCGGTGACTTTGCCGCCTTCGTTTTTGAGCGCATTTAAGAGGGATTCGTATCTTGCCAGCTGCTCTTTTGATACCTGATCGCGGTTATAAGTGTTGATTGCGATTTTGAGATCTTTTACGGGCGCGGGAGAAAGGGGAGAGATTTTGCGGCCGGCGATGGCGGAATAGACCATGTGCGCGTCCATAACGTCGCGGGTCAGAGGGCCTGCGGTATCAAGGGCGAAACAGATGGGGATGATGCCGTCTCCGGGCAGGCTGCCGCCGGCGGGTTTGAACCCGGTAACGCCGTTTTGCGCAGCGCAGCCGACGATGGAAAAGCAGGTGTCGGTGCCGATGGCGAAGGCGCAAAGGCCTGCGGAGACGGCAACGGCGGAACCCGTGCTCGAGCCGCCGGGATCCATATTGGGGTGATAGGCGTTTATGACCTGACCGCCGCGCGATGAAAATCCGTTGGGCAGATCATCCGTCATGTAATTGGCAAATTCCGTCATGTTGGTTTTGCCCAGAATGACCGCGCCGCTTTGACGAAGACGCTGGACGACGGGCGCATCTTTTTTAGCAATATGCTCTTTAAGCGCGACGCTTCCGGCGGTGGTGTGAAGGCCTTTTACGTCGATATTGTCCTTGATTAAGACAGGCAGACCGAAAAGGGGAAGGACGCGCGCGTCAGGATTCATATCCAGCGCACGGGCCTGTTCAAGCGCGGTTTCGTCGATTTCTGCAATGGCGTTTACGCCGTTTTTGCCGCCGACGGCTTCGATTCGGTCCAGATAGATTTTTACAAGAGAAACGCATGTCATTTCTCCGCTTACGAGTTTTTCATAAAGCAAGTGTGCAGGCTGATGGTAAATCGGGGTCATGGTTTTCGCCTCCGTTTTGATATGTATGCAAGGTATTTCGCTGCGTTTTATTCGTATCTTCCCATGTACCATCCGGTCACGCTGTCTTTCTTGGCGTAAAGGCCGCGCGGCGTTTTTTCGATCACCGAAAGCGCGTCGCCCTTGGAAACGGGAAGAAGATAATCTGTCATTTCGCTTGCGCGCCATACGCCGTTTTTCTGGTACAGCCCTTTGGCGGGGATGGTCATGATTCTTTCGCGAAACATTACCTTTGCTGTGTCTGCACCGTTTTCAAGCACTGTCACTTCGTCGTCGCCCCAGCGGATGTAGCCGAAATCGGAAGAGGGTTCCTGATTGTCCAGCGCACGTACTGTCGGAAGGCCGTCCCAAGTGAGAAGCGTATAATTCTTTGATGTGAAGGAGGAGAAGATCAGAAGATTGATCTGCCCTTCTTTTTTGATGCCGCAGCCGCCGTCGATGGAGAGAATATCGTCCTTTGAAAAATTCGCCTGCTTCAAAACCGACAAAACGCCTTCTTTGTGGGCATGCGCATCGGAAAAGACGAGGATTCGCTTGTTTTCGGGAAAAGAAACCTTTTGAATAACGGTGTCCATTCAAGCCCCCGCTCGCGTTTTTGGCATCATTATAATATAGAAAAGGGCGATTAGCAAGAAAGAATGGCGTTTCAGATCAAAAGCGTGAGTAGACCCGCGCTGTATCTCTTTTACACAAAGCTTGTTGACACGATACCATTCATATTTTATACTCAATCCATAGGATCATTATAATGGAAAGAATGGGTGAATGCGCCAATGGGCAAAATCCGCTTGAAGGACTTTATCGGCGACAAGCCGTTTTATCTGCAGGTGACCAAAATTGCGCTGCCCATCATGGCGCAGCAGTTTGTCACCACGTTTGTAAACCTGATTGACAACATCATGGTCGGCGGCCTTGGCGAATCCGCTTTGACGGCGGTTTCGGTTGCCAACCGCTTTTATATGATCGCGGCCTCTGTTCTTTGGGGATTATCCGGCGCGGCGGGTATTTTCATCGCGCAAAACTACGGCGCAAAGAAATACGAACGGTGCCAGAAGTTTTTGAACCTCAATATTACCCTTGGCGTCATTATTATGGCAGCGTTTATGTCGGTTTTGTTCATAACGCCCGAATGGACGCTTCATCTGTTTTCGAAAAACGAGGAGATCATTGTACGCGGACTTGACTATGTGGAATACGCCAAGTTCTCCTATATTCCCTACAGCATATCGATGGCCTGTATCATGGCCATGCAGGCCATCGGACAAAACAAGATCCAATTGAAGGTCGGCATTGTAACGGTACTTACGAATACGTTTTTAAACTGGGTGTTCATATACGGAAAGCTGGGCGTGACCCCGATGGGCGTCGGCGGCGCTGCGCTTGCGACGCTGATTGCAAGACTCTTGGAAATGAGCATCTACATCTTTCTTCTGATCGGCAAGAATTATTTCTACCGGCTGGATCTAAAGGGCCTTGTTAAGCTTGATTTTTCGCTTTTCAAAAGCATGCTTTCAAAGGCGATCCCCCTAACGGCAAACGAAGTGCTGTTTCAGATCGGCATCTCTCTCGTGTTTAAATCCTACATGCGCATCGACGAGATTCTGGTTGCCGCGATTTCCATTGTCGATACGGTCATGAACATTGCCTTCATCATCTTCAGCGGTCTGTCCGCTTCAATTGCGATTTTCATCGGCGGAAAGCTTGGAAGCGGAAAGTTGGACGAAGCGCGAGCGGACGCCAAAAGGATCATTGCCTTCGGCATCATGGTCGGCATCGTTGTCGCAAGCGTCATCTTCATCATTGCGCCGTATATTCATAATCTCTATGAACTGAGCATGGATGCACAGATCGCGCTTAAAACAATGATCCGCATTAAATCGTGCCTTGTTCCGGTATATGTGGTCACAGTGTGTACGTTCTTTGTATTAAGAGCCGGCGGCGACGCGGTCTCCACACTCATTCTCGATTCCGGCTTTCTTTACGCCTGCCCGGTTCTGATATCAACTGTTCTTTCTCTTTTCACCCCGATCGGTCTTGTGCCTTTGTACATCGCAACGGAAAGCCTTGAAATCATCAAAATGTCTCTGGCCATCCTGCTTTTCAGAAGAGGAAAATGGGTCAAAAATTTGGCTGAAAACTGATGAAAACCCGCCGGTAAAATCAATTTGCCGGCGGGATGCTTTTTAGAAACGGTCTTCAAGAGGGATTCGTTTATCATGCTATGTTCTGTCCATCATAAAGAAAGGAGACAGAATCATGTATCGAACGGATATGCAGGCGTTGATTATGACGCGGTATGAGGATGGGTACGCCATTGAGAAAACTTTTACTCTAACACAGTAAAACAGCGAAATACGCAGGAGGACATATGGACGTTCACAGTCAGGTGGATTACCATCAAACCCTTTTGGATAGGTGTACTTCGCTCATCGCCGCTTGCGATAGCAAAGCGTCGTTTGCCCTTTCATTTGTTGGTGTAATCATAGGTATGACGGTTTCCAGAATGCCAGAGAACCCCATAAATGCCGATATCTTTTTCTTTGAACATGCCGTCGCCTCCTTATGTATATCACAAGATTAACACCAACCTAAAATAAATTCAAGAGCGGAAAGACCGTTGAACCGGGAAAAGCGAAAATGTAATCGCAACCTATATTTAATGTTTGCAAAATCAGCGAAAATTGTGGATTTTGGCGATGCTGTATTGTATAATAAAATAGGATAATGGTGTGTATACGCACGCCGGTTATGAAAGGATAGAACGCGCTATGTATGATCTTCAAAAGGCCAGCATGTTCAAAAGAATATCGGCGTATCTGTTTGATGGGATTCTTCTGAGCATCGTTGCGGTTTTGTGCATGCTGGCGCTTTCTGCTGTTTTGGGCTACGACGGATATTCCGAAACGGTGGATGCCGCCTATGACAAATATGCAGAGATGTACGGCGTGGATCTTCGGATTTCGACGAGCGAATATGAAAAGCTCGATCAGGAAGCAAAAGAGAATACGCAAAAGGCGCTTAATGCGCTTAACGCCGATCAGGAAAGCCGCAGGGCGCTTAACATGATGATGCAGCTGAGCCTTTTAATCGCCTCCTTCGGCATTCTGACAGGCTTTGTGATCATGGAATTTGCGATTCCGATGATATTGAAAAACGGGCAGACGCTGGGAAAAAAAATCTTCGGCATTGCCGTTATGCATACATCCTTTATAAAGATTTCGGGTCCAATGCTTTTTGCGCGGACGATCCTTGGAAAATTTGCCATTGAGACGATGGTTCCTGTATACATACTGATCATGATGTTCTTCGGGGCAATCGGCGTTGTCGGGCCTGCGATACTGATTCTCATCGCGGTTCTTCAGATTGCCGTTTTGATTTTCACAAACACCAATTCCGCCATCCATGATCTTCTTTCAAAGACCGTGACGGTGGATCTGATGAGCCAGAAGATCTTCGAAAACGAAGACGAACTTCTCAAGTGGAAAGAACAGATGCATGCGGAAAAAGCCGCAAGGCAACCTTACTGACAGACACATCAAACTATATAAAGGGAAGGGATACTTATGAAAATCGTTCTTGAGAATCTGACCAAGATTTTCCCCAGCCGCAACAAAAAATCGTCTGACGAGGTTGTTGCCGTAAACAATTTCAATTTTGAAATTCCCGATGGCAAGCTGATCGGTCTTCTCGGCCCCTCCGGCTGCGGAAAGTCCACGACGCTTTACATGATTTCCGGCCTTCAGAAGCCGACAGGCGGAAAAATCTATTTTGGCGATGATGATGTTACCGAAGTTTCCACGGAGAAGCGCGGCATCGGTCTGGTGTTTCAGAACTACGCGCTGTATCCCCATCTGACCGTCCGCCAGAACATCCTGTTCCCGCTTCAGAATCTCAGGGGCGCGGACAAGATGAGCAAGGACGACATGCTGAAAAGAGCATATGAAGTTGCCAAGCTCGTTCAGATTGAAGAGCTCATGGACAGAAAGCCTTCGGAACTTTCCGGCGGCCAGCAGCAGCGCGTCGCGATTGCCCGCGCGCTTGTCAAGATGCCGAGAGTCCTTCTCCTTGACGAACCGCTTTCGAACCTCGACGCGCGCCTTCGCCTTCAGACCCGCGAAGAAATCCGCCGCATCCAGAAGGAAACGAAAATCACGACCGTGTTCGTTACCCACGACCAGGAAGAGGCCATGTCCATTTCCGACCTGATCGTCGTTATGAAGCTGGGCGTACTTCAGCAGATCGGCGCGCCGCAGGATGTTTATGACGAGCCGGCGAACCTGTTTGTCGCAAAGTTCCTCGGCACTCCGCCCATCAATGTATTTGACGGCGAAGTCAAGGGCGGAAAGCTCTATATCGGCGATGACGCCGTATTGGATGTCAAGAATGTGCCCGACATGCCTGTAACCGTCGGCATCCGTCCCGAGGGCTTTGTGCTGGATGAAAACGGCCCGTTCAAGTGCCGCCTTTCCAATGTCGAAGTCATGGGCCGCGATGTAAGCATCGTCTCCACCCATCCTGCGTCTTTGAATCCCATCATCCGCTCCATCATCAACGCCGACCACAAGGTTGAACCCAAGAACGATGAAGTGGCCTACACCCTGAAACCTCACAAGGTATTCCTTTTTGACAAGGAAACCGAGAACAGGATTCGTTTTTGAGGTGAAGATGTATGGTAGATAGCAAGCAGCAATGGAAAGCCTGGCTGTATCTGGCCCCGGCGATCATTCTTTTATTGGTATTTACGGTATGGCCCATCATCAATACCGTTTCCATGGCGTTTTTGGAAGGCTACAGCGGCCTGACCAAGACCGGCGGTGATGTTTCGTTCAAACTGGGCGTCGGCAACTTTACCCACGTTGTTGCGCATCCTGATTTTCAGCAGGCGCTACTCAACACCTGCCTTCTTTGCGTGATCACGGTTCCCGTGTCCACGATTCTTGCGCTTTTGATTGCGGTTGCGCTTAACGCAATAAAGCCCCTTAGAAAAGCGCTTCAGACCGTTTTCTTCCTTCCGTATGTCACCAACTCCATCGCCATCGGCATGGTTTTTGCGGCAATGTTCAACGTCATCGGAAGCGTCGGAACAAGAAGACAGATCATCTCCTCCTACGGCATCGTAAACGATGTCATCATGGCCCTTGGCGGCGACTGGGTCAACTGGATCAACTCCGGCTCCGCATACTGGGCGAATATGCTGGTCATGGTCGTATACATTGTCTGGAACGCGCTGCCGTTTAAGATTCTGGTGCTTCTGGGCGGTCTTCAGAGCGTCAACAAGCAGTATTACGACGCAGCCAAGGTCGACTCCACGCCCCGCTGGCGCGTTCTGACCCGAATCACGGTTCCGCTGCTTTCGCCCATGATTGCCTATGTCGTCATTACCGGCTTTATCGGCGGCTTTAAGGAATACACCTCCATCGTCGGTATCTTCGGCGAAAAGATGGGCCCCGTGCACGATCCGGGCAGACTCAACACCATGGTCGGCATGATCTACGATTCGCTTGAAAGGGACAATCAGGGCGGCGCGAGCGCTGCGGCGCTGATTCTTTTCGGAATCATTCTGATCGTCACCATGATCAACCTCTATGTCAGCAAAAAGCGCGTGCACTATTAAGGGAAGGGGGAGAGAAGGCATGTCTGAAAATACGTTTAAGGTCATGAAGCAAAGAAACATGCGCAGAATCTCCGGCCTTACAGAGCCGATGCGCATTTTTAGCCAGCTTGGAATTTATCTCTTCCTGTTCCTGATGGCGCTGATTGTTCTTTTCCCGTTTTACTGGATGGTCATTTCCTCGCTCAAATCCCTTGCGGAATACAAACTGAGCCCGCCGACCTTCTGGCCCAAGCAGGTGCTTTTGTCGAACTATGCCGACGCGTTCACGACGGCAAACCTCGGAACGCTTTTCGTGAACACCATGTATGTCGGCCTTGTATCCACGATTCTGTCCCTCATTATCACGGTGCTTACGGCGTTTGCCTTTGCCCGCCTTGAATTCAAGGGCAAGGAACTTCTCTTTGGCGCGCTTCTCGCCACCATGATGATCCCGGGCGAGCTTTTCACCATCACCAACTATTCCACCGTCATTTCCTTCGGATGGCTCAACACCTTTACGGTTCTGATCGTTCCGTTCCTGGTCAGCATTTTCTACATCTACCTTCTTAGGCAGAATTTCCTTCAGATCCCCAATGAACTCTATCTTGCTGCAAAGGTGGACGGAACGAGCGATTTTAAGTACCTTTGGAAGGTCATGGTTCCGCTGGCGCTTCCGACGCTGATCTCCATCACCATCTTAAAGATGATGGGCGCGTGGAACAGCTACATCTGGCCGCGTCTGGTTGCCAACGACGAAGCGCACAGAATGATCACCAACGGTCTTAGAAACGCCTTCACGGAAACGACCGGCGACGTCAATTATCCGGTTCAGATGGCGGCGGTTGCGCTGGTTTCGCTGCCGCTGTTCCTCGTGTTTGTGTTCCTCAGAAAGTATATCATGTCCGGCGTAAGCCGAAGCGGTATCAAGGGATAATATTACAGGCATTCCACCTGTTTTATTAGATAATTCCATTCAAAAGAAAGGAAGGACTTCAACAATGAAGAAACTTGTCTCCATGCTCCTGGTTCTGGCCATGATGCTGTGCGTTTTCGGCATTTCTGTGGCTGAAGAGACTGTTCCTGCCTACGACGGCAGCGAAGTCACCATCACCTTCTACAACACCATGGGTTCCAACCTCACCACGGTTCTCGACGCTTACATCGCCGAGTTCAACGCGCTCTATCCCAACATCAAGGTTGAATACACTTCCGTCGGCAGCTATGACGATGTCCGCGATCAGATTTCCAAGGAAATCCCCGAAGGCATCCAGCCCAACATTGCATACTGCTATCCTGACCACGTAGCGCTTTACAACCTCGCCAAGGCTGTTCAGACCCTGGACGCCTACATCGAGAGCGATGCTGTGATCACCCGCGCTGACGGCACCACTGAGATCATGGGATTGACCGACGAGCAGAAGGCCGACTTCATCGAAGGCTACTACAACGAAGGCCGCGAGTTCGGCGATGGCCTCATGTACACCATGCCTCTCTCCAAGTCCACCGAAGTTCTTTACTACAACAAGACTTTCTTCGATGCCAACAACCTGACCGTTCCCACTACCTGGGCGGAGCTCGAGGAAGTTTGCAAGAAGATCATTGAGATCGATCCCATGTCCATCCCTCTGGGCTATGACAGCGAAGCCAACTGGTTCATCACCATGACTGAGCAGTACAACACCCCCTACACCAGCGCCACCGCGCCCCACTTCCTGTTTGACAATGCGGAAAACAAGGAATTCATCAAGATGTTCCGCGACTGGTATCAGGAAGGCTATCTGACCACCCAGTCCCTCTACGGCACTTATACTTCCGGCCTGTTCACCTCTACTTCTGACATTAAGTCCTACATGTCCATCGGTTCTTCCGCCGGCGCGACCTATCAGCGTCCCGCGAAGAATGCTGACGGCACCTATCCCTTCGAAGTTGGCATCGCCACCATTCCCCAGGTAGACGCCGGCAACAAGAAGGTTATTTCCCAGGGCCCGTCTCTGTGCATCTTCAAAAAGGCCAATCCTCAGGAAGTTGCCGCTTCCTGGCTGTTTGTAAAGTACCTCACCACCACCGTTGAATTCCAGGCCGAATTCTCCATGGCTTCCGGCTATGTTCCGGTCATCAAGTCCGTTGCTGGCAACGAGATCTATGCCGACTTCATCGCCAATGCCGACGGCGGCAACTTCGTATCCGCTCTGTCTGCCAAGGTTTGCTTGGAGCAGCAGGATGCCTACTACACTTCTCCCGCTTTCAACGGCTCTTCCACTGCCCGTGATCAGGTTGGCGCGCTCATGACCAAGTGCTTCACCATCCCGGACGGCAGCGATGTCGACGCGCTTGTTGACGCCGCATTTGCTGATGCGATCGCCGAGTGCGAATACGCGGTAGGCTGGTAATCTTAAGAGAATTCCATGAACGTTACAAAACGAATTCTGTCCTTCCTGACGGTTCTTTTGCTCCTCACGGCGGGCGTTATGCCCGCCTGCGGGGCGGAGGGGGAGGATATCGCGGGCAGCGTAAAGCTGAATGCGGCATCCGATACCGTTAAGCAGGAAGTGACGGTAAAGACCTTTATCGACGGTGATACAACGCATTTCTTTGTTCCCGAGTCTGTCGCGGAAACCGGCGTTTTGAAAGCGAGATACCTTGCGGTCAATACGCCTGAAATCACCGGCAAGATCGAAGAATACGGAAAAAAGGCCGCGCAGTTTACGAAGGACAAGCTTTCAGACGCTTATTCCATTCTCATTGAATCGGACAACGGCGCATGGAACAAGGACTCGACCGGCGACAGATATCTCGTTTGGGTTTGGTATAAGGAGAATCAGGATTCTCCGTACCGCAATCTCAATATCGAGCTTCTTGAAAACGGTCTGGCCATTGCCAATTCTTCGGCCAATAACCGCTACGGCGAAAAATGCATGGAAGCCATCGATTGGGCAAAGAAATCAAAGCTGAACGTGTATTCCGGTCAGAAGGATCCCGATTTTTATTACGGCGATGCGATTGAGCTAACGCTTAAGGAATTAAGGAGCAATCTTGAATCCTACAATGGAAAAAAGGTTGCCTTTAGCGGCGTGATCACCATCGACAGCGCCAATGCCGTGTACATTGAGCAGTACGACGCGCAAACCGATATGTATTTCGGCATGAGCGTGTACTACGGTTACGGTCTAAGCGGCAAGGGGCTTGAGATTTTAAAAGTCGGAAACGAAGCCAGAATTGTCGGAACGGTTCAGTTTTATGAAGCCGGGGGCACCTGGCAGGTATCCGGTCTTACGTACCGGATGATGAAGCCCAAGGATCCCGGAAACATTCAGCTTCTGTCCGAAGGCCACACGCCTTCCTACACACCCGTTGACGCTGAAACCTTCCTGCGCGGAAAGGTCACGGTTTCGGGCGAAGAAAGCGAAAGCGTTTTCGATTTCGCGCCCATGGCCGTCGGCACTTCCGTTCAGATGGACAATCTCTTTGTCGAAAGCGTCCATACGACGCTTGATGAAGAAAGCTCCTCTTATGGAGCGATGACCCTGACGTGCAAAGTAGGTAACGACACGATTCAGGTCAGAACCGCAGTGCTTTTTGAAAACGGCGAGCGGATTACCGAGGAGAAATACCTCGGGAAGATTATCGACGTAAAAGGCATTGTGGACTATTACGAGGGAACGCACCAGATCAAGGTGTTTGTTCCCGAACAGATCGAGATTCACTGAATAACAGATAAGGAGTAGAAACAATGAAAAAGCTGATCGCTCTGATCGCTGTTCTGGCTCTGTGCCTGACTGCTCTCCCGGTTATGGCTGAAGCCGACAATGCCGATCTTCTCTCCGCAAAGGCGTACATCTATCAGATGTACAAAAACCCCTCCCGCACCGACATCAAGTCCACCCCCGCTGATTATGACGTCATCGGTTCCGTTCCGGTAGACGGCGTTAACTACACCGTTGAATGGTCCGCCGATTCCGACACCATCAAAGTGATCGTGAACGAAGACGGCTCCGTTACCATTGATGTTGATGAAAACAACGCTTCCGAGCTTTTCTACAAGCTCACCGCGACCGTTAAGGATGCCGCCGGCAACGCCGCTTCCGTATCCTTCGACCGCAAGGTTCCCGCTTCCCTGACCGGCATGTCCTACGGCCAGATCGTAGACTACGCCTACACCCTCGTTGACGGCGAGAAGACCGTTAAGACCTATCGTCTCTTCGGTACCGTAGTCAAGATCCCCACTGCCTGGAGCGAAGAATACGGCAACATCACCGTTGACATCGCCATCGCCGGCAAGGAAGATATGCCCATCCAGTGCTACCGCCTCAAGGGCGAAGGCGCCAAGGATCTGAAGGTTGGCGACCAGATCACCGTTGAAGGCTTCATCAAGAACTACAAGGGCCTGATCGAGTTCGATTCCGGCTGCGCGCTCATCGGCTACGGCGAGATCGTTTCTCAGCAGCCCATCCTTGACGCCGCTTACATGCTGGGCGACGGCGAGAAGATGGCCGCTCCCACCGCGCTTAAGGGCATCATCACCAAGATCCCCACTGCCTGGAGCGAAGAATACGGCAACATCACCGTTGACATGGTTGTTGACGGAAACGAAGAAATGCCCATCGAGTGCTACCGCCTGACCGGCGAAGGCGCGAAGGATCTTGCCATCGGCGATGAAATCGCAGTATTCGGCCAGATCAAGAACTATAAGGGCCTGATCGAGTTCGACAAGGGCTGCAAGCTCATCCCCGTCGGCACCGAGAACGAAGTTCGCACCCTCGTAGCTGCTTACCAGCTCCTGGACGGCGAAGCCATGACTTCTGCCAATACCCTCACCGGCGTGATCGCCTCCATCGATACCGCCTACAGCGAGGAATACAAGAACATCACCGTTACCATCGTAGTAGCCGGCCTTGAAGAGTACAAGATCCAGTGCTACCGCCTGGCAGGCGAAGGCGCCGCCGAGCTTAAGGTTGGCGATACCATCACCGTTACCGGCAACATCAAGAATTACAAGGGCACCATTGAGTTTGACAAGGGCTGCTCCCTGGACGCCGTTAAGTAATTCATTTGTGTAAAGCAAAAAAACTCCTGCGCATTGCTTTTTGCGCAGGAGTTTTTCTTTGAAGCGACGCTTTACATCCAACCGTCGTGCGTGCTTTTATAAGCGGAAATATGCTTATCCGCATCATCAATCAGCTGTTTCATTTCTTCCGGCGAATACACCGTTGCGCCGCTTGCGCAGGCGTGGCCGCCGCCGTGGTATTTCTCGGCGATGCCGTTGATGTGCGCAAATCTTGAACGCAGGCGCACGCGGATTTCGCCGTCGTCTGCATCAATGAAAGCGAGCCAGCAAAGCACGTCCTTGATGTCCGAAAGACTGGAAATGGATGCGCTGGCGCTTTCAAAGGAGAGGCCGAAGCGGGCCTGGATTTCTTTGGTTACGTGAATATACGCAACGCCGCCGGGCGTTAAACGCATATTTTCATAGATGAATGCCTTGAATTTGAGCTGGTCAAAATCGCGCATGTACAGCCGGGCGTTCAGCGTTTCCGTGTCGATGCCCTGGTCCAGCATAAGGCCGGCGAGGCGCATCGTATCGCCCGTTACGCCTTCATACTGAAAGCGGCCGGAGTCCGTCAGCATGCCGGTATAGATGTGTGTTGCGGCTTCGGAAGTGATTTTCAGTTTGTCTTTAAAGACGCTGTATAAGTGCGCGATCATTTCACAGGCGCTGGATCTGTCTTCCTCGACCCACTGGATATCGCCGTATTTTTCCTTGTTGATATGATGATCAATTTTGATGATGGGGGAGCAGAGCGCGTATTTCTGATTCGAAATGCGCTCTGCATTTCCAACGTCAATCACAATGCCGAGGGATTTTTTGTAGACTTCATCGTCCACCTCTTCATCATCTTTTCCCATAAAGGACAGATATTCGCTTTTTTCGTTGTCGATGATATAAACCTTTTTATCGGGCCATGTGGCCTGAATAATCCCCTTCAGTCCCTTTGTCGCGCCCACGCAGTCGCCGTCGATGCGGCGATGGCGAAAGAGCATGACAGAGGGGCTTTTTTCAATAGCATTATATATCTGCATAAGGGAAGCGTTCATGATTATTCCTGCCCTCCTGAAAGCGCGTCAAGATCCGAAAGCATTCTTCTTACTTCATCCATATCCTTAAGCGTCGCGCCGCTGGCTTTTTTGTGCCCGCCGCCGCCGTATTTTACGGCGATAGGGTTTATGTCGTATTTATCGCTTCGAAGCTCGCACAGAACGCCGTTTTCGGTCTCGGTGAAATTCGCCCAGATATCTACGCCCTTGATGTCGCTCATGATACCGACCATGCCGCGCGAAATAGCGAAAATATCTGCCTTTGTTTCTTTGAGCTCATCATAGGTTGTGATGATGTAGGCTACGCGTTTTTCGGTAAACTGAATCTTAAGCGTGTAGCGGGCCCGTAAGAGAAGCTGATCAAAATCACTGGCATAGAGATTCCGATAGATTTCAGAAATGTCGATTTTCTGATCCAAGAGGAAAGCTGCTCGTCGCATGGTGTCGCCGTTTGTGGAATCATAGCGGAAGCGACCGGAATCGGTCGCCATGCCGGTATAGAGCGCGGAAGCGGCGGTTTCATTCAAAGTGAGACCATTGTCGATGGCCATTTGCACAATGAGACCGGCGCAGCTTTCGCTTGCGCTGTCTACATACTCCATATCCGCGATTTTTTCAACAAACAGATGATGGTCAATCCGGCAGGTGAACTTTGAAAGGGTATAACGGTCATCAGAAATCAAGTGCTTTGCAGAGGAATCCAGGAGAATCGAAAGCGCATTTTTGAAGATTTCATCCGGAATATCATCCATTTCGCTGTCCTTCATGAAGGCATATCTTCCTGCATGATCGCCCACCATGTATACGGTCTTTCCGGGGAAGTTTTCGAGCAAAAGATGCTTTAAGCCGATCTGGCTGCCCAGTGCGTCGCCGTCGGGCGATTTGTGGCGATGGATAATAATCGTATCAAACGCTTTTACAGCGTCCAGAATGGATTTGTAGGTATTCATATATTGCGCTCCTGACGAAAAGGTATGATTTGTTTGATACCTGATTATACCATAAATTCGATGCAGCGTAAACGGAGGAAGAAGAATTTTGCGTTTCCTACAGGAGAAGCAGGATTGATGAGTCAATCCTTAAGACGCATATCAAAATCCATGCATAATTTGCAAAAACATGAGAGGAAACCATTTATGAAAACAAGAATTATCGTAGATTCAACGGCGGATCTGGTTGCGGAATACAAAAAACGCTTCCCCTTTCCGATCCCCGCCCGGAAATCCCGAAGGATTTCAGGGGATCGGCCCTTCCCATCAAAAAAGGTACTTTTTTGATGGCTTGAGAGCTGCTTCTTTGATGGAAGCAGCTCTTTTCATATGCTTATTTCCTTGCCGCTTTCACAGCCAGGATTCTCTGCATTTCGTTGTAGACGATCATGAAGCCTTCGTCTACGCCCATGCCGGGCTTGGCGAGGATCTGAACAGGCTGGGTTGCCATGGCGGCGTGTACGCAGACCTGTGCGCTTCTGTCGGTTTCGTTGCAGGTGCCGCCCTGATAGGCGCCCATGCCGTGGGCTTTGCAGTACAGAACCGCTTCAATTGTGTTCTGAATGCCGCCGAGGTCAGGGGTCTTGATCTGGGCCATGTGACCGGCGTGACGGTCGGTGAACTCGATGACGTCTTCAAGGGTATTGCACCATTCGTCGGCGACGAGCTCTACATCGATGTGACGCTCGTCAATGAGCTTGGTCAGATTGCTGAGATCGGTAATCTGCTTTTCGTGCTCTTCGGAGTCCATCGGGCCTTCGATGCGAAGGTGGAAGGGCTTTGCGGCCTGACCGAGCTTTTCAATATAGTCGGCCATGGCTTCGTAGTTGTCGTTTCCAAGCCACGCGCCGATGGTTCCGTATACGTCGATGTGCAGAACGGGGAGGTAGTCTTCGCTGGCTCGAAGCTGCAGGATGCGGTCGCGCAGCCATTCAACATAGGCTAAGAGCTTTTCGCCGTTTTCGCCGAGCTTTGTCTGAACATTGTTAATGAGCGCATGGGGGAGAACAGCCGCGCCCTTCATGATCATCTTGTCGGCGTTGTCATATCTGGCATCACCGGACTGAGTGAACACGGGAATAGGGGTCTCGGAAACGGTGAGACCGTATTCATCGGCAACGACTTCGCACATCATCTTGTGATTTGCTTTGGCAACGGCATCCAGAATGGCCTGGGAAACGCCGTAGCGGATGGCGGTGTGCAGACGCTTTCCGTCAACCAGAATGCTTTCGGCTTCGCCGGCAAGCTTTCTGAAGGAATCCGCTTCGCGGCCGACGAGCATGGGCTTTACGTGCTTTTCGATGATCGGAATAAAGTCGTTGGCAAGGAAGAGGGGATCGCGTCCGCCGGCTCCGGAATACTGAACCGCGGCGCAGTCGCCGTGAGCGATCTGGCCGTCTTCAAGAACGAGGAGAACGGAGATGGCTTCGCCTGCCTGACGGACAGCGGTAAAGCCGGGGGTTACGGGCGCGCCGATATAGGCGGAACCGTCGGACTTAGCGCCCAGCTTGATGGCTTTCTGATCGTCAAAATAGAAACCGGTGCGCGCTTTGGCGCAGATTACGTCAATAATTTTCATTGCTTTTTCCTCCGTACATCAGGGACGGCCTACAAGGCGGCCCTTGGAAATGGCATAGATGTCGTCGATAACCAGCTGGAAGGATACGTCTCTCTTCTCGGCTCTGGCGCGCTCAGCGATCTTGTCTTTATGGAAGGTCTTAAGGTCGTCGGAGAAGGGCAGGTTGGCACACTCGAGCAGGCGTACCGCGCCTTCGTTGTCGCGGGCGGGCAGGATCTTTCCGGCGTTGAAGCGGCTGGGCGCAAAGGGAACATCCAGAACGCCTGCCTGGAACGCGCGCACTGCGCCGACGGCGATATCGCCTTCGCCGAGCTCGAAGACCTTGTCAACGATTGCGCGGGTTTCCGCGGTGATGACTTCCATTTCTGCCTTCAGCACGTTTTCGGGCAGGTACTGGTCGCGGAGCATGGAAATGAGCTGTTTGGTGCATCTGAGACCCTGTGCGTTGGCTTCCATCGTGGGAACACCCATGGCCTCGTGTGGCGTCTTTACGATAACCTTGGTGGCATGGGAGATGGCGGCGGCAGCGCTGCCCCAGCTGATAACGCCGAAGGCCTTGGCTTCGTCCTGCGGGAAGCCGCCCATCCACTGGTGGAAAACGGTGGTGACTTCGCAGCCGGTGTAGCCGTTCTTTTCAAGGTATTCGTTGGTGAGCGCTTCAAGGGTGCGGATGGCGGCGACGTCCTGAATAAGGTTGCCCAGCTGGCCGTAGCCGACAGTGATGCTCTTGACGCCCTGCTCGGCTGCAAGAAGCGCCTCGATGATGGCAACGGCATGGCTCATGAACGGGGGAACGAGCGTGCCGGTCAGAGGTCCGAAAGGTTCGCGGTTGATGCGGATGCCCATCTCTTCATAAAGGCCGATCAGTCGGTCGACATACATCCAGTCCGCGATGCTTCTGTCCAGCGGGACGCTCTTGGCATAGGGGATGTTGTAGGAAATTCCGCCGCCCTCGTAGCTGGTGAAACCGCCGGCCAGGGTGATTTCGGCAAGAAGTCTGGCATCGGGGGTTCCGTGGCGAACCTGGATCGGGATTTTGACGGCTTCAGTCACTCTTCTGCAGCCGGCAACGCCGTGGTTGACGGCGGGGAAGCCGTTGAGCATCGCCATGTTCTGCTTGGCAGACTCGCGGATGCCGTTTTCAGCTTCTTCATAGCGGTTTAGGCGGGTGTAGCTGTCGATGGTGGTGGGAAGAAGATCCGCTTCGCCTTCGTTCTGAAGGTACTGCATGAGCTTGATGTGATTCTCAATCAGCGGAACGCCGGCTCTAGGCTGAATGAGGGTGCGGTTTTCCTGCTTTGCTTTCAGAAGCTTTGCGGAAAAGCGCTTTTCAACGGGGATGGCCTGCTGGTATTTCACGGCTTCGTCAAAGGAAACATCCTTGCCGGTAGCCCATTGTCCGAGTACAATCTTGCGCTGCCATTCAAAGGCGTCGCGGGTGAGCTTGCGGTTTTTGATCTCTAACATGTCAGGTGAGCTCCTTCCCTAATATTGCTTTGGCCGCTTCGGGATATTTCTTTGCCATCAATCCCACAGCGTAGAGAATGTAATTTTTGTCAAGAACGGGCTGCGCCGTCCGGGGCATGAGCGATTCGGGGCACTGCGCGGTAGTCATGGCAGTCTTTGCGATTTCTTCCGCCTTTTGCATGCGCACGAGCGCGCCGCCGGTTAAAACGAGCTTGGTAACGCGCGTTAAGTCTTTTCCGGTCTGCTGATAGGCTACGCCCATGGGGGTGTACACCTGCTCGATTGTGCCACTGTGACGGATGAGCCCGGTTTCAACGGCCATGGTGGCAAGCGCGAAATCCATGCGTTTTTCTTCGTCGGTCATGGCAAGAACGCCGGGATGAACGTGAAGCATGGTTATCCATGCATTCAGCGTATCCAAAGAAACGTTTGCAAGACGGGCAACCCTTTCGTTTCCGACGGCTTCCGTAACGCCGAACGCGGAATAGCGCATTCCGATATCGCCTTCGACTGTGCGCTTTGCATAGGGTTCAGGAAGCCCGCGAAGCACGGTTCCGGCTTTTGTGGGAAGACCTTCGGTGATGGAGTAGATGTCCGTGGTCGCGCCGCCCAGGTCTACCGCCATGAGCTCTCCGGTAAAGGAAGACAGAAGCGTAAGCGCTTCCATGACAGCCGCCGGCGTGGGCATGATGATGTCCGAAATCAGCGACTGCGCTTTGCTCAATCCCTTGGCGGATACGATTCGCCTGAGGAACAAATTGCGGATGGCCTTTTGGGTAGGGAGTATGTTCAACTGCCCGAACTGGGGCATGACGTTTTCGCACGTTACGGTTTCCTTGCCGGCTTCCTCCAGAATGCTTACGCATTTTTTGACAGCCGAGCGGTTGCATGCGACAACGACCGGAAATTTTGCCTTTACCCGCGCAAGAACGCCGGCGTTGTGAATGCAGCAGGCGGAGTTTCCGCCGTCGGTGCCGCCGCAAAGAAGGGCGATATCGGGCTTCAGGCGCTCGATCTCCTCTTCGTCCTCTTCCGTCATTTCATAGGCAAAGGTCTTGATGACCTTTGCGCCTGCGCCGAGGGCTGCGCGTTTGGCAGCTTCCGCGGTAAGCGAAGGAACGAGGCCGCACGCAATCATGCGAAGACCGCCGGCTGCGGAGGAGCAGGCGAGGGTATCGGAAAATTCTGTGATGCCGGTTAAGGCTTTAAGCTCTTTAAGCGCATTTTCAAGGCCGATGGAAATATCTTCTTCAACGGTCGTAAAGCTCTGCGCTGTGCCGTAGAGATGTCCGGTTTCGGCATCAATGGATGTAACTTTCGTGTATGTGCTTCCGAAGTCGATCAGAAGAAGCGGCTTCATGCGTTTTCCGCCGCCTTCTCACGGGCTTCGAAGTCCTTGATCAGCGCTTCGATGGTTACTTCGGGCGGGGTGCCGGGGCCAAAGACCTTGTCAAAGCCCATTGCGTGGAAACGCTTTTCGACTTCTTCGAAGGGCTGCTTGCCGACAACGATGTTGCCGCCGACATAAAGGAGAATGCCCTTAAGCCCTGCTTCGTCGCACTTGTCGCGAAGTCCGCGGCAGTCAAGCTCGCCATGGCCGTAAAGAGAAGAAACGACGATGGCCTCAGCGCCGGATTCGATGGCGGCCTCTATGAACTCTTCCTGAGAAACCATTACGCCGAGATTGACAACGTTGAAGCCTGCCTGCGTAAAGGCAAAGTTCAGAATCTGATTGCCGACTGCGTGTACGTCAGCTCCGATTACGCCCAGAACCATGGTGCGATTGGGCATGAAAATCCCTCCTTACAGTAAATAACCTATATCAATATGATAAATCGAATTAGATCAATTGTCAATTGTGTGTAGAAATTTAATATGAAAAAGAGAAATCCATGGATGTAACTTTTTTGAAAATACGCGCAAAGCGCGCCTGTCAATGCCTTTCGGCAAGGGCAGAAACGCGCCTTGAAATAGCGATCATGGATCCTTCGTCAACGGACAAATCAAACACAACCGCGGTATTCACCTGTTTTGTAAATTCGGAAATGAGTTGTCGCTCCTCTTCTAAGGCAAACGCCGGGACGTCGCCCGGAACGATAAGATGCGTTAATTCCTGAAGCGCATGTTTTGAAAGCGATCCGCAAGGAAGCAATACAAGAGAAATGGGAAGAGACAGCGCTTTGACTGTCTTTTTCACAAGCTTGAAAAAAGCGTCGCTTTGCGCATATACGCCTGCCTTTGCGCCTTCAGGCAAACGCGCAAGATGCATAATTGCGCTTGGCGCAGGGGCGAGAGCAAAGGGAGTCACTGCGTCTGCCTTGTCAGAAAGAAGTGCGGTGATCTCATGTATAAGAGAAGCTTCGCAAACGACCAATGGAAACTCGGAAAGCGCGATCGCGCCGGTTTGACGGATTTCATCCATTGAAAATGAAATCAGATCGATAAACGGAAGCTCCGACAGGCGGTAAAACGCGCTTCTGAGCGACTCCGGGCATTTTGCAATCAGCGCAACGGGAGAGACATACTGATCCTGATCCATCTGGGCCAGGCGTAAAGATACAAACATGCGCGATTCCGCCTGGGAAAACCCCATTTCAGAAAGCGACTGAAACAGATTGTCAATGGCTTCGATAGCCATGGATTTTCGGCTTTTTGCGTTTTCCCTGTGCACAGAAACATAGGTTCCGCGGCCGGGGGTCAACTCAATAAGCCCCTGCGTCTGCAAAAGCCCGTAGGCCTGACGCACGGTTCCTGCGGAGAGACCGCATTTTGCGCACATATCCTTCACGGTCGGCATGCGCTGGCCGGGCAAAAGGCGGCCTTCCTCAATATCGTTTCTGATTTCACGGGCAAGACGGACATAGTGGCTTTCGTGTCTGTCCCTGTCCGAGGGTCTGTAAATCATTATGCCTCCGTGTCGGGTTCGGCGTACTTTTTGGGGCCTTCAACGTAGACGTTGTTGCCTTCGGAATCGATGAGAACAACTGCCGGGAAATCCTTGACTTCAAAGCGGTGGAGCGCTTCTGCACCGAGATCTTCATAAGCGATGACTTCAGCGGAAAGAATTCTCTGAGAAATAAGCGCCGCTGCGCCGCCGACTGCGCCGAAGTATACGGCGCCGGTTTCCTTCATGGCTTCAACAACCTTGTCATTTCTTTTGCCTTTGCCCATCATGCCGAGAAGACCGGCCTTGAGAAGCTGAGGGGTGTAGGCGTCCATGCGGTAGGAAGTGGTGGGGCCTGCGGAGCCCACGGCGTGGCCGGGAGAAGCCGGGCAGGGTCCGACGTAATAAATCAGCTGGTTTTTGATGTCAAAGGGGAGGGGGCGGCCTTCTTCAAGGCAAGCGACCAGGCGCTTGTGCGCGGCGTCGCGGGAGGTGTACATTACGCCGGATAAGAGCACGGTATCGCCCGCGCGCAGGGTTTTCAGCTGTTCTTTGTCAAGCGGAAGATTTACGCGGATATTTTCCATACGAATGTACCTCCTTTAAATGACAGCGTGCGCATGGCGCGCAGCGTGGCAGACAATGTTGATCGCACAGGGCATGCCTGCGATATGGGTGGGATAGGTTTCGATGTTGACCTTAAGCGCAGTGGTGCTTCCGCCGATGCCGGCCGGGCCGATGCCGAGCTTGTTGATCTTTTCAAGAAGCTTGTCTTCAAGCGCAGCATACTTGGGATTGGGGTTTACGGTGTCGATGGCGCGCGCGGTCATGCGCTTTGCCATGATGGTGGCCATTTCCATGGTGCCGCCGATGCCGACGCCGACGATGATGGGCGGGCAGGGGTTGGGACCGGCATTCTTTACCGTGTCAACAACAAACTTGATTACGCCGGCTTCGCCGTCTGCGGGAACCAGCATCTTGATGGCGGACATATTTTCGCTTCCGAAGCCCTTGGGGGTTACAAGAATGTCAATCTTGTCGCCGGGAACGATTCGGGTATGAATGATGGCGGGGGTGTTGTCCTTGGTGTTTACACGCTCATACAGGGGATCGCGGACAACGCTCTTTCTTAAATAGCCGTCAGAATATGCAGCGCGAACGGCTTCGTTGATGGTCTCGGTGAAGTCTCCGCCTTCGATATGAACATCCTGACCTACATCGATGAAGATGACGCACATACCGGTGTCCTGGCAGATGGCGACGCGCTCGCGGGCAGCGATATCATAGTTTTCAATCAGCTGACCCAAAACTACTTTGCCGCTGGGCGACTTTTCGCATTCAGCGCAGTTCTTGACGCAGTTGTATACGTCCTGGCCGATGTCGTAGCTGGCTTTCAAAATGAGGTCGTAGATGGTGGTTTTGATGGTTTCGGCTTGGATTACTCGCATGTGTATTCCTCCCGTTCAGTTGATGTGAGTATTTTTATAAACATGGCGGCGGCCAATAAATCAGCGCATCCGCCGGGACTTAAACGCTTTTTGATGAAAATGGAATCCATGTTTTCGGCTTCTGTCATAAAGCCTGAGGACAGTGCCTTTGCAGCAAGCGATTGTGCAAGCGCAATGCCTTCACTGCCGCCGCGGGTGTATATGCAGGTGTCATCGACATTTGCGATGAGCGACAAAAGCGTGTATACGCCTGCATCGTTTAAAGGAAAGCCCATTTGCTTAGCATGGGCAAAAGCCGGAAGAGCAATGTTTAAAAGACTTGGATACCCCGTCAGCGCTTCACCGCGGGCACCGGATATGCTTTTCAAACGGTATGCCGCATCTCCGTGCGTAAGAGGATTGTTTTTAGCATTTGTGAGGGAAAAGCGCATGGCTTTCTCAGACAGCCTGGATGCAGTTTCGCAGATGCTTTCGGGCGTGACGGATTTTGTTTCGATCAGGCGGCCGTATGCGCCGGATAAAAGACAGAAACAAAAAATGGCGCCCTTATGGGTGTTTGTGCCGTTTGTTGCCTGAAACATGGCGCGTTCCGCCTGAAGACCGATGGTTTTCAGAGATTCAAAAGCAATTTCGGGCGGCAAATTCCTTGTGGAAAATCCGCTTTGCGCGCATTTTCCGATATAAGGGGAAATGGCTTCTGCGCTTTTAATCAGCATGTCGAGCGTCATGTCCGGATGCGCGCCGACATTGTTTCGATCGACCAGCCCGGGTTTGGGCGTGACGTTTGCTTCAAATGTGAGCGCGCGAAGCGCTGAATCTGAAACAAAATCCGTAAGGCATGGAATTGTCATATGATGATGCCTTCCAGATGATCCATTTCGTGCTGAATAATCTGCGCCGTAAAGCCTTTATAGGTTTTGATGCGCGTTTGAAAAGCTTCGTTTTCGTATTGCACTTTGATGGATTTGTATCTTTTTGCCGGGCGTACGCCCACCAGGGAAAGGCAGCCTTCTTCAGTTTTGAAAGCGTCGTCCGCCTTCAGGATGCGCGGATTAAACATGACGGTATATTTTCCGGAATCGTCAAATGCGATGATGCGCTTTGTTTCTCCGATCATATTGGCAGCCATGCCTACGCATTCGTCTTTGTGGGCTTTGAGCGTATCCATAAGATCCTGTGCAATTGAAAGGTCATCCTTGGTAGCCGTTTCAGAAGGCTGTTTTAAAAACTCAATGGTTCGCATGATGGACCGAATCATTTAAAAGCCTCCGATGACATCTCCGTTCAGACGGCGAATGATTTCGCTTGCGAGTTTTACGGCGTTTTCGAAATCCTGATACGTGGCAATGCCATAGTGGGAATGAATGTATCGTACGGGAAGGCCAATGACGATTACAGGAACGCCTTCGTTGGACAGGTGAATGCTTGCGCCGTTTGTGCTTCCGCCCGTGCGCACGGACTCCTGAACGGGAATATTCAGTTCCCGCGCAAGATCCAGCGCATATTTCTGATAGCGGGGATTGGTGATCATGCCGGTATCGATGTGGCGAAGCATCGGGCCTTTTTTAAGGGCGGTCTGAATCAGATAACCCGGCTGCACCGTGTCATCTGCAGGGCAGCCTTCAAAGACGATTGCGATATCGGGCTTTACGGTGTTTGCCGTAACCTTCGCACCGCGAACGCCCACTTCCTCCTGAACGCTCATTGCGCCCACGACGTCTACGTGCAATTCTTCGCCTTTAAGAGTATCGAGGGTTGCCAAAATGGCGGCGCAGCCCAGACGGCAGTCAAAAGCCTTGCCCATCATAAGATCGTGCTTTTCGTCATAGGTAAAGTCCACATCGGGTACGACAGGAGCAGCCATGCGAATGCCGAAATCGTCATGTGCTTCCTCAACGGAAGCAGCGCCGATGTCAATTGCCATTTCGCTTACATCCGGAACCCGACCTGCTTCAGCGGCGGACATAAAATGCGGGGGCTTGGCAGCGACAATACCGGGCACATAGCTTCCGTCCGCAGACTTTACGCGAACTTTGTGCGCGGGGATATTGGTGTATACCCAACCGCCGATGGTGATAAACTGAAGCGTTCCGTTGGGCTTTATGGCCTGAACCATGAAGCCTACTTCATCGGAGTGGCCGTCCAGCTGCACAACCGGACGCTTTCCGTTATTCTCAGGGCGGCGGATATAGAGATTGCGCAGGCAGTCCTCGGAAACTTCATAGGAAGGATCTGCATATTTGCGCGCAACTGAAACAACTTCATCTTCAAAGCCGCTTACGCCGTTGGCATTTGAAAAATCGCGGATCATATCAAGGTGTTTCATATATTTGCCTCACAATCGAACAAAAATATACACAGTTTCATTATAGTCAAACCTGTGCTTATGTCAATGATTGAAAACGATACGTTTAAGTTAGAGAATCGTGAAATGAAAGATTCTGAAAATAATAAAAAAGACAGGCTTATAAAGCTTGTCTTTTTACGGAGAAGGAGGGATTTGAACCCTCGCGCCGGTTATCCCAGCCTACTCCCTTAGCAGGGGAGCCCCTTCGGCCTCTTGGGTACTTCTCCATGGCCGGTACGGAGAGAGAGGGATTCGAACCCCCGGTGCCTTTCGACATCACTGGTTTTCAA
>JAEDIV010000020.1 GCA_016296675.1 Clostridia bacterium
GGCGGTATGCCGGAGGGCGATATGAGCGCGATGATTCCGGGCGGATTCACGCCGCCCGCAATGACCGGCGCTGAAACAACGAATGAAACGCCTGCGCCGGACACCAGCGTGCAAACCGATCCGCCGGAAGCGGCGACGAACACCGATTCAGCGCCGTCCGCCGGCAAAACCACAAACGAAACCCGATCCACACGCGGAAACCGTACAAACTTCACAGGCGAAACCGCATCTCCCAATCCGCCCAGTGCAAACGCAGGCGTCAAAACCGCCGCGTCCAGCGAAACACTTCTGATTGCAAGCATCTGCGTGCTTCTGGCATCCATCGCAATTGCGCTTTTTGTAAAACATGAATAAACATGGAAACAGCCTGCGTGCCATTGCAGGGTGTCTGAAAAAGATCACCCGGAACAGCGCGCAGGCTGTATTATTGCGTTCTAAGCCGGTTTTGTGATGAGCATTATGGAATGAATGGAACAAAAAACGCCCTCTACGATGAAAATTAATTTCTCCGTAGAGGACGTTTTTTATCTAGAGGATTTGTAGTTTTGAAAGAATACGGCTTTATTTATGATACAGCTTCGTCGTTTCGTAGACCGGTTCGCAGCTTACGTTGATGCCTAAGCGTTTGTAGGTTTTTTCGTCTACGGAGGAGAGGATGACGGAGAAATGCGCGTCGCAGCCGCGGAGCTTTTCAAGCTGTTTTTGGGCGAGGGCTGCGTTTTCATCGGTGACTGCGCTTACGCACAGGGCGATCAGCATCTCGTCGGAATGCAGACGCGGATTGTGATGGCCGAGGTTACGGGTTTTAAGGTTAGAGATAGGCTCGATGACGGCGGGGGAGATGAGGTCGACTTCCTTGTCGATGCCGGCCAAGGCCTTTAAGGCGTTGAGCATGAGGGCTGCGGATGCGCCTAAAAGAGAGCTTGTTTTTCCGGTAACGATTCTGCCGTCCGGAAGTTCCATGGCGGCTGCCGGCGCGCCGGTTGTTTTTTCGCGAAGAAGCGCGGCGCTGACGGCGGGACAGACTTCGGAAGTGATGTCGGCCTTATTCATGATGAGCTCAAGCCGGCGCACGGCTTCTTCATTGGCGCCGCCTTTTTTGAGATTGCATTGCGCGGCGTAATAGCGCCTGAGGATCTCAACGCGGGAAGCCTGGGAGCAGATTTCGTCGTCTGTAATACAGAAGCCGATCATGTTTACGCCCATGTCGGTGGGGGATTTATAGGGAGACGAGCCCGAGATGCGCTTCATGATTTCGCTCAGCACCGGGAAGATTTCAACATCTCTGTTGTAATTGACGGCCTTAGTATCGTAGGCTTCGAGGTGATAGGGGTCGATCATGTTTACGTCGTCAAGATCAGCGGTGGCGGCTTCGTAGGCAAGGTTGATCGGATGCTTTAAGGGCAGATTCCAGATGGGGAAGGTTTCGAACTTGGCGTAGCCCGAGGAGATGCCCCTCTGATAATCGTGGTACAGCTGGCTTAAGCATGTGGCCATTTTTCCGCTGCCTGCGGCAGGCGCAGTGACAACCACGAGCGGTCTTGAGGTTTCGATATACTCGTTTCTGCCGAAACCTTCTTCGCACACAATGTTCTTGACGTCCGACGGATAGCCCTTGATCGGATAGTGGCGGTAGGAGCGGATGCCGAGGGAAGTCAGGCGCTTTCTGAACTGATCTGCGCTGGGCTGACCGGCATACTGCGTAATGACGACGGAGCCGACATAAAGGCCCATGCCTCTAAAAATATCCATAAGGCGTAAAACGTCGTCGTCATAGGAAATGCCGAGGTCGCCTCGGATTTTGTTTTTTTCGATATCGTTGGCATTGATGACGATGATGATTTCAACCTGGCTTTCGAAGGACAGGAGCATACGCATTTTGCTGTCGGGTTCAAAGCCGGGAAGCACGCGGGAAGCATGGTAATCATCAAAGAGCTTGCCGCCGAATTCGAGATACAGCTTGCCGCCGAACGTTTCGATTCGCTTTTTGATGTGATCGGACTGAAGAGAGATGTATTTTGCGTTGTCGAAACCGATTCGAGCCATTCACAAGGCCCCCTTTTCAAAACTATTTTTCAAAAAAGAGAATGCCGAGAGTGCCGGGGCCGCAGTGGCTGGATACAGTACAGCCGGCGGTGGAGAAAAGAACGTTCGTGAAAGGACGCATTTCAAGGACGGTTTCCTTGACCTTCTGGCGGATTTCGTCGGATACGCCGGAATCTGTGATATAGATGTAATCAAGATCGGCATCCACGTTTTCGTTTAAGCGGTCACGAACATAATCTGCAAGCACAACGGACATCTTGCCGCGGTACTTTTTGCATACGTCCATTTTGCCGTCTTTGACTTCGATGCAGATGCGAAGGCGGAGAAGACCGGCGGCAAACGCGGTAACCGAGGAGCAGCGGCCGCCCTTGGCCAGATAATCCACGGTATCCAGAACGAAGCTGACGTTCAGCTTTTCGCGCTTTTCCATGAGGATATCGTAGATTTCTTTGCCGGATTTGCCTTCCCTGGCAAGGTTTGCGGCAGTGATGACGAGAAGACCGATGCCGGTAGAGAGGTTGTGGCTGTCTACGGCATATACGCCGCCCACTTCTTCGGCGGCCATGCGGCAGTTCTGAAAGCACACGCTCATTTCGCTTGAAATTGTCAGATGGACGATTTCATAGCCTTCTTCTTTGAAGGGCTTCCAGAAATCGATATAGTCCTGCATGGAAACGGCAGCGGTCTTGGGAAGCTGACCGCACTGGCTGATCTTTTCAAACAAAACATCGCTTGTGATGTCTACGCCGTCTCTGTATTCGTCGTCCTGGATGCGGACATAGAGGGGAATGGTTTTGACGCCGTATTCCTCAAGCTGTTCTTTGGTCATGTCGCAGGTGGAATCGCAGGTAATGATGACCTTATTCATGCTGAAATCCTCCGTTTATTCAAGGGTGCGGGCGGCGATCACTTCGATCTCAATCAGCGCGCCTTTGGGGAGCTTGGAAACCTCATAGCATGCACGGGCCGGGAAATTGGGCGCAAAGTATTCGCCGTAAATCGCGTTTACCTGGCCGAAAGAACCAAGGTCCGTCAGAAGCACGGTGGTCTTCAAAGCGTGGTTCATGGTGAGCCCTACTTCTTCAAGAACGGTCTTGATGTTTTGAAGCGCCTGTCTTGTCTGATTTTCGATGCCGCCTTCGACGATTTCGTTGGTCTTGGGATCAAGGGGAATCATACCGGATACGAAAACGAGATCGCTGGTCATGGTGAGCGTGGAATAGGGACCGACAGCCTTCGGGCCTTTTTCGGTGTTAAAGCATACTTTCACGGGATGGTTCCTCCTTACTGCTGACCGGCTGGCGCGATTGGATGAACACCCACCCAATAGGTGTCGCGTTCGCCTTCATAATAATCCTGAGAGATTTCCTCGCGTTTGACTTCAAGACCGGTTTCCCAGTCATAGTAGATGCGTTCGAGCATGCTGCGTCGGCCGAGCTTACCTTCCTTTTTCAGCGTATATTCGTCCGTGTAATAGGCGTAAATGCCGCTCTCGTCCGGCACGGTGGTGATGGAAGTATTCTTGATGTCGTTTTGAAGGATCGTCGAATACAGCTCGATTCTGTAATCCGGCTTTCTTCCGTAGATGTTTACGATTGCGTAATCGCGGGTTACGTCGGTATAGATATAGATGTTATAGTCGGTGTTGTTGACAAACACGAAATCGTCCTGAGAGTCTTCGCTGACGGCTGCGTCCATGCTGGCTTTGCAGTAGCTGACGACCATGGAATGGTTATGGCGTTCGATGACGTCCATTCCTGCCTGCAAGACGGCGGCATAGAGCGTACTGGAGGCCTGGCAGATGCCGCCGCCGACGCCCTCTGTGATGGTTGCGCCGTAGTAAACGGTGGCTTCCTTATAGCCGCGAAGCGTGGTTCTGGAACCGACGACCTCGTTGAAGGAAATGGCTTCGCCGACCTTGACTTCAAAGGCGTTGAAGTTGGCAAGGGCAGTGCGGATATTGGAGCGTCTTGCAGAGGAGCTGCCTTCAAGCGATGTCTGATAGGTGACGATCAGCTGAAGACCTTCCGCTGCGTCGCCGGAGGAAATGGCGGCGGGCTTCTTTTCAACCGGCAGCTCAATTTCCTTGGATACGCCCTCCATCATGGCTGTATACAGGGTGTTGAACAGCGCTTCTTCATCAAGCGCAAGGCCGTCCTTTGACTGGCTTAAGATAACAGGCTGATAGGTATCAAGTAGAATATCCGCGTCCTGTGGAGCGACATAAACTTCCCTGGCAATCTGCGCGATGAACGATTTGAGCGCTTCTTCATCGTAGGTGAATTCGGTCCAGAGTTCCTGCGGAGAATACCTTAGGGACATCATCATGTTTTCGCGGTCGGCCGCGCTTCCGGTGTGGCCGAAGAACCATGCCTTTTCAAGGATGTCTTCGGTATTGATGGAAGCGCCGACGTCTTTCGGCGAAAATGTCCAGGATTTGTCCTGGTATACAAGGCGATACTGCGCGTTCACAAGTTTGTCAGCCCACTGATTGAGCATGCTTTCGCCCTGCTCCTTTGTGTAGGCGGACATGTCGACGGAATTGATGTATACGCCTTTGAGATAATAATCATTGTTAATCGTACCGGAGCGCTTGAATATGACAAATCCCGCCACGATGGCTGCTACCAGAAATATGGCGAACAAGGGATTTGAAAACAGATCTTTGAGGGTATTCTTTTTTCTTATTGGCCTTCTGCGCACATTGGTCGGCGCGTTTCGCCTGCGAATAGGCGGTCGCTGCATTGTATATCCATTCCTCCGTTACATATATCACACCATTACACCTATTATATTATACACCACATAATCGCTTTTTGCAAATGTTTTGCCGAGCGGGAATACGTTAAATCGGATAAAGGGAGAATGGGAAAACCAGTAGGCGGCGGGACGGGAAACCCGTCCCCTACGGCATAAACGGACGA
This sequence comes from Clostridia bacterium, assembly GCA_016296675.1. Classification (GTDB taxonomy): domain Bacteria; phylum Bacillota; class Clostridia; order Christensenellales; family Aristaeellaceae; genus SFHK01. Next base: position 4,971 of record JAEDIV010000020.1, read on the forward strand.
TTTTTTGAGATCAGGCGTCTTGTGCACCCTGTAGGGGAAGCGTTTCGCCTCCCGCCAACTTACGATTGTTTTAAAGCGTTTGGTTTTTATAAACAGGTAGGCTGCGGGACGGGAAACCCGTCCCCTATGGCATAAATGGACGATTTTTTGGGATCAGGCGTCTTGTGCACCCTGTAGGGGAAGCGTTTCGCCTCCCGCCAACTTACGATTGTTTAAATCGTTTGGTTTTATAGAAACAAAGAGGCGGCGGGATGGGAAACCCGTCCCCTACGGCATAAACGGACGATTTTTTTGATCAGGCGTCTTGCGTACCCTGTAGGGGAGGCGTTTCGCCTCCCGCCAACTTACGATTGTTTAAAGGGTTTGGTTTTTATAGAAAAAGGTAGGCGGCGGGACGGGAAACCCGTCCCCTACGGCATAAACGGACGATTTTTTGAGATCGGGCGTCTTGTGTACCCTGTAAGGGAGGCGTTTCGCCTCCCGCCAACTTACGATTGTTTAAAGCGTTTGGTTTTATAGAAACAAAGAGGCGGCGGGACGGGAAACCCGTCCCCTACGGCATAAACGGGCGATTTTTGAGATCAGGCGTCTTGCGTACCCTGCAAGGCTCGCTTCATGTACCTTGGCTTGCTTTATAGAAAAAAGGCTTATGCAAAACCATGTTTTGCATAAGCCTTTTTATTTGCAAGGAGGGGAAATTATTTCTCTTCTTCCTCAACCTTGATTACCTGCTGACCATCGTAGTAGCCGCAGGACTTGCACGCGCGGTGCATCAGCTTCATCTTGCCGCACTTGGGGCACTTGCCGATGCCGGGCAGGCTGAGCTTCCAATGCGCGGAACGACGAGAATTTCTTCTTGCCTTAGAAACTTTTCCTTTGGGTGTTGCCATGGTTACACCTCCTCATTGTTTTGATCAGATAATAAACTATTCAATGCCGAAAACGGATTAAGCTTGCCTGAATCCTTCGGGCATGTGCATAGCTCGTAATTGCGGTTTTTACCGCAGCTTGGGCAGAGTCCCTTGCAATCGTCCTTGCAAAGGAAACGGATGGGCAGCTCCAGGATGACATTTTCGCGGATTACGGGCTCAAGATCGATCTCATAGCCGGTAATGGGATAAGCGTCCTCGCCGTCGCCGCCAACGACAAACACCGCGTCCAGATCCGCCTTCACCTTTTTTTCGATCGGGATCAGGCAGTTGGCGCACTGGGTCTTTGCCAGAGCAGAGATTTTTCCGTTCACATTGATTTCTTCTCCGGCACCGAAAAATACGCCGTCAAAGCATACATCCGCCAAGGTGATTTCGTCTCCCATGACCTCGATGGTTTCATCGGGAAGCGCGACCTCAATGGGATATGATTGACCGGGATTTTTAAGTGCACGAGAAATATTCAGCATGAGTTTTAGAAAACCTCCCACCACAGCCTATATAGTATAGTCTCAACCGGGGTTTTTGTAAAGTTATTTTTTGTATACGGTTTATTTAGAAGCGGTAAGCTCGAGGGTATCCATGGCGATTGCCAGCTCTTCGTTGGTGGGGATGACCCAGGATACAACCTTGCTTCCGGGCTTGGAGATCATAGCTTCCTTGCCGCGGACCTTGTTGGCTTCTTCGTCGACTTCTACGCCCAGGAACTCGAGGCCCTTGAGGACGTTTGCGCGGCCGGCGGCGTCGTTTTCGCCGATGCCGGCGGTGAAAATGATGGCGTCAAGGCCGCCCATGGCTGCAGCGTAGGAGCCGATGTACTTGCGGATGCCGTAGGCCCACATGTCAAGGGCGAGGCGGGCGTCGGCATTGCCTTCGTTGGCGGCGGTGTTTACGTCGCGCATATCGCTGGATACGCCGGAGATGCCCAGAAGACCGCTCTTTTTGTTGAGCATGTTGAGGGTATCGGTGACGGAGATGCCTTCCTTGTTGGCGATGAACTCAACAACGGCGGGATCGACGTTGCCGGAGCGGGTACCCATCAGAACGCCCTCGAGGGGAGTAAGACCCATGGAGGTGTCAACGCACTTTCCGTCTACAACAGCGGAGAGGGAGGAGCCGTTTCCAAGGTGGCAAACGATGATCTTGTCCGCTTTCTGGCCGTGAGCTTTCAGAACTTCGATAGCGCGGCCGGATACGAAGCGATGGCTGGTGCCGTGGAAGCCGTAGCGGCGAACCGCGTGCTCCTTATAATACTTCATGGGAACGCCGTACATGAAGGCCTTGGGGGGCATGGTCTGATGGAAAGCGGTGTCGAATACGGCGACCTGAGGCGTGCCTGCCATAACGGCTTCGCAGGCTTCGATGCCCATGAGGTTTGCGGGGTTGTGGAGGGGGCCCAGGGGGATGCAATCCTTGATGGCCTGCTTGCAGGCGTCATCGATGATGCAGGAAGCGGTGAACTTGTCGCCGCCGTGGAGAACGCGATGGCCTACCGCGCCGATTTCGCTTACGTCCGCGATGACGCCGTGATCCTTGTCAACGAGCGCTTCAAGAACGAGCTGGATGGCGGAGGTGTGATCCTTGAACTGGGTTTCAACGACGTATTCCTGTTTGGTGTTTTCGCCGTACTTGTGGGTGAGCTTGCCGCTCTCCATGCCGATGCGCTCAGCAAGGCCCTTGGCGATAACGGAATTGTCGTCCATGTCAAAAAGCTGATACTTCAAAGAGGAAGAACCGGCGTTGATAACGAGAATCTTCATTATACTGTCTCCTTTATATGCCTTACTGCGCCTGAACGGCGGTGATTGCTACGGTGGCAACGATGTCGTCTACGGAGCAGCCGCGGGACAGGTCGTTGCAGGGCTTGGCGATACCCTGAAGGATGGGGCCGTACGCTTCGGCCTTGCCAAGGCGCTGAACGAGCTTGTAGCCGATGTTGCCGGCCTGAAGGTCGGGGAAGACGAGAACGTTGGCATAACCGGCAACTTCGCTTCCGGGGCTCTTGAGCTGGCCGACTTCGGGAACGATGGCGGCGTCGAGCTGCAGCTCGCCGTCGAGCTTGAGCTCAGGCGCGAGCTCGTGGGCAATTTTGGTGGCTTCCTGAACCTTGGTTACGTTGTCATGCTTCGCGCTTCCCTTGGTGGAGAAGGAGAGCATGGCAACCTTGGGCTCGATTTCGCCCAGGGACTTCGCGGATTCGGCTGCGGCAACAGCGATGTTGGCGAGCTCTTCTGCGGTGGGGTTCGGGATAACGGCGCAGTCGGCAAAGATCATGACGCCGTACTCTTCGATGGGGCTTTCCATCAGGAAGCAGGAGGATACGGTCTTGATGCCGGGCTTGCACTTGATGATCTGAAGCGCGGGGCGCAGCATGTCGCCGGTGGAATGGATGGCGCCGGATACGAGACCGTCGGCATCGCCCATCTTAACCATCATAACGCCGTAGAACATGGGATCGGCAACCTTCTTGGCAGCCTCTTCTTCGGTCATGCCCTTGGCCTTACGGATCTCATAAAGCGCGTTTGCGTAAGACGCAGCCTTTTCGCTGGTCGCGGGGTCGACGATTTCGATGCTGCAAAGGCAGGTGTTCGTTTCGGCGGCAACGGCCTTTACCTTTTCGGGGTTGCCGAGAACGGTGATCTTCGCAATGCCGGCCTTTACGATTTTCGCAGCAGCCTGGATGTTTCTGGTCTCTTCGCCTTCGGGAAGAACGATGTGCTTCACGTTCGCCTGGGCTTTGGCCATGATTCTGTCGATGATTGCCATATCCAAATCCTCCAAACATAAATTTCGAATCGTTCCGGAAAAATTCCCGGTTCATATCAGCATATATTATATACTATTTTTTTGATTTTGGCAAACGCCGGGAGGCGGTTTTGGCCGTGTTTGAGGTTAATTTCAAATTGAACTATGGTTTTGAATTGTGTTTTTTTTATTCCTAAGTTAAATTTCGTTTTTCTGCCGTTTTTGTGTCGGAATTATTACACATAATCTAACTTGATTCGCTTGACAAACGCCCGTTCATTCCTTTATACTTAGGAAGTTGTCTTTTGGAATGCCTGCCCGCGGACAGATGAGGTTTCCGCAGGCGATTCAAATAGGATGATAGCGAAAATCATCCATGCGGCGAACGGCATTCGACCGCGACGCCCGAAACGGGCGAACAAAGAAAGGAAGTAGACCCCATGTTCAGAACTTATCAGCCCAAAAAACGCCAGAGAAGCAAGGTACACGGCTTCCGTGCCCGCATGAAGACCAAGGCCGGCCGCGCCGTTCTGAAGGTCCGCCGTCTCCGTGGCCGCAAGCGCCTCACCGTCTAATTTCGGAAGTATAAAGTGACTGCCGCGCATCCGTTCCGTCTGGGCCGAAAGCAGTATAGCCTCGGCAAGAACAGGAATTATCAATACGTATACCGCAAGGGCAAAAGCTTTCCCTCGCGGTATATGGTGTTGGTGTATACAAATGCCAAGACGCTGAGAGTGGGCTTTTCCGCATCCTCAAAGGTTGGAAACGCGGTCATGCGGAACCGCCTTCGCCGCTATATGCGCGAGGATTTTCGGATGATCAGGCCCAATCTCAAAGAAGGTAAATATATATTTGTAGCGCGCGTTTCGGCCGCAGGTGCGTCTCATGCAACGCTCACCGGCCAGATGCGCTCTTTGGTTGCGCGTGCGGGCCTTTTAAAGGAGGAAAAATGAACGTTTCCTCGTTTCCGAAGAAGACCGTCCTGGGGATGATCCGCTTTTACAAGCGTGAAATCAGTCCCGTGCTGCCGCCCAGCTGCCGGTTTGTCCCTACCTGCTCGGAGTACGCGATGCAGGCGGTTGAGAAATACGGCGCGGCCAAAGGCAGCTATCTTGCCATGCGCAGAATCATGCGCTGCCATCCCTTCCATGAGGGCGGGTATGATCCCGTGCCTTAGCGTATTTATACGCAACCGATCACAGGAGGACACGCATTCATGACCGGTTTATTCGAAAGTCTGCTCACCGGTATTAACCAGATCATCGGCAATTACGGCTGGGCAGTTATCATCTTCTCCCTCTTAATCAAGGCGGTTCTTCTGCCTTTGGACATCAAGTCCAGAAAGTCCATGCGCGCGATGTCTGCGCTCAACCCCAAGATGGAAGAGCTCAAAAAGCGTTATGGCAACGATCAGGAAAAGCTCAATCGCAAGATGAGCGAGCTATATAAAAAGAATAAGGTCAATCCGCTTTCCGGCTGCCTTCCCATGCTGATTCAGCTGCCGGTTCTGTTCATCATGTTTGGCGCTATGCGCAACATCGCTGCCGAGCTTCAGCTGACCCAGATGTACAATTGGATTAAGGGCAACCTCATGAACGCTGAAGGCGCTTTCCTTTCCCTTGAGGAAGTTCAGCCCCTTCTTGACGCGCTCAGAAGCGGCGACATTTCTTCCTTCGGCGCCACCGACGGCTGGCTGTGGGTAAAGAATGTCTTCCAGCCTGACTCCTTCACCAAGACCATCATTCCCACCATGAAAGAACTTTCCATGCTTCTGAATCAGAACAAGAAGGTTATCAGCGCTGAAATGATGGATGTTCTCAGTCAGTATGCCAACAATACCGGCGAGATTGCTGCTGCGGTCGACGCTGCCATTGCCAGCCACTGCGACTATTTCACCTTCAATCTCTTCATCAACATGTTCCCCATCAAAATCCCCACCAACTGGTCGGTATATGTGAACGGCTGTCTCATCCTGCCCGTTCTGGCCGGTGTGACCCAGATTCTGCAGACCAAGCTCATGAACGCCGGCGGATCGAAGGCTGCCTCTGAAAACAGCCAGAACGCTGTCAATGGCAAATTCATGAAGTGGTTCTTCCCCATCTTCTCTGTTTGGATCTGCTTGTCCTCCACCGCTGCCTTCGCTGCCTACTGGGTATTTGTAAACGTGTGGAGCATCGTAACCAACTTTGCCATCAATAAGTATCTGGACGTGAAAACCGCCCCGATCGTTGACACCGAAAAGGAGGCCATTCAGCCTTGAGAACCATTGAAACCAGCGGAAAGACCGTTGAAGAAGCCCTGAAAGCGGGTCTTCAGGAACTTGGCTGTGATATCAGCGAAGTGACCCACGAAGTGCTCGACAAGGGTTCCACCGGACTTTTCGGTATGTTCGGCCGCCTTGCCCGCGTTCGCATCACCGTGAAGGAAAAGGATCCGGATTTCGATTTTGAAATGCCCGTCCTCTCCCTGAATCCTCAGGACACGGAAGAGAAGAAGCCCGCCCGCAAGGAAAAGAGCCAGAATAAGGAAAAGAAAGAAAACAAAGAAAAGCCTGCCAAGGAAGCCAAGGCAGAAAAGCCTCAGAAGGAAGAAGCGAGCGCCGAAGTAAAGGCCGAGGAAGCTGCTCCTGCTGAAGAGAAGGCCGAAGCTCCTGCAGCGAAACCCCAGCGCAAAAGAACCCGCCAGCCCAAGAAGGAAAAGCCCGCTGAGACCCAGGAAAACGCCGAAGCTAATGCTGAGGCTGCTCCTGCCGAAGTCAAGCCCGAGCTTCCTCCGCTCGATGTAGAAGCCCTTGGCGAAAGCGGAAAGCGCGCCTACGATTTCCTCTCCAACGTTACCAAGCTCATGGGCGTTGAAGTTGAAATCCGTATGCTCGAAGAAGAAAACCACCTGACCATCGAAATGACCGGCGATACGCTGGGCGTACTCATTGGCCGCCGCGGTGAAACCATGGACGCCATCCAGTACCTGACCAGCTTAACCGTCAACAAGGAAAAGAGCGAATACACCCGCGTTTCCCTGGACGTTGAGCACTATCGTGCAAAGCGTGAAGAAACCCTCAGAAAGCTCGCGCTGCGCATGGCAAACCGCGCCAAAAAGAGCGGCCGCCGCGTAGTTCTCGAGCCCATGAATCCCTACGAAAGACGAGTTATGCACTCCGCCCTTCAGAATCATCCCTACGTTCAGACTCACTCCGAAGGCGAAGAGCCGTACCGCAGAGTGATTATTACGCTTAAGTAATCGAAAACATACAGCCCCCGCCGTCCGATCAGGATGGCGGGGGCTGTTGCGTAGATGGGTCTTTATCTTTTTTTGTATTTTGTATTTTTTCCGCTGCCGACTTGATGGATTAAACCTTTATGGACCAAAGCTCTAAGAATACGATTTGAGGTTGATGTACTGATGTTTAACAATGCCTCCACATCGCTTCTGGTTATTTCTCCATTCCTTTCAACATAGTCAAGGATAACAGTATCGTTGCTCGTTGGTACATTCGAGACGGCTTCCTTCGATTTAACGGCGGTGTTCCGATTCGGAAGAGTGATCTTAAATGCATTTTCAGTAACTTCGATCTGTGGCTGCAGTTCAAAATCGGCATATGCTTTGAAAATTTTCGGAATCCCTGTGCCGTATGCTTCGATAAGCTCCAAACGATAGAATATGGCTGCAAGCTTTGGGTTTCTGCAGACGGATAATCCGAGCATGACATCGGATAATGAAATACCTGATGGAAGTCCTCCAATGGAAACAAATTCAATTCGATCGTCATAGACGCTTATCAATGTGCTGGCTCCGAATGAGTAGTCCCTGTGAACCAGCGAATTGAGCAAAGCTTCTCTCAACGCCTCTTCCGGATAATCGCGTATGTCTGTTCGATAAAGGCCTTTAAAGGTAGATTGGGTTCGGTTTCTGAGGTCCAGATAGGCATACATATCTTCCATTTGCCGAAAAATAGAGCCTTCGAATTCTCTTCTGTCCTGAAACACCGTTTTATCCGTTCCTAAAAATGTCGCTGCTTTTATGGTACTGTTGCATTGATCGGAAATAAGCATTGCAACATTGGAATATATCCCATCAGAAGATAACATACCGAGCGACTTCATTTTTAGGGGATCGAATGGGAGGTTTTTGCTTGAAAATAATTTCTTTGCGGCATCAAATGACAGATTTTGCTCCAGAGACCGCAATGATTCAAAGCTGTCCCCGTCTGTTTCTTTGATCATGTTGCGGATGGAGGTATCGGTAGCAGGATCACAGGATGTTCCGTTTCGAACAAATACGCCGCTTGGTTTCAGACCTTTGCTGGAAAGATAGTATGGGCGAGCGGTTCCCCTTTGAATGGTAACGGTTACAATGTTTTTGGACTGCACGATTCTTGCTTCATAGGAAACGAACATCGTTAAATCAGGTTTGATGGAATCGCGAATCATGTTGTTGATTTGTAATATCGTTTGATCTGCATTCTCTATACCGATAACAGTTCCGTCATCTGCAATGCCAACATGGATGGTTCCTCCTTTGGTGTTGGCAAACGCGATAACTTCCCTGCATATGTCGTTTGTAACGATGGACTTTAGCTCCACAATATCACTTTCAAAAAAAGTCATAAATACCCTCCAGTGCTTTCTGCTCATCATTATAACCATTCTTGTCATTCTTGTCAAATTCTAATCATGGTGTGAGGAGAAAGCATAGCAAACGGAGATCACTTATCTTTAAAGCAAGTTATGAACATGCAAGCAGATGATCTCATCTCCATGAATTTTTGGAAGATCCGAAAACCTGAAAAGCAGTGGCTTGCTGATTTTTCGTTTGCACGATAGAATGATTCAGGAAAAATCAATGCGATGATTTATAGAGGATATAGAATGAGAATAATATAGCATCACAAAAAGTATTTGAAAATGTAGGATTCAGGCATCATCACGATCATAAAGATGAAAATGGAGACAGCATGAACTATATTTACGAGGCGTGATATACAGATTCGATAGCAAAAAAGCGCTGGTGGTTATGAATCGCCAGCGCATTTTTGAGTCATTGCCTTTACCGCCTGCTCTCATAATCCTCATCGATCCGCTGTTTCCAGCTCTTTTCAAGCGGTTTGCTTTCGCGGAAGGTGCAGATGGCGTCGGAGAGAACCTCGTAGTTAAGGGCGGTGCCTTGTTTATCGCTGTGGTAATTTACGGCGCGGTCGGCCTGGATTCCAAAATGGCCTGCGGTTTCGACAGCGTCGATGTTTGCGCCTAAGAAGAGGAATTCCCAGCCGTATTTTGATTTCTGGCGCTCGATCATTTGCTTGACGCGGTCGCTTGAGTATTTTCGGCTTGCGTTTTCCATGCCGTCGGTTGTGATGATGAAGAGGGTGTGCTCGGGTCTGTCTTCCTCGCGGGCGTATTTGTGGACGTTTCCGATGTGGTGGATGGCGCCGCCGATGGCGTCCAGAAGCGCGGTGCAGCCGCGGACGAAGTAGTCTTTTTCAGTCATGGGCGCGATGTTTTTAAGGCTTACGCGGTCGTGGATGACTTGGGTTTCGCTGTCGAAAAGTACGGTGGAAATGATGGCCTCGCCGTGGGCGTTTTTCTGGCGGTTAATCATGGAATTGAAGCCGCCGATGGTGTCCTTTTCAAGGCCGGCCATGGAGCCGCTGCGGTCTAAGATAAAAACGATTTCGGTAAGATTTTTCTTCATAATGAATGCCTCCTTGTCTTTGATGCATTAAGTATATCAAAGACGGGGAGGCATTTGGTCGCCCGGCAGGCGACAAATTCAGTAGCCCAGCGGCTGAAGATCGAGCTTGAAAAGGATCTGGTTGATCTCGATGATGTTGTAATTCCGGGTCTTTAGGCAGTACTCGACGACGATATCCGCTTTATTGCTGCGGGAGAGCGCAAAGCCTGCCTTCATGAGCATATCCCTGGCTTCATCGAGGGTAAGCTCAAGGGCGATTGCGAAGGCTAAAACGGTTTGCTTTGCGGGCTTGTAGGCGGGATTATTCTTGATTTTGTTGAAAAGGCGTCTGTCGACATTGGCTTTTTTGTAGCATTCGGCGTCGGTCATCTGCTTTTCGTCGATTTTCCGGATGAGCATTTCTGAAAAGCTTTCGTCGATCTGATTGATAAGATCGTCAAGGGAATCGTCCATGGAAGCGGTGGCGCATGCGTCAAAATCCATCTGGACGGACGGCTGATACATGCAGCTTCTTTGTGCCATCCGCTGCCTGAGCGCTTCCCGGCTGTCGGTATGGGAATCGACATACACATCGTCGATATAGGCCTGAACATCGTTAAACAGTTTGCCTGTGATTTCAAATACATCCCTTGAAAATACGACCAGGTAGACAGTCATGTCGTTATCAATGAGAAATTCGGTGATGGCGTCGATGGCGACTTTGATTGCTTCGGCCTTGGGGTAGCCGTAAACGCCTGCGGATATCAAAGGAAAGGCCACGGTTTCGAGGGCATTTTCTTTGGCAAGGAGCAAAGCGTTTTTGTAGCAGGATGAAAGAAGCGCTTTTTCACCGTGCTTTCCGTCCTGATAGACGGGACCTACGGTATGGATGACGTATTTTGCAGGGAGACGGTAGCCTTTTGTGATTTTCGCCTGGCCTGTCTTGCAGCCGCCGAGCGTTTTGCATTCTGCGTAAAGCTCAGGCCCTGCTGCTCTGTGAATTGCGCCGTCCACGCCTCCGCCGCCGAGCAATGTGGGATTTGCAGCGTTTACAATGGCGTCCGCTTCCATTTTTGTGATATCGTTTCTGACGATGATAAGCGGCATTTTCATCACTCCCGGATGTTGATGGTTATATTGTAACACAGAATAAAAGAAAATCAAATGGGCATTTGAAAATGCAAAGTCTCCGAGCCCCCGCGAATTTTCTTCTCAAAATTTCGCCTTTTCGGTTGCACATCCTTAAAAACCAGAGTATAATTATGTTGATACGGAAAAATTGGAGGGATGTACGAATGAGCACTGTACACGTCATCGACCACCCGCTGATTCAGCATAAGCTTACCCTGATGCGCCAGATCGAAACCGGCACGAAGGATTTCCGCGAGCTTTTAAACGAGATCGCGATGCTGATGTGCTATGAGGTTACCCGCGAGCTGCCGCTTGAGGAAGTTGAGATTGAAACGCCCATCTGCAAGTGCAAAAGCAAGGTCATCGCCGGCAAAAAGCTGGGTGTTGTGCCGATTTTAAGAGCGGGCCTCGGCATGGTGGAAGGCTTTGTGAAGCTGGTTCCCGCGTGCAAGGTGGGTCACATCGGTCTGTACCGCGATCCCGAAACGCACATGCCCGTGGAATATTACTGCAAGCTCCCCGCCGACGCGCAGGAGAGAGAGCTGATTGTTGTCGATCCCATGCTGGCCACCGGCGGATCCTCCGCTGCGGCGATTCAGTTTTTGAAGGATCGCGGCTGCTTCAACATTAAGCTTGTATGTCTCGTCGGCTGCCCCGAGGGCATCGAGGTTCTTAAGAACGAGCATCCGGATGTTGATATCTACATCGCCGCCATCGATGAAAAGCTCAATGAGCACAAGTACATCGTTCCGGGTCTTGGCGATGCGGGCGACAGACTGTTCGGCACGAAGTAAGGTATTTTTTGAAAAGGGGCTGTTGCAGATTTTTTGCTTCTGCAACAGCCCCTTGACATTACTTAAGTGTAATCGGCACATTCGGAAACACTGAATCGGCGGAGAAAATGATTTCGGCTTCGTAGCCTTCGTCGTCTTCCGCTTCGACGAGGGCGGTTTGGGTGTATTTTCCGTTTCCGAGCTGTCCCTGATCGTTTGAGCCCCAGGTGAAAATGTCGCCGGATTCGAAGAGGAGCGCGATGAACGCATCGCCGACGGCGGCGCTTTTTACGTTTTCATAGAGACGGATGGGCTCGCTTCCGTAGGAAAGGAGCGCGCCGTCGACCAGGGCTGCCTGAACGGTTCCGGTTTCATCGATATAGGAGGCATAGGAATAAAGCGTGCCCCATAGATACAATTCATTTGCACTTGTAAGGAAACCCGAAAAGGTAAGCCCTCCGATCATGGACGAAATATCTGCATTTTGGCAAATGCGTTCGGGCGTTTCTATATATCGTATGCCGCCGCTTATTGCGAGCCTCCCGTCGGGCGCGGCGGCACCCCATGCGTAAAGCGTGCCGTCCCCTGAAAGTGCGTAGCGGCTTTCACCGGATGCGGAAATATCTTTTGCGTTTGAAATCATGAGCTTGCTTTCGGTTTCCGTAAGCGTTCGCTCAAAAACCCTTCCGTCCTTTTCAAGGATGACTGCGAAGTTCATGCCGACTTCGCATTTTTCAGCATTTTCGGATACAAGGATTTTATCCGTGCCGCCGCCCCAGAGCCAGCATTTGCCGTCTTTGGTTACGCACGCGGCGGTGGTATCGCATGCATCGGCATACGCGGCATTTTCCATGAGCATCACAGGGGAGAGGACTTTTTCGTCAGCGGATGCGAAAATCTGTTTTTCACGGTTATCGCCCCAGGCATAGAGACGGCTGTTTTCATCAATCGCCATGGAAAACTGCTGGCCTGATGCAATGGACAGGGCGTTTTCAAAGACGATTTCGGGCGACAGGATGCGCTCATCTGTTTTCCCGGGAACGCTTTCTCCTCTGTGGTTGGAGCCCCAGGCCCATACGTTTCCGGATGCGTCCAGCGCGAGGATATGGGATCCGTCAGCGGAAAGCATGGGGGAAAGGGGGGCAGCCTTTGCAAATGCGGGAACAGCAAAGAGAATCAGCGCGAGAATCAGAAAAAACGCGCGCTTCATTTCTTTTCCTCCGCGCACAGTCTGCACGCAGCGCAGCCGCCTTCGCCGGTTTCACGAAGGGACGCGGGCAGGCTTCTGCCCACACGGCGCATGGCCTCGATGATTTCATCGACCGGCATGATGAGGGGAATGCCGGAAATGGCGAGGTTTGCGGCGGTAATGGCGCAGGCAACGCCGACCACGTTTCTGTATACGCACGGAACTTCCACAAGTCCTTCCACCGGATCGCACACGAGGCCCATGAGATTCATGAGCGCGAAACCGGAAGCGCGCATGCAGGTTTCGGCATCTGCGCCGGCAAGGTAACTGAGCGCTGCCGCAGCCATGGCGGATGCGCTTCCGACCTCGGCCTGACAGCCGCCTTCCGCGCCGGAGATGCTGGCGCGAAGCGCTATTACGCGGCCAACGCCCGCGGCGACAAACAGCGCCTTTACGAGATCATCATCGGAATATCCTTTTTCATCCTGCGCGGAGAAAAGAGCAGCCGGAAGTACGCCGCATGCGCCGGCGGTCGGAGCGGCGACGATTCTGCCCATGCATGCGTTGCATTCCGCGGCGGCCAGCGCATAGGCGCTTGCCAGGCCGATGGGCTTTCCGCCGAAGGAGTCGCCGTTTAAAAGCGATTTCATAAGCATGGCCGACTGACCGCCGACCCTGCCCGACATGCTTTTTGCGTCGGGATTCAGGCCTTCCTGAATGGATGAGCGCATGACGCTGAGGCTTTCGCGCATGCGTTTGATCGCTTCTTCTTTATCGGCGCCCTCGCTTACGTAATGCTCGAGTACCGCCTGCGGAAGACTGCCTGCTTTCTTGGCAAGTTCCAGAAGCTCCGAACAAGTGGTGTAATCCTGCATAGCGCTTCCTCCTCCCTTACAGCTTGTTTAAAAGATTGCACGTTTTGATGCCGCGCAGTCTTCGGATCATTCTTACGCTTTCCATATCGGGCGCATGGTCGGTCTCGATGATCATGACTGCGTCGCCGCCCGCGTTTCTTCTGAAAACCTGCATGGTCGCGATGTTTACAGAGAGCGCAGCAATGAGGCTGGATACATTGGCGATGACGCCGGGCGCGTCGGTGTGGGAAATGACGAGCGTGTCCATGGCGCCGGTAAATGAGACGGTCAGACCATTAAGCATTTCAACGCGGATGTTGCCGCCGCCTACGGATGCTGCGCGTATGGAGACTTCGCGGCCGCTTTTTCCGACCAGTTCAATCAGCGCCGTATTCGGATGCGCGTCCGGGATGTCCGAAAGGATGAATTCGTATTGAAGGCCGCGCTCCCTGGCAATTTCAAGGCTGTCGCGGATTCTCAGGTCATCCACCGGCATATCCATGAGCCCCGCGATGATGGCGCGGTCGGTGCCGTGCCCTTTATGCGTGCGAAGGAATGAACCGGAAAGGGTGATCTTCGCCTTTGCGGGCGTATCGCCGAGCAGATTTGCTGCCGCGCGTCCGATGCGCGCCGCGCCTGCTGTATGAGAACTTGAAGGGCCGACCATGATGGGCCCGATAATATCGAAAATATCCATACTGTCATTCGCCTCCTGATGATATTTTATCATGAAAACGCGCATGTATACAAGAGGGAAAACGGCGAAATGTATGTCGGCTTTATGGTATCGAATTGACACCAAAATAAAGATTTGTTATAATATTTGAGGATAGATAAAGTAGGAGCGGAATATAAATGATGAGAAAATGCGCGCTGGTTCTGGTACTTGTTCTCCTTTTGACGATGCTCAGTTTTCCGCCTGCGGCTATGGCACAGGACATTGCGCTGTATCTGGATTCCACCAAGATTCAGCTTTTGAGCAATTCGGAATGCTACATCCGTGTAACTTCAAATGCGGTTGCAGCAAATGATCTTGCTTTTACTTTAGAGTATGACGGCCAGGAGTACTCAGGGATTATTCCTGCAGGCGAAAAGGAAGCAAGGATCCCTGTTGTCACAAAAGCAGTTGAGAAATCTTTTAAAACTACTGCTGCGATCAAGAAGGGAAATGGTTATCGCGTCAGCACCAGCCGCGGTAAGGCAGAAGTAATTCTGATTCCTGAACCTGTCGTGGTTGCCCAAAACGGCGGTCTGACGACCGGCCCTGCTGGTGAGAGCATCAGGGTTTACTATAAAGTCGAGAACAGCGATATTCTTACTTCGCCTCTGTCGCTTGATCTGCGTGATGAAGCGGGCAATACGCTTGATACCAAGTCCTTTTCAAAGAAATATGATTCCGCTACGTTCAAGTTTGTAATTCCGAAGGATTGGACGGATACCAATTATGTGTCCGTGTGGCTAGGCGACAAGAAGGTATCGGATGATTTTACGATCATAATCAGAAAAGAAATTTCTGCGGTTTACTCCGTGAATACCGATCGTCGCGCGGTTGGCATCAGCGTGGATTGTGGCGCGGGCGGTTCATTTTATGTGCGCAGATGGATGGATCTCATGGATGAATACAATGTGAAAGCGACGTTCTTTATAACGGGTGAATTCGCAGACAGCAATCGGGAAGTTCTCAAGGAGATCCTTGACAGAGGACACGAAATCGGCAATCATTCATGGAATCACGAACCTATGGGCGGCATGAAGTATGGTGAAATTCTCGATGAAATCCTGCCGACCAATCAGGTGATTTATGAGGCAACCGGAGGCTATGTACCGAAACTTTTTAGAGCGCCCAAGGGAAGATGGGGCTTTGGACTTAATACTATGCTCCAGACGCTTGATCTTACGCTGGTTCAGTGGACATTTTCTTCAGGCGATTCTTCAGCAGATATTACCTCGAGCAAATTGTACAGAAATGTCACGGGCAAAAATGTACATCCGGGCGCAATTTACCTTTTTCATAATGCATCGCCTTGCTTTGATATCATGGATGAGGTTTTTGAATACTATAAAGAGAACGGCTATGAAATGGTTTCCATTTCCGAGCTTTTGCCGGATGGCGAATATACCATCGATAAAGACGGCGTTGTACACGCAGCTGAATAGGTAAAAGAAGGCGCTGTCTCAAAATACATTCAAACTCCGTTAATCGTGTATCTCCATGAAATGATCAAAGATTACGGGACGGGATACCCGTCCCCTACATAACGAAGAAGCTGTTTTCTTCCTGTAGGGGACGGGTTTCCCGTCCCGCTGTGTTGCTTTTTGGGGTTTTATTCTTAATGAGACAGACCCTTTGTTTCAGCTGATTCTTCCGATGCTTTCGCCCGGGATGAGCATGGCGGGGACGGTGATGGTTTTCTTGGCGCCGGAGGCAGGGTTTTCCATCAGACGGATAAGCTCCTGCGCCGCAGCTTTTCCCATAGTGAAAGTGTCTTGCTTTATGGTGCTCAGAACCGGGGAAAACATGAGGCTTATGCGCACGCCGTCGTAGCCGCCGATGGAGATGTCTTCGGGAACGGACAGATTCATAGCCTGCGCAGTCTGGATGGCGGTGACGGCAGCGGTATCGTCCGGCATCATGATGCAGGTCGGCCTGTCCGCATACGCCATGATTTGTTTAAAAGCATGAACCGCTTCCTGAGGGTTGTCGTAAGTAGAGGGAAGAATATAGTCTTCGCGGATTTCGATATTTGCTTCTTTCAGGGCCCTTTTGTAGCCGTTTAAGCGGTTCTCGGTGACAAAGCAGTTTTCACCGTGCAGGCAGGCGATTTTTTTATGCCCCATGGAGATTGCGTATTTGGTTAACGCATACATGCCTTCTTCATTTTCGGAAAGGACGCTGGAGGCGGTTTCTGACGGATAATCGATGGCGACGGTCGGAATATCGGAAGATAACAGCGCCTGTACTTCACGTGCATGAAAATCTGCGCATACGATGATCGCGCCGTCGACGTTTCTGTAGCGGCAATGCTCAAGAAAACTCATGCCGGAACGAATGTTGTTGTTGATGAAGGTAAGATCATAGCCGAATTTTTCGGCTTCCGTCTTGAAGGATTCGAGCAGCGCAGAAAAAAACGGATGCGTCATGCCGCTTGGACTGATGGGTTCAAAAAGCACGCCGAGGTTTTGCGAACGGTTGGTTTTCAGCGTCCGCGCGCTGGCGTTCGGGAAATAACCCATTTGCTGCGCGGTTTTCAGTACAAGCTCGCGTGTTTCCTTTGAAATATCCGGATAATTGTTCAGCGCTTTGCTTACTGCCGATACAGATAAGCTGCATGCAGCGGCCAGATCACGAATGCTTACTTTCACAGCGTCTGCTCCTTTCCGTAAATATGCAAATCGAAAACGTTTTAGTTGCTGTATACTATACACCAATTTCGGATAAATTTCAAGTCTCAGACTCGCTTTCATATGAAGTTACATAACGAATACATAAAAAAGATACATAAATGAAAAATGTTGACATTTAATTTCAGATGTGAGATAATGAGCATGGACTGAATACGAAGGGGATGCGATTGTGAAAAAGCTTTTTGCGGCAGCGCTTGCGCTTATTGCGCTTTTGTATGCATTTGCGCTTTGCGAAGAAGAGATATATTTCGCGTCGGAAGAAGGCGGCGTTATTGAAAGAGAATCGGCTTTTTACCGCACGCGTGCGCTGATTCAGGAACTGAATGTTGCCTATATGGATTCGGACACGCCTTATCTTTCCAAAGGTGTCCAGACAAAGTTTACCGTGTATGCGACCGGCGGCGACGGGATTTATAACTATTCCATCAGTGTGTACTGGCGGGAAGGCAAAGAAGGCGCGTTCTATATGGAAGCTTCTTCCGGAACGATGCGCTCAAATTCATACATTTTTACGCCGAAAAAGAACAACGGTCAGTATCTGCTTTTGATCCGCATCGTAGATTCGGCAGGGTCTGCGATTCAATGGCAGAGCCAGGTGTATGAATCGGCGGGACAGGCCTCGGTTCAGAAGGCCAGAAGCCTTGCAAATGAGTGCGTGCAGAAGGCTTCTACCGATTACGCCCGCGCGCTGTGGCTGCACGACTGGCTGATTATGAATGCGGATTACGACTACAATTACGAGTACTATTATCCCGACGGCGTGCTTCTGCACGGAACCGGCGTCTGCCAAAGCTATGCGCTTGCCTATGACATGCTTTTGAAGATGATCGGGATCGAAACCGTATATATCACGGGCTATGCCGGAGGCGGTGATCACGGCTGGAATCTTGTGAAGCTTGACGGCGAATGGTATCACGTGGACTGTACATGGGACGATCCTTCGCCGGGCTCGGAAAACCATGATTATTTTTGCGTGCCGGACGATATCATGATGCGCGATCACAGCTGGAATCTGGGCGCGCAGATCATGCCGCAGTGCGAAAAGAACGACTATATGTATGCAATTCGTTCCGGGGCTGAAACATGCGAAACCCAGGAAGACGTGATTGCGATCCTGAATGAATCGCTGCTTGCCGCGCGCAGCTATACGGAAATCTGGTATATGGGCGCAAATCCTGTCTTTGATTTTACAGGCGCCGTAAATACCTGGTATGATCAGGCGCGTTTTCCCCAGGAATTTCTGGGCTTCAGATATTCGACAGGCAGCACAAATCTTAAAATGGAATTTGACTTTGGAAGCGGTTTTCCCGATCTTACTGTGCCTGAGTCCATGAAGATCGATCTGACGGATGCCGATATGGAAGTGGGCGAGGGAATGCGCCTTCTTGTATTACCCCTGCCTTCTTCGGCGGATGTATCCGCGCTTACATGGTCAAGCAGCAATCCCGACTGCATACAGGTGGATGGCGGCTATGTTAAGGCGATTGCGTCCGGCGTAAGCGTGATTACAGCTGAGCATCCGGGCGGAGCCGCCAGCGAAATCATCCTCTATGTCAATTCCGGACGCATGCTTACGATGCCGGCGTTTCTCTCTTCGATCGGCGAAGAGGCGTTTGCCGACAATGCGCTTATTGAAACGGTCATTCTGCAAAACGGCATAGATTCCATCGGCGACAGGGCGTTCATGGACTGCGCAATGCTGAAGACCATTGAAATCCCGGAAAGCGTTACCTATATTGGAAATGATGTATTTTCGGGCTGCGAGCGCGTAGTCATTTCCTGCAAGTACGGAAGCGCTGCGCACGAGTATGCAGAGAATGCCGGAATCGAGTACCGGCTTATGTCAACAGAACCTTAAATTCTCATTAAAGAAGAAAAACTGCGTTTACAAAGGGCTGCACTTGTGGTAAAATATCATTTGTGGCAATTTGCCACAGAAGATTTAGATCCGCACACGCGGTTTGCCGACGTCCCGACGGCATGCTTCGTCTGCGGGAATACGAAAAATGGGAGGAAAATCAAAATGGAAAACAAGATCGACATCACCATGATGGAGAAATCCGAAGTTATCGCTGCCTACGGCCGTCATGAGGGCGACACTGGCTCCCCCGAAGTTCAGATTGCTCTTCTCACCAAGCGCATCAAGAGCCTCACCGAGCACCTCAAGGTCAACAAGAAGGATCACCACTCCCGTCGCGGCCTGCTTCTGATGGTTGGTCAGCGCCGTGGCCTTCTTGACTACCTCAAGAAGACCGACATCGAGAGCTATCGTAAGCTGATTGCTGACGCGG
>JAEDIV010000150.1 GCA_016296675.1 Clostridia bacterium
CCGTCCCGCTGTGTTGCTTTTTTGAGGTTTTATTCTTAATGAGACAGACCCTTTTATGCTTATCAGCCAACAATCCTAATTCCATCGATTGAAGGAAACAATCATTTTTCCCAGTCTTCCTGATGGAATCCGATCGTCACTTTGTTTCCGTCGCGTACAATCGGCGTTTTCATCAGCGTCGGGTTTTCGAGGATCAAATCAAAAATGATATTTTCAAGCGTCAGGTGCCTGGCGTAGTCCGCCTTCTCCCCCTTCACGTCGGGATCCAGAAGCGCACGTGCGCTGCCGGCAGCTTTTACAAACAGCTGAAGCTCCCTTGCGCCCAATTTGTGCTTTTTGATATCAACGCTTGTGAATGGGATTTTTCTCTCCTTAAAAAAGCGTTCCGCCTTTTGAACATCAAAATTCTTTTTGGAAGCATAGATCATGATGTTCATACTTTCACAGCCTTTCACTGAACGCATCCATCTCGCCAAGATCCCACAGCATTGAGCCGCTCAGATACTTGTCGCGGATGTCACGGGAGCAGACAAAGGCGTCCACTACATCCTGATGCGAAAGGCCAATATCTTCCGGCTTCATAGGCATGCCGTTTACGCGCATCTTTCCAAAAAGCCATTCAGCGTCAGGAAGTTCCTCTTCGATAATTGTAAGAATACGATCCCAATTGGCGATGATCTTTTCAAGACGCTTTGCGTGCTTGACAGGATCATTTTTCTTTGTCTTTCTCTCGATTTCAAGAACTGCTTCCGCCGTTTTTCCGAACACGCGGCGCACTCTGTCTTCCCAGACCTTTTCATCAAAAGCTTCCATCGCCTTCATGCCCTTTTCCATGGTCGGGCGCAGCTTTTTGATCTCTTCATAGATATTCATAGTGAGGCACGTGCCTACGCCCACCTGAATGCCGTGAAGTTCGCTCTCCTCATGTCTTTCAAGCGCAAGCATCTCCCACATATGGGAAAAATAGTGCTCAAGGCCGCTGGCAGGGCGGGAAACCTTGGCAAAGCTCATCGCCATGCCGGAAAGCACCAGTCCCTCAGAAACCGCCTGAACCGCCTCCGCGCTTCTATCTTTCAGGCCGTCCGAAGCCGCCATGATGCGCTTTAAGGCGTTCCTCATAAGCTGGGCTACATGCTCGCAGTAATATTCTCCGATTACGATATTGGCAATTCTCCATTCGCAAAGGGAAATGTATTTTGCAACCATATCGCCAAGACCAGCCCAGAGCATCCGCATGGGCGCATTTTTCATAATATCAATATCCAGAACAATCGCCGCCGGGCAGCGGTTATAGAGCGTGGTTTTTACGCCGTTTACAATCATAGAGGAAGAATTCGAGGCAAAGCCGTCCATCGAAGGCGCGGTTCCTACGATCATCTGAGGAATATTGAGATCAAAGGCAAATACCTTCGACAAATCGTTGATTACGCCGCTTCCAACGGCAATAATCATATCGCAGGAATTGTCATACGTCATGGCAATTGATCCCAGCGCGCGCTCGTCAGGCTCAAGCTTTCTGAGGTTACCCTGGGGAATGACGAATACGCTGAACGGAATATTCTCCTTTTCAAGAACCTCCGTCACCTTTTTTGCCGCTGCTTCATATGTATTTTTGTCGCAGATGATAAACGGCTTCTTTGCGCCCACAGCGCGCACCGCGTCGCCCACATGGTTCACGGCGCCCGCACCGATTTTCAGATATTTCAGATCCACGCCATGATGAAGACCGCACTCGCAGTCAAAGCCCTCCGGACGAATCATTTCCTCGATCGGCAAATACTCAAATCCCTGCATAGCCTATTCCATCCTTTCTCTGTACGCATCCAAGTAATCATAAAGCGCGTTTTTTACTTCATCCTGCGTAAGCATCGTGTTTACCCTTGCCCTGAGTTTCCCACTCATCGGCGCGCCCTGCAAATACCAAGCTACATGCTTTCGCATTTCGGGAACCGCGTAACGCTCCCCTCTCCATCTGACATGCATATCCAGATGCCTGATCGCCATATTTACGCGGTCTTCCACTGTCGGGGACGCATACTCAATGCCCTGCATGCCGCAGGCAATCTCTTTAAATATCCACGGATTGCCCTGCGCTGCCCTCGCAATCATGATTGCGTCGCAGCCGGTCTCATCAAGCATTCTCTTCGCATCCGCCCATGAAGCGATGTCGCCGTTTCCGATTACGGGAATCCGTACATTTTCCTTCACATCCCGTATGACCGACCAGTCGCTTTTGCCGGTATAAAACTGCTCCCTCGTTCTCGGATGCACGGTGATTGCAGCTGCGCCGTTGTCCTCACAGATTTTGGCGATTTCAACAGCATTTTTATTGTTTTCATCCCAGCCTGCGCGAATTTTGACCGTAACAGGCTTTTTTACCGCATTTGAAAATGCGTATACAACCTTCCCAACCAGCTTCGGTTCCTTCATCAGCGCGCTTCCTTCGCCGTTTCCGACGATTTTATGCGCCGGGCAGCCGATATTGAAATCGAAAAAGGTAAAAGGCCTGTCTTCAAGCCTTTTTGCCGCTTCCGAAATCATATCTGGATCGGATCCGAACAATTGAAGCCCCAGCATGCCTTCGCCGTCAAAGCGCTGCAAAAGTTCCTGATGCGCCCGGCTTTCGGGAGAATACAGATATCCCTTGGCTGAAAGCATCTCGCTTACCGCCCAAGCGCAGCCCATTTCCGCGCACAAAAGGCGCATGCTTGCATCGGTTACGCCCGCCATAGGCGCAAGCGCCGCGCCCGCAGGCATTTCAGTCCCCTTGATAACGATTACGCATCCCCCGTATCTTTATAATTGTTGTCCTGTCTGATTGCCGAGATTTTCCATTGCCCGGAATCCGGCTGTTTTTTGAGTCTCAACTCATATCTGCCGCTCATCCACGGCGCCGGATCACCGGATACTTCAGAGGCATACGCAGCCTTGACCGTGCCTTTTATATCGTTCATATGTTCAACGACTGTGCAGACGATCTCATCGCCCCAGGGCCAGACCTTGAGCGACTCAATCGATATTTCATACTCATACCCCGTGATATTGTATGCAAGATACGGAGACGCATCCGAAAATGCCGAATCCAGCACCGGATCCGCATTTAAAAAGCTTCCGGTAAAATAACCGTTCAGTTCCGTGGCGTTTTCCCGGGTCAGAGCAACCACCGCGCGCTTTTCCATACCTTCGTTTATCAGAATATAGGCATTTCCAAGATTGAAGGCGATATAAAATGCACACACAATAATTGCAGCGCAGGCGGTAAACAGAATCATCTTTGCCGCCAAAAACGAAATCAGCCTTCGTAAATACTTCATGGAACCGTCTTCCTTTCTTCGGATCAGGGGATTATTTTCTAAGCAGCGCTTCCGTTGCGCCGATCGTCTGGTCATCCTTCAGACGGAACTTGATTTCAACGCGGCGGGACGCATCTTTGTTTTCCGTGCCGTCCGGATTGTAGATCAAGGCGCTGAACGAACGTCCGCTGGCAGTGACCAGCGTTCTTAAAAGGCTCTGCTTTTCAATAGGCAGACCAAGGATATAGCCCATATATTCCTGTCTGAGCACATAATTGGTGACAGAAAGGGCGCGCTGCTGGGAAAGCTGCATGTTGTAAAGATAGGCGTCATATCCTGCCTTGCCGCTGGAATCCGTATGTCCCTCAATGATGATTTCTGCAATATATCCGCTGAAGTCGTCGGAAAGCAGCACATTCAGATATACAGGCAAAAAGCGATCCAGATAATCTTCGCCGCGATCACTCAGCGTGTTCTCGCCGACTGCAAACAGCATTTCACTGGGCAGTGTAATCGCACCCGTCTGGGCGTCGACGGTTACAGAAATATTGTTTCGGCTCAGTTCATTTGAAAGCGCCTCAATAATCTGCGCCTTTACGCCAACCATCTGCTCGATCATTTTCTGCTGGCGTTCAATTTCGTCTTCATACGTGGAAAGCGCCTGATTCTGGCTGTCCAGTCGGCTGTTTGCATCGCTAAGCTGGCTGTTCGCGCTTGCGAGCTGACTCTGCGTATTTTCAAGCTCCAAAAGCGTCTGATTGGTATAGCTCATGAGATTTTTGTAATCAATTCCGAGCGCATCGAGCTCTTTTTTCTGCTTGTCAATGTCTACAAGCAGCCGGTCAATCTCGTCCTGCTGCGCCTGCTTGTTGCCTTCAAGCATCATAATTCTCGTTTTATAGTTTTCGTTTTCCTCAATCTCATCTGCCAACCTCTTTTCAAGATCGAGGATAATCACATTGTTTTCATCCAGCGTCTTTTTAAGCTCTTCCTCTTTTTCAGAAAGCAGAATCGTCTTATTATTCAGTTCCTCTGTAAGTTCGCTTAATTGATCGGACTGATAAATCAGCATCTGTTCTTTTTCATTCAGCTCCGCTTCGCTTTTCTTCATGCGGATCATCGCCTCAGTATACTGATCCTCTGTCTTTTTCAGCCGCTCCGTCTGTTCGGCAAGCGACAGCATCATGGAAAAAATCACGAATATAAATACAAGCACCAGCACGCTCATCATATCGGAAAAGCTGAGCCAGAAACTTCCGGTTTCCCTGGCGTGCACATGCTTGCGTCTGTTCATCGCACGCATACACTACGCCTCCTGAATCTCCTGCGCGCTGATCACGCGTTCAATCTTCTCTCTGGACTCCATCAGCGCATCGGTCAATTGATCGATCTCGCTCAGATATCCGTTTACCGCGCCGTCCACCTTCTGCGGAAGGTCGTAAACCGCATCTCTCGTTTCATTTGCCGCCCATTCGATGCGCTTGAGGATTTCCGTCATGCAGCCTTCAAAGTATACAAGAGATTCCTCCATATCGCGGGAAAGCTTTTCTCGGGCATCCTGCATGGTTTTCGCCAATGCTTGCGCCGCATCTTCCAAAACGCCCGCAGCATTGGTAAGCCCGGCGCAATTTTCGTCGGTAAGCTGAGCGGCATTTTCCATGAAATCTTCAATCGCTCTGTGAACTTCTTCCGTCTGCCGGACAAACTCATCGCCGACGCCTGCAAGCGCGTCCATATAGCCTGCCTGGCGCTCAACAATATTCTCCGTGCGCGTGAAAAGATCCTCATAGCGCGCCTGCGCCTGCGAAAGACGCTGAAGCGATGCGTCGTATCTTTTGAGAACCTCCTCCATATCCGCCTTCATTTCGCGAACAGCGTGCGCAACATCGCCAAGGCCGTTCATCGCCTCAGATACATTTCTTACCGCCTTTTCCTGATAGCGGCAGGTATCCTCTATCGTGCTTGCCAGATGATCCATTTGGCCGTGCATCGCCTGATCCATGCGCGCAATATACGCCTGCGCGACATCATCCATGAGTCTGGCCTGGTTTTCCGAAGTGAGATTCATATTTTTCTCAACCGCATTTGTCAAAGGACGAATGCTCGCGTTTATAGCTTCGGTCAGAATCTTTGCGTTTTTGTCGGAATCAATTTTTTCAAGAAGCGCCTTTAAAAGGCCCGTCTGTTCCTGCTGATAGATGGCAATCTGCGTCATGGGATCAACCGACAAAACGCCGGCATACCGCGCCATGGCGTTATAAAATGCAGTAAGCGAACGCTCGGCGCGGCTTCTGACAATACGGGTAAGAAGCGTAAAGAGAATCGACACAATTACGCCGAATATGGACGTCAGGAACGCATATTTCATAGAGCCCAGAAGCACGGACATGGACTCTGAAACCGCTTGCGCATCCACGCCGCTCATTCCGGACAAGGAGACGGAAAGGCCCATAAGCGTTCCTAAAAAGCCCAGCGAAACCGCGACACCCGGAATCGCCTCCGCAAGATGCGTGCTGCCGGGGCCGTCGATAACCGTCTCCTCATTGATAAAATCTTCAACATTGGAAGGGTTATGATATTCGCCGTCGGCAAAAAAGAGGTTGTTTAAGTATTCAGACCAGTGAGACATGAGAACACCCCTGCCAAGAAAACGGTCTTCCTGCCAGGATCTGCGCGCCTTGTCTCCCTTTTTGATGTTTTTGACCGCCCGGTTCAGCACATCGCT
>JAEDIV010000021.1 GCA_016296675.1 Clostridia bacterium
CGCGCGATTTAGGCGTACATGCCGCCAAAATCGATTGAAAATGGAGAGAGAGTGCGCTCCCTCTCCAAACCTCTCCCTAGGGTTTGTTGATGATCTGAAAGGAGCATCCGGCACTTGGATGCTCCTTTGCTTATGTAGGGGTACAAACGCAATGCGCGGATACCGTGCGTATAATTGCGCCCTTCTGAAATGGAGGGGGGTACGTTTTCGGCTGCTGGACAAATTAGGTTTTTTAATAAGCTCTCATTCCAATAAAAAGTGCTTGCACAACCTTGCGCAACCTTGCGCAGCCTTACGTACCCCTTACACCTTATCGCTCCAATGGCCCGAGTCTTCCGGCCTTTAGATCCTCATTTAATTGCAGAGGGGTCGAAAAGGATGTTCCGCTAACCTTCCTTGGCAACAGTATCAACTCGTGTTTTTTTCTTGTCAATTTTGCCGGTTTCCTTATTTCATGCGGCAGTATCTCGATCATTCCGTCCGTTACGCTTGTCAGTTTGTTGTCCTTACCATAGACCCTTCTGAAGAAATGCGTTGCATTGCCTTTTCTATTCGAGAACACAACAGCTGCACGCCTGTAGTCATAGGCTGAGACGTTATACTGAACATTGGACAATAAAAGCAAATTAAAGACTAAGTTCCTGGCGTTTCCTGTCGATTGATATATCGTAACACCTTCATCGACCAATTGATTGATCGCTTGAATCGTTTGATAGGCAATTGCATAATAGCCGTCTGTTTGTTTGCTCAGAAACGCCAGTAGTTTTTCCTTTTTCTCCTCAACATTGTGTACGGATAGTTCCTCTTCCAGCGCCTCTGACAGATTTCTATACAAACGGTTAAAGCCCATCGACAAATTCAACGCAATGATGTTCCGATAACATTTTTGAATTCTGACCAATTCATGAACTGCATCAAGTATTCCTTCGTATGTGCCTAACTCATCCTTGCAATCCCTGCAATCCCTGCAATCTCTGCTTTTCCACAAGTCAAGGCCCAATATGCCAATCTCATTTTCCAAACCCCTGACAGCGTATTTGGTGACCATAATACCGTGATTCACATACAGGTCACGACCCAATTCCACACCCATGCCGCTGGTGTACAAATCAATGACCGCTATTGTTGGTACCTTTTCGGTACACCTGATCTCGTTGTTGACGATCTCCATTCCATGCGGAAGACAAGTTACGCCAAACGTCCTGTTCAAGCTGTCAGGAAACTTGTATTCCACTATGCGGGTCAGATTCGTAAATGGCTTGATTGTACAGCGCCGGGCCATATCCTCATGCATATCCATAATCATATTCCTTCTTTTAAAGCAAGATAATATGATAATCATATCAAAAAACGACTTGTTCTGCAAGGCTTCCAAAGAATTATGGAGGAGGTCTGTCTATATATAGGAGGCATGGCCAACAAGAGTGACTTTTTTGCACAGTAGGGTGGAATAACAATATAAAGGCGATGGTAACAATGATTTATTAACCAGTGACACTCATGGTTTATTTGTACGAATTGAAAGTTTCTGTGAAAAAATGAATACAACTCGTGATGACCTACTGATCATTTTGGGTGATGCGGGGATCAATTTCAGCGACGGCTGGCGGGATGAAAACAAAAAACGAATTCTGATTGAATGCCCGATTACGTTGCTGTGCGTCCATGGCAATCATGAGAAGCGACCAGCGACACTTTCAATCTACAAGGAAAAGTTGTAGCGTGGTGGGGTGGTCTATGCGGAAGAAGAATACCCACACATCCCCAAGCCATCAAAAAAGTACCTTTTTTGATGGGAAGGGCCGATCCCCTGAAATCCTGCGGGATTTCCGGGCGGGGATCGGAAAGGGGAAGCGTTAACAGTTGCTACGCTTAGTGAAAACGCGCGATTTTTAAGTACATGCCGCCAAAATCGATTGAAAATGGAGAGGAAGTGCGCTCCCTCTCCATACCTCTCCCGGAGGTTTGTTGATGATCTGAGGGCTGCCCCTTATCAGGACAGCCCTTTTATATTATTCTTCCGTGGGTTCGGGATTCTCTTCAAGATCGTTTACGAGCTGATCGAGTGCATCAGGTTCGTTTGCTTCGGAATTGTCCTCGCTTGCAGCAGCTTCTGCTGTTTCTTCTTCGTCCGCTTCTGCAGGGGCAACGCAGACGATGTGGCTGTCGCCGACTCTCATCAGGCGAACGCCCTGCGTGTTTCTGCCGTGGACGGAGATATCGCTTACGGGGGTGCGGATGATGGTGCCGTCAGCGGTAATCAGGAGGATATCCTCTTCGTTGGAAACGAGCAGCTGGGCAGCCAGCAGACCGGTCTTCTCGGTCAGGTTCATGGCCTTGATACCCTTGCCGGCGCGGTTCTGCAGGCGATACTCTTCGATATCGGTGCGCTTTCCGTAGCCGTTTTCGGTGATGGAGAGCACCTGCTTGCCTTCTTCCACGATGGATATATCGACAACTTCGTCGCCGTCTTCAAGATCCATAGAGCGAACGCCCATGCTGGCGCGGCCGATGGGGCGAAGGTCGGTTTCCGCAAAGCGGATGGCCATGCCCTTCTTGGAGCCGAGGAGCAGTTCCTTGGTGCCGTCGGTTAAGCGAACCGCGATCAGATCGTCGTCCTCCTTGAGGACGATGGCGATCAGGCCGCTCTTTCGGAGATTGGCAAACTCAGAAAGCTCGGTGCGCTTGATGGTGCCGCCGCGCGTCGCCATGACGAGATAGTGGCCCTTCATCTTTTCCTCGGGAACGGGGAGAACGGCTGTGACCTTTTCGCCCGGATCGAGGTTTAAAAGGTTTACAATCGCGGTGCCGCGCGCGGTGCGTCCGGCTTCCGGAATTTCGTAGCAGTATTTCTGATGTACGCGTCCCCGGTTGGTGAAGAACATGATCGCGTCGTGGGTATTGGTGACATACAACTGCTCGATAAAGTCTTCTTCGCGGGTCGTGGCTGCGGTTACGCCCTTGCCGCCGCGTCTCTGGGCGCGGTAGGTGGTCTTGGCCAGACGCTTTACATAGCCGAAGTGGGAGATGGTGACGACCATGTCCTCTTCCTGAACCAGATCCATCATGTCGATTTCGCCTTCGAGGGCGGAAATCTCGGTTCTGCGTTCGTCGGCATATTTGCGCTTGATTTCAAGGATTTCGTCTTTGATGATGCCCATGACCATGTCTTCACTGGCGAGGACGCTATTCAGGTACCTGATCTGCTCAACAAGCGCGTTGTATTCGTCCTGAAGCTTGTCTCTTTCAAGACCGGTAAGTCTCTGAAGACGCATGTCCAGAATTGCCTGCGCCTGCTTTTCGGAAAGGCCGAAAGTGGTCATCAAGCCTTCTCTTGCGATGGGCGGCGTTGCGCTTGAACGGATGAGATCAATCACTTCGTCGATTCTGTCAAGGGCGATCAGAAGACCTTCCAGGATATGGGCTCTGGCCATGGCCTTGTCGAGCTCATACTTGGTTCTGCGTCTGATGACCTCTACCTGGTGATCGAGATAATGCTTGATGACGCTCTTGAGAGACAGAATTTTGGGCTCGCCGTTTACAAGCGCCAGCATGATAACACCGAAGGTGTCCTGCATCTGGGTGTGCTTGTAAAGGTAATTGAGAACGACGTTTGCGTTCACATCGCGCTTGAGTTCGATTGCGATGCGCATGCCGTTACGGTCGGACTCGTCGCGGATATCGCTGATGCCTTCCAGACGCTTTTCGTGAACGAGCTCGGCGATCTTGGTAACGAGATTGGCCTTGTTGACCATGTAGGGAATCTCGGTTACGACGATGCGCTGGCGGTTGTTGGGCATTTCTTCGATTTCGGTCTTGGCTCTTACGATGATTCTGCCGCGGCCGGTGTGGTAGGCGTCGTAGATGCCTCTCTGGCCGAGGATTACGCCGCCGGTCGGGAAGTCCGGCCCCTGGATCTTGGTCATCAGATCGTCGACCGTGCAGTCGCGGTTTTCGATCATGTAGACGACCGCGTCGATGACTTCGCCCAGATTGTGCGGCGGAATGTTGGTGGCCATGCCGACGGCGATGCCGGCGGAGCCGTTTACGAGGAGGTTCGGGAATCTCGCCGGCATAACCTCCGGCTGCATGAGGGTTTCATCGAAGTTCGGATAAAAATCGACGGTTTCCTTGTCAAGGTCTCTGACCATTTCCATGGCGAGCTTGTCAAGGCGGACTTCGGTGTATCGCATAGCCGCAGCGCCGTCGCCGTCGACCGAGCCGAAGTTGCCCTGGCCGTCAACCAGCGTATAGCGGGTGGAGAAATCCTGCGCAAGGCGTACAGTTGCGTCGTAAACCGCGCTGTCGCCGTGAGGATGATATTTACCAAGAACGTCGCCGACGATACGGGCGGACTTTCTGTAGGGTTTGTCAGGCGTTACGCCCAATTCCATCATGGAATACAGGATGCGGCGATGAACGGGCTTTAAGCCGTCGCGCACGTCCGGCAGAGCGCGGCTGACGATAACGGCCATGGCGTAGGAAATAAACGATTTTTTAAGCTCGTCCTCTACGTCCAGGGGCGTTAAATTGCCGATGTTGAATTGATCGTTCATAGGGATTTTGCCTCCGGTCCTTTCGGGGGATATACCCGTTGTCGTTTCTGTCAGATATCAAGATCCGCGACGAGCTTGGCGTTCTGCTCGATGAATTCTCGTCTGGGCTCAACCTGATCGCCCATAAGGAGCGTGAACATTTCGTCGGCGGAGATGGCGTCTTTTAAGGTGACCTTGTACATATTGCGCGTGGTGGGATCCATGGTGGTGGTCCAGAGCTGCTCTGCGCTCATTTCGCCAAGGCCTTTGTATCTCTGAATGTCCGGCTTTGCA
Source organism: Clostridia bacterium (assembly GCA_016296675.1). Taxonomy (GTDB): domain Bacteria; phylum Bacillota; class Clostridia; order Christensenellales; family Aristaeellaceae; genus SFHK01. The sequence continues at coordinate 4,830 of JAEDIV010000021.1, forward strand.
TCGCGGCCCAGCTCGTCAAGATAGGCCTGCAGTTGCGCGTCGCTGTAGACGTATTTTTCGGTCTTTCCGCGGGTGACCTTGTAAAGCGGGGGCTGGGCGATGTAGACATAGCCTTCCTCAATCAGCTGGGGCATGAAGCGGTAGAAGAAGGTCAGAAGCAGGATTCGGATGTGGCTTCCGTCAACGTCGGCATCCGTCATGCACACGATTCTGTGATAGCGGAGCTTTGCGGTATCGAATTCCTTTCCAAAACCGCCGCCGAAGGCCGTGATCATGGCCTTGATTTCCTGATTGGCAAGCACCTTGTCCATGCGGGTCTTTTCGACGTTTAAGATCTTGCCTCTCAGGGGGAGAATCGCCTGGAAATGACGGTCGCGGCCGGTCTTGGCGCTGCCGCCGGCGGAGTCGCCCTCGACCAGGAAGATTTCGCACTTTGCAGGATCGCGCTCCGAGCAGTCGGCCAGCTTTCCGGGAAGCGCGGCGGATTCAAGCGCGGTCTTTCTGCGGGTCAGGTCGCGCGCTTTTCGGGCGGCTTCTCTGGCTCTTGCGGCACTTATGCACTTTTCAAGGACGCTTCTGGCGATGGAGGGCGTTTCCTCAAACACGGTTGTGAGGCGCTCGGCGACCATGCCGTCGACGAGGGGACGGATTTCACTGTTTCCGAGCTTGGATTTGGTCTGGCCTTCAAACTGCGGCTCGACCATTTTTACAGACACGATGGCAGTCAGACCTTCACGGACGTCATCGCCGGTTAAATTGGCGTCTGCGTCCTTCAGAATCTTGCTTTTTCTGCCGTAGTCGTTGATGACGCGGGTCAGCGCGCTTCTGAATCCGACCAGATGCGTGCCGCCTTCGGGCGTATGGATGTTGTTTGCGAAGGTGAAGACGCTTTCGTTATAGCCGTCGTTCCACTGAAGGGCGACTTCGACGGTGCTTCCGTCCTTCATGCCCTCGATGTAGATGGGCTTTTCGAAAAGGCAGGTCTTGTTTTTGTTTAAGTATTCTACGAAAGACTGAATGCCGCCTTCGTAGTGATAGGTTTTGGAAAGCACAGGCTCGACGCGCTCGTCGTCCAGGGTGATTCGGATGCCCTTGTTCAAGAAGGCCATTTCGCGGAAACGCGTTTTGAGCGTATCAAACTCGAATTCGCCGGTTTCGAAAATGCCGGGCTCGGGATTTTCGCCGGTCTTTACATCCGGCCAGAAGCGGATGGTGGTGCCGGTGCGGTCGGTTTCGCCTACGACCTTCAGGTCATAAAGAATCTTTCCGCGCTCGTATTCCTGCTGATAGATCTTGCCGTCCTGATGGACATTGACCTTAAGATGGCTGGAAAGGGCATTGACGACCGATGCGCCTACGCCGTGCAGACCGCCGGAGACCTTATAGCCCCCGCCGCCGAATTTTCCGCCCGCGTGCAGAATGGTCAAGCATACTTCAACTGCGGGACGGCCGACTTTCGGATGGATGCCAACGGGGAATCCGCGGCCGTCGTCATCGACGGAAACAGAGCCGTCTTTGTGCAGGCGCACGTGGATATTCTTGCAGTATCCGGCCAGCGCCTCGTCCACGGCGTTATCTACGATTTCGTATACCAGATGATGAAGGCCGCGCACGTCGGTGGAGCCGATGTACATGCCGGGGCGGCGTCTGACCGCTTCAAGGCCTTCCAGAATCTGGATATTGCTTTCATCATAATTGGTTTGTTTGGACATGAGCTTACCCTCGTTATGCAAATTTTCTTTCTATATTATTATACCACGTTTTTGCGCATCTTGCATTTAGTTGATGTTATTTATTTTGGGGGATTTCTGCTTGTGCGTTTGGCAATTCCGTGGTATGATGGATAAAAGATTTTTCGGGGGTGAAAATGCGCTGTATGCGACTGGATAAACTGGTTGCCGGCACGGGAATTTCCCGTCAGGACGCAAAAAAACTGATCGCCGGCGGGCGTGTCACGGTGGACGGAAAGGTTCAGAAGGACCCCGGATTTTCAGTGACGGAAGCAAATGAGGTTTCTGTCGGCGGCGAAAGCATCACCCATAAAGCGCATATTCACATCATGATTCATAAGCCCGGCGGCGTTCTGACGGCAACGGAGGACGCGCGCGGCCAGAAAACCGTGGCGGACTTTCTGCCCTTTGCCTTTTTTAAGCGCAAAATCGGTCCGGTCGGGAGACTGGACAAGGATGTTACGGGGCTTGTCCTTATGACGACGGACGGGCAGCTTGCCCACAGGCTCATTTCGCCCAAATGGGAAGTGACCAAAAGATACCGCGCGGTGGTTGAAGGAAAGCTGGATGAAGAATGCGTGCTTGCCTTTAAAACCGGTATTGAATTCAAGGATTTTACGGCAAAACCGGCAGGGCTTGAAATTCTGTCGGCGAATGAGGATGAGTCCGTCTGCCTTGTGTATGTGACAGAAGGAAAATTTCATCAGGTGAAGCGCATGCTGCAGGCGGTCGGTCATCCGGTTAAGCATTTGCACAGAGAGAAAATCGCGATGATTGAGCTGGACGAGAGTCTGGCTGAAGGCGAATGGCGGGAACTTACCGACAGCGAGATTCACGATCTATATGTTCTTACGGAGATGAATGAAGATGGCTGAGCAATATTTTACGTCCAACCCCACATCCGAGCATAAATATTCGAAGTTTGAAACAGAGATTCTGGGAAACACCGTGTGCTTTCACACGGATTCCGGCGTGTTCTCCAGAGACGGCCTCGATTTTGGCACCAGAACGCTTTTAGAGGCGCTTCCGGGGCTGTACGGCAGAGTCCTGGACCTTGGATGCGGCTGGGGCGCCGTGGGCGTTTCCGTGGGCAAAAAATACCCGGAGACGGAAATCGTCATGTCGGATGTCAATGAACGCGCGATGGAGCTTGCGCAGAAAAATCTCAGGGAAAACGGCGTTTCAAACGCGAAAGTATTTACGTCCGACGCGATGGACGACGTGCCCGGCATGTTTGATTTCATTCTCACCAATCCCCCCATCCGCGCGGGAAAGGCTGTGATCTACAAAATGTTTGATCAGGCGTCCGAACGGCTCAATGAAGGCGGCGCGCTGTATGTGGTGATCCGAAAACAGCAGGGCGCGCCCAGCGCAAAGACGCATCTTCAGGAAAAATTCGGACATGTGGAAGTTATCGCCAAGGACAAAAGCTATTGGATCATCGAATGCAAAAAGGAGACCGAAGAATGAAAGCGGACAGACTTTTGAAGGTAAAGCGGAATATGCGCGATATGGGGCTTAAGCAGCTGCTCATTTCAGCGCCCAACAGCATTTTTTATCTGACGGGCAAGTTTATCCATCCGGGCGAAAGAATGGTGGTTTTGTCGGTTAAGGAAAACGGCGACTGCACGCTTTTTGCCAACAGACTCTTTGCGGTCGGAAGCGTTGACGGGGCAAAGCTTGTAGAGTACGACGATACGGACGACTGCATCGGCGTTCTGTCCGAAGACGTTGTTTCCGGAAATGTCGGTTTTGACAAGGAATGGGCGTGCCGCTTTGCGCTTGCACTCATGGAAAGAAGAAGCGATATCAAACCTTTGATCGGCTCTCCCGCCGTGGACAGAGCCAGAATGCTCAAAACAAGGGAAGAAATCGACCTTATGCGTTTAAGCTCGCGCTTGAACGACAAGGCGATTGACAAAGCGATTTCGGCGCTTTCCGACGGCGTAAAGGAATCGGAAATTGCGAATGTATACATGAATGAGGCGAAAGCCCTTGGCGCAGGCGGCGGAAGCTTTGATTCGCTCATTTGTTTCGGCGCAAACTGCGCAGAGCCGCATCATGCGACCGACGATACGGTGATCAAATCGGGCGATTCCGTGATTCTGGACGTAGGCGCAAGCTTAAATGCATACTGCTCCGATATGACCAGAACCGTGTTTTTCAAATCTGCGACCGAGGAACAGAAAAAGGTTTACGAGATCGTTGAGCGTGCCAATGCCGCAGGCAGGGCGGCGGTCAGACCCGGCGTAAAGCTCAAGAATGTGGACAGCGCTGCGCGCAGGGTGATCGAGGACGCGGGCTACGGCAAATACTTTATCCACAGAACGGGGCATGGCATCGGCCTTGAAGTGCACGAATTCCCGGATGTAAGCGCGGTCAGCGAGGCTGTGTGTGAGCCTGGAATGGTGTTTTCCGTTGAACCCGGCATATATCTGCCCGGCCGTTTCGGCGTTCGCGTTGAAGATCTTGTTGCGGTTACGGAAGACGGATGCGAGACCCTGAACGAATACACCAAGGAAATGCGGGTGATCGGATGCTGAACTTTGAATACACCCAGCCGACCAAATTCGTTTTCGGGCGCGGCGCAGAAATGCATGCGGGCGAAGAACTCAAAAAAATCGGCGGAACGAAGTGCCTGATTCACTACGGCGGCGGAAGCGCTGTAAAAAGCGGCCTCATTGACCGCGTGAAGGCGTCCTTGGAAGAGGCGGGCATAGCATATGTGCTGCTTGGCGGCGCGGTGCCCAATCCCAGAGACACCAAGGTGTATGAAGGAATCGAGCTTGTCCGAAAGGAAAAGTGCGACTGTGTCCTGGCTGTCGGCGGCGGAAGCGCGATTGACAGCGCGAAAGCCATTGCGCACGGAAGCGTCTATGACGGCGATTTCTGGGATCTGTGGAGCGGAAAGGCGAAGATTACGAAGACTTTGCCCATGGGATGCGTGTTAACGCTGTCTGCAACGGGCTCGGAAAGCTCGAACAGCTCTGTCATCATGCAGGAGAAAACAAGGCTGAAAAGAGGCGTAAGGAGCGATTTCAACCGTCCGCGCTTTGCGCTTATGAATCCGGAGCTCACCTTCACGCTGCCTAAATATCAGATTGCCTGCGGAGCGACCGATATCATGGCGCACATCATGGAAAGGTATTTTACGAATGAAAAGGAAGTCGGCGTGACCGACTATCTGTGCGAGGCGCTTTTAAAGACCGTGATCCAGTATGCGCCCATTGCCGTAAATCAGCCTGATAATTACGACGCGCAGGCGCAGATCATGTGGGCGGGTACGCTTGCGCACAACGATACCTGCGGTGTAGGCAGGCTCGGCGACTGGGCAAGCCATCAGATCGAGCATGAACTGAGCGCACTGTACGACGTTGCCCACGGCGCGGGACTGGCGGTTGTGTTCCCTGCATGGATGCGGTATACGCTTGACAATGACGTAAACCGTTTTGCGCGGTTTGCGGTAAACGTGTTCGGATGCGATATGAACTTCGGCAATCCCCGCGAGACAGCGCTTGCCGGAATTGAGCGCTACGAGGCGTTCTTAAAAACCATCGGCATGCCCGTTACCTTAAAGGAACTGGGCGCAAAGGCCGAAGATATTCCCTATATGGCAAAGAACACCAAGCGCGGCCCTGACGGCAAAGTCGGCGCGTTTGTGAAGCTGGATACGGAGGATGTCGAGGCGATTCTGAGGATTGCGGACCGGTAAGCAATATACAAAGCAAAAAGGGACTGTTTCAAATTACATTCTAACTCCGTATTTTGTGTATCTTAATAAAACAACCAAAGATTTCGGGACGGGAAACCCGTCCCCTACATAACGAAGAAGCTGATTTCTTCCTGTAGGGGACGGGTTTCCCGTCCCGTATGGATGCTTTTTGAGTTTTTTCTTAATGAGACAGTCCCGTTCTAATGCTTTCCGATTTTCTCAAGATACAATTTAAGTGCCAGCGGCCAATCGGTCTGGATGATGTTAAAGCCTCTGTCTGCCAGCCAGCCCCAGCCTAGAAACGGGTTTACGGAGACGGAGACGTCGTCCGAATGACCGGCGGCAAGCACGGTCTTGTAGTTGAACAAAATCGCATTCGCCCAGGCGATCAAGCCGTTTTTGTTTAATTGCTCGGTGTATTCTCTCTGACAGATGGGGGCGTCGTCGGTTTTGAAGAGCGCTTCCACGCCCACGTAGCGCATGTTTCGTTTAAGGAGCATTTCCGAAAAGTCGTCCTTTTCCCATGCGATGACCATATAGGGAAGGTCGCTTGCGACTTCTTCTACGTCCTTGAATGCCTTTTCGTCCGCGTCCGTTTTGATCAGAACCTGATCCTGCATGCCCATTTCCCGGACGATTTTGGAAATATCCCCGGGGCATGTCCAGAATTTGTCGATGTTGATGTAGGCGCGGCCTTTTATGAACTCGAAGGCTTCCCGAAGGCGCGGAACGCCCCATTCGGTAAAGAGCGTATCCTGATTGACCAGGCGCAGCCTGTCTACTTCGGAGGAATGCATCTGACTGATCAGTTTATCGCTTTTGAGGAAAATGCGCTCCATACCCGGATGAAAGACATACAATTCGCCGTCCGTGGAGCGGGATACGTCAAGCTCGATGATGTCCGCGCCCATATTGAGCGCGGCCTGAAAAGCGTACATGGAGTTGCAGGGAATGTTTCCGCCCGAGGCGCCTCTGTGCGCTGCGATCATGATGCGGCTTCCGCCGGTGTTTCCAAAACGCATGGAATGTGCTCCTTTCTATCCGCGCCGCCAGGCAGCAGGGGAGAAGAGGATGAGAATCGGGTAGAGCTCAAGGCGTCCGGCCAGCATCAGAATGGACAGGAAAACCTTTGTCGGCGCCGAGTATCCTGCAAAGGAACCTATGGGGCCCACCACTTCGAGGCCGGGACCGACGTTTGAAATACAGGTCAATGACGTTGTAAACGCAGTTGTGAAGCTTACCTCTTCCAGTGAAACGACGACTGCGCCGACAAGTATCAGAAGAACATGGCAGAAAAACAGCATGGAAACCTGAGCCAGCGTTTCCTCGGGAACGGTTTTTCCGTCGAGCTTGATGACTTGGATCTTTCTCGGCTGAAATGCGCGGCGGATTTCGCGGCGCGCCATTTTCAGAAGCATCACAAGGCGCGTCATCTTAAGACCGCCCGCCGTTGAACCTGCGCACGCGCCAAACAGCATGAGGCTCATGAGCAGCATTTTGGAAAACGACGGCCAGAGGTTGAAATTCGCTGTAGCATATCCCGTTGTGGACATGATGGTCGGCACCTGGAAAGAGGCATAGCGAAGGGCTGTGAAGAAGTCGCCGTAGTAAGGAATGAGATTCAGGGTTATGACGAGAATTGCACAAAAAGCAATCAGCGAATAAAGTTTTACTTCTTCGTTTTTCAGCGCCCCTTTGAAATCGCGGTTGAAAAGCTTGAAATATACGGCGAAATTGATACCGAAGAGGAACATGAAAACGGCAATAATGATTTCAACAGCAAGATTGTTAAACGCGCCGATGCTTAATGCGCGGTTTGAGAAGCCGCCTGTGCCTGCGGTTGAAAATGCATGCAGTACTGCGTCAAACAGGCTCATACCTGCCAGCAGCAACGCGATAATTTCAATGAACGTCAGTACGAAATAGATCATATACATGATCTTTGCCGTATCGCCCAGTTTCGGCGTGAGCTTGGAAAAGGTCGGGCCGGGACTTTCTGCGCGCGCAAGATGTGCGCCGCGGCCGCCGATGGTAGGAAGAATCGCAGTTGTGAACACGAGGACGCCCATACCGCCGATCCAGTGTGTGAAGGTACGCCAGAAATGAAGGCCGTTGGACAGGCTTTCAATATCGGTCATGATGGTTGCGCCGGTGGTGGTGAATCCACTGGTAATTTCAAAAAACGCATCGATAAAAGAGCAAGCGCCGCTGAAAACAAGCGGAAGCCCGCCCAGAAGCGACATAAGCAGCCAGCCGAGCCCTGCGACGGCAAGCGCCTCCCGGGCGTACATCTGATGATCTTTCGGGCGGAAAATCAGTGTCAGCGGCAAGGATACGGCAAGGATGGCTATGATTGAATACACAAAAGCCATCGCGTCGCCCTGTCCGTAGGCAATGGATACGCCCAGCGCCGGAAGCATGAGCATTGCCTCGATCAAAAACAGCTTTCCAAGAAAATTAAGTACAAGCTTTATGTTCATGACTTTATCCAATCACATCTTCAAGATCGGCAATACCGGTTTCCTTGGTGATAATGACCACATGGTCGTCCGCCTGCATGCTGTCGTCGCCGAAAGGAACGAGCGCATGACCGTTTCTGACGATGACGGCGACAAGCGTGTGGTCTTTGATTTTAAGATCCTTGAGCGGAATTCCGATAAACGGCGCCTTGGGCTTAACCACAAATTCCAGCGCCTCGGCTTTTCCGTTGATCAGCTTATACATGCGCTCTATCGCAGTATCAGCAGTGTTTTTGCGCGCGCGGACGGTTCTTAAAATAATGTTGCAGGCGATTTCACGGGGGTTGATGATGCTTTCAAGGCCCATGCTGCGAAGAAGATCGGGGTATTCCAGACGCGTGTTCTTCACGATGACCTTTGCATTTGTATTCTGATGGGCATAAAGGCCGGTCAGAAGGTTTTCTTCATCCCTGTCCGTCAGGGCAATAAATGCATCCGCCGTGTCGAGGCCTTCGCTCATCAGAAGCTTATAGTCCGTACCGTCGCCCTGAATGATGGTGACGTCTTCCAGCGCTTCCGACAGAAATCTCGCCTTTTCGATTTTGCGCTCGATGATCTTTGTGTCCACGCCCGACGCGCACAGCGACTGCGCAAGATAATAGGCGATGCGGCTTCCGCCGACGATAAGAGCATCCTTCACGCCTCGCGTGTCCATGCCGATGGACTTGAAAAAGGCGGTGATGGTGGACGTGTCGGCAGCGACAAACACGCGGTCGCCGGAACGAATCACAAAATCGCCCTTGGGGATGATGGCGTGCATATCGCGCTCGACAATGCAGAAAAGCACGTGCGGAAGATGCGGAGTGCGTCTGTAAAGGTCTTTAAGCGGTATGTTTGCAAAGGGTTCTTTGCCGGTAGCCTTGATTTCAACAAGCTCGACAAGGCCGCGGGCAAACGTTTCGATGGAAGCTGCGAAAGGCAGGCGCAGCATTCGGCTGATTTCGCGGGCGGTTGCGCGCTCCGGATTCATGACATAGTTGATGAACAGTTCCTTTGTAAGGAAGGGAAGACTGTCCAGATACTCGGGGTCACGGATGCGGGCAACGGTATATTTTGCGCCCAGCTTTTTGGCTGTCAGCGAGCAGAGCATGTTGGTTTCATCGCTCATCGTGGTTGCAATCACAATCTCTGCGTGCATAACATCCGCTTCCTGAAGCGTCTGAAGGGATACGCCGCTGCCTTTGACGGTGAGCGCGTCCAGCGTTTCAAGACATTTGTCCAGGACCGCTTCGTCGCGGTCAATAATGGTAACGTTGTGTTTTTCTTCGATAAGTTTTTCAGCCAGGAGCATGCCGAGTTTTCCGCAGCCTACGATCAGAATTTTCATATGATTTCTGTCCTCATGTTCAAGGATGGATTTACATGTCGATTTCGGGATGTCTGCGTTCGGGAATCAGGGTTTTGCGGGTGACGTGCGAGGAAAGACGGCGTTCTTTTTTGCGCGCGGTGATTTGCTTTCGGTATTGCCTTTTGCGGGTGAGCGCAGAGACGATGTTCATGCTTTCGCCTGCAATGACTGCGCCGGCGGAGGCAAACTTGATGGTTTCAAACAGATTCAGCGTTCTGAAGATCATATTGCCCGTCGTGTGGAAAAACATGATCGCGGCGCATACCGGAATTGCCAGAAAGCCCGGTTTCCAGAAGCGGCTTGAGAAAAATACGATGAGAGCGAACAGGGAAATGGCGGCGAGGATGACGGGATTGATCAGCTCCATCCGGGAGGCAGGGTCATGAAGAAGCTCTTCGATGTATTCTCTTAAAAGTCCCTTTTCCTTCATGAACCGAACGGTTACGCCAAAGATGCTGTCAAAGGAATCAACGCGGATCACGCATTCCCATACCGACCATATCATCATCGCAAGCGCGCCCAGAAAAACAAGCTTGCTTCCGGTCAGCGGGCGGCGGTACACGTAGTTTTTAAGCGCCTTTTTGCTTCTTTTGTTCATGGGTAAATCCTTTCAAGGTCAGGGCATTTCTATAAAGCGCGGTTCTCTTTCCAAAAGAGGGAGGATTTTTTTGAAAAAATCTTCTGTGTTCACGCGGACAGAGGCGGTGTTTTCAAGCGGATGAAAGATGAGCGTTTTTTCATTAAGCAGCTTTCGATCGACAAGAAGATTCACGCGTTTTTCTGTATCAAACAAAAAACCGAACGGGCTGACTGCACCAATGTGGGTGTGAAAAAGCTGCCCAAGCGCTTCTTCCGAGGCAAACGACAGGCGCGAGGAACATGCCTGTTTGCTGACAGAGGAGGTTTTGAACACGCTTTTGGGATGCATGATCAGCAGATAGTATGCGCTTTCGTTTCGGGGCGTCAACAGAAGGTTTTTGGGCATGCATCCGTCCAAAAGCATTTCCGCCAGCGCGCAGTCGGAAATGGCGCTGATTCGCCTGTGACGCGTGTGGCGGTAGGAAAGTTTATTTTTGGCTAAAAAGGCATAAACGGATTGCTCGGCGTGTGTCATAGCCTTCTCAGATCCTTTCCCATCAGTCGGACGCTGTCGCACACGCTTGTATCGCAGATTCTTGACATGATGCGTTCGCCGTACCGTTCTTTCAGCTGTACAGGCGTCATGTTGGTTGCGATGACGATGGGTTTTTTCTTTTGAATGCGCTCATTGATCAGCACAAACAGGTATTCCTGCGTGATGTTTTTAAGCATCGGTTCGCAGCCGAGATCGTCAATTAAGAGGATGGGGCAGGCAAGAAGCGATTCAAAATCCGTGCCGGGTGCATCCATATGGAAATGCTTTTCACGCATAATCTCAAGCAGGCGATATGCAGAAATGAGAACGGGGGAGAAACCTCTTTTTTCAAGACGCTCGGCAATTGCGCTCAGAAGGAAGGTTTTTCCAAGGCCTGCTTCGCCCGTCAGAAGGAGATTCGGCTTGTAGACGGCGGGGAAAGCATCGGCATATTCCATACACAGATCGCGGATGCGGTTTGTCAGCTGGCGCTGGGTAACATCTGCATACACGATTTCATCCGGGATTCTGTTCTCATCGTATTTGTCAAAATTCTGCGATTCAAAATCGCTTACGATATGCTGGTCTCTTTGAAGAACGTGGATTTTCTTCTGAAAGCATTCGCACATAACGGGCGGCATATCGCTTGTATAGCCGGTATCCTTGCAGACAGGGCAGGCATAATGCATCTGAAGATAATCGTGTGAAAAGCCTGCGGATGTGAGGCGCGCGCGGATTTGCGAATTGAGCGTAAGGCCTTCTTCGCGCATTTGTTCAGATACCGTTTTTGCGCCGTCGGGATTGCTCATGGCAAGGCGCAGCGCGCGCATGGGAAGCGCAGCGCGGGCGTTTAGGAGCATACGGATTTCGCCGTCTTTTGAAACGGCTTCTTCCTCGCGCCTGCGCAAGGCGTTTATTTCATTGGTGCGCATGCGCTCATATTCTTCCTGAGCAAGTTTAATGGCTTCTTCGCGCGTCATGTGTCTGCTCTCTTTCTGTTCATCACATCTACATAGAATCCCGATTCAAATTCGTCGTCCGTAACGCTTCTTTGCTGATAGGCGGGCGCTTTGGGGCTTTCGGCTTTTTGCGCCTGCGCGGTTTCGGCCTTGTGCAGCGCGTATTCCTTCTGTGCGGCGTCCAGGGTTTTTATGCCCTTTGCGCTCCAGGAGACGATGAGTTTGTTTATGTATTTCATGGGCGCGTCGGTTCCGTATGCGCATTCGGCGGCATACAAAACCGCATCCAGATCGATGAGCGCCGTCCAGATGCGCACCTGGGAAATGTCGCTTTTGACGACCTTTCTGTCGATGCCGCATTTTTCGAAGATGGAGAGCGTGATATCGGTGAACTGCTTTTGGATTCTGCGTTCCTCTTCGATTTCCGCAAGCGTCGTTACGCCCATCTTTTTCCACTGGTCGAGCTTTCTTTGAATATCTTCAAAGGTTCTGCGATTGTTTTCGCCGCAGAGAATGGCGGCCTGTTCAATGGCGGGAAAGTCAAATCCGGCTTCGATGAATTGATTGTATGCCGAGAGGTGCGCCTGCGTCGGGCGCGCAGCGGTTCCAAGATGGGAAAGAAGAATCTTGATCTTTTCGCGCGCGTCGTCCTTACTGCTTTCGCCGGATACCTTTGAAAGAAGGATTTTGTCGAGATACGCAAAGGAAGGCACAGTGCCCTTGACCGTTTCCGCGCAGGCGGAAATCACATCATCAACAGACAGATTCCATTCGGTCATCCATTTTTCGCACAGCGCGATTTCGTCCTTTGTGGCGGGTCTGGACTGACCGAACTGCTTGATGACAGCTTTGGCATAGCCTGCCGCCGCGCCGGATTTTGCGACATAGTCTTCTGCCTGCTCGATGGAGTATAACCCCTCGTTTGCCCAGCGGGTTGCTGTTTCGTCCAGATGCTTGAAAAGTGTTCTGGGCGCGGGGAGCTTTCCGCCTCTTTTGGCGGCTTCCGTGCGAACCATATAGAGAATCACGTCTTCAGGGAGACTTAGCACGTCCATCCACTCGTTGGCGATTCTGTATTCGTGGCTGTCCAGGAGGATTCCGGGCAGCGCATTTTGAAGCTCGCGGTTGAAATTCTTGTACTTGTATACCTCGTCCAGCGGTTCCGATGCTCGGTTCATGCTGCTGAGGGCGAGATATTCATAGGTCGGGGGATTGTCGGTGAGGCGGGAAACCAATCCCTCTCTCTCCCAATATCGGTAGGCGCTTAAGATGGTATCCGTGTCGATGCGAAGCGCGCGCGCCATGCCGTCAATGCCTTCGTCCATTTCCGGATGATGGCAAAGCATGAGCCCGTACAGATACACACGGACAAAATCGCCCGTGGCGCCCGGCATGTATTCAAGGATAAACATGTTTTCAACGGGGGTAATGCCGAACATTGCATCCCGGCCCGCAAAAGCGCAAAACGACATGGATTTCCCTCTCTCTGAGTATAAATGCTCCTATAATCATATCATAAATCGGTGAAAGTTACAAGGGCAAAGAACGGATGCGCTACATTCTGAAAAGCGTCATATACAGCATGTCCGGCTGAAACCCGTTTTCCAAAAGCGCGCTTTTGATACAGGCGTCGTATTCCTTTATTGTGATCTTTTTGTGGACAGGCAAAACCGCGCCTGATTTGAACGCCTTTACAAATGCGTTTATGGCGCCGGCGGCATGCGTATTGTCGAAAATGCGAAGGCATTCGCCGCTTCTTTCAAAGGCGGCGACGGGAAGCCCTGCGTAAAAGACAATGATGTTTGTGAAAAGGCGGGTGAACGCGCGGCCTTCTGCGTGCGGCAGAATTTTTCCATAGGGCTGCATAGGGTCGGCAGCGCACAGCACGCGGTATTCATTGAAGGGCGACTTTAAAAGATATAAGACGGATTCAAAATCCGATTCGCGCACAAACTGCGCGCCGCTTAAGCCCTTGACAAAATAGCCGCGGCGCACTTTTCCAGCGTACTCCATGCGCCTTAGACGCGTTAGAAGCCTGCTCCAGTCGGCTCCGGCGGTTTCTTTTGAAACGATCAGGAAGCGATCGAAAAGAGAGGATAGGATTTCTTCATCGGTTCTCTCTCTTTTTATCCTTACCGCTTCCCAGCGGCCGGCGTCGATTGCCTGAACGCGCCGTCTGATGTCGTTTTTGAGATTGCCGGTTTCGCCCGTCTTCATGTGCCGGACGGGGGCAAAGCTGTCCGAGCGCACAAGTCCCCGCCTGAGAAGCAGCAAAAGCGCGTCTCCTGCGCCGCCTTTGGGGCAAACACCCGAAAGGGAACGGGCAAAGCTTGCGCCGCGCGACTGAAGGAAGGAAAGAACGGCTGTTTCATTCGGCGCAAGATCAGGAGGCGTTTCAGGGAAGATATCCGTCTCTTCTTCCGGCTGATGGAAGGAAACGGAGAGGTTTGCGCTGTTTACGGTATACTGCGCAAGCCCCTTTGACAGCGACGCGTCAATTGAGGATGATTTATATTTCGAAACGCGTGCGGGAAAGAGAAAGTTTTCATAAACTTCCGCCGGGAAATACTCATGGGCCAATTGGAATAGCGCGCTTTCCATCTGCTGATCCGGGGAGGCCGTTTTAAAGACCCTGGAAAGAAGCGCGCAGGCGTAGTTTTCGCCGGGCACGGTTTCGATGCGCGATCGTAAAGACAGCATGGTTTTCCACTGCGCCGCGTGGTATATGTCCTTGTGGATATACAGCTTATCATGCTCGATGAGCTCGCCGGATTTTGAAAGCTGATCGATCAGGCTTTGGGCAGTGTCCCGGTCTATCACATAGCGGTCTGAAACGATGTCTGCGTCAATAGCGCCTCTGTAGCGCGCAAGACGGCGGATGACGGCTTTCAGAGATTCGAGGTCTTCAAGGAGAAGCGCATTTTCATAGTCTTTTTCATGCTCTTTGGCAATCCAAAGGCCGGGTTCGATATACATAACGCGGCCCAATCCCGCAAGCGCGTCCAGATTCGAAAAATCAATATTTGCCTCATCGCTTCGCAGATCGCCCGTCATCATCAAAAACGCGTGTGTTTCTTCGGGTGTTTCAGGCGTTTTGCTTCTTGCATAGCTTTCGTGAAGCGCTTCTTTTTCCGGAGAAATGGAGAGAGATTCATCCTCAGCCATCTGTTTTGCCGCAGTCGGAATGACCGTTTCGTACATAAGCTCCGCTTCTGCTTGCCTTCGAAGACTGAGACTCATGGGGGAGGGAGCATCCAGATAAGTTTCGGTAATCTGAATTTCGCCCTTTCGGATGAGTGAAAGCACTTCCTTTGCCGCCTCTATATCAAGATAATCCCTCATGCATTCGCGAACGGTTTCTGAAATCAGGGGGTGGTCATTTGCTTTTATGGCGTCTGTCAGCGTCTGGGACGCGCGAAGCCTCTGCACCCAAAGCGGCTGCCTTCTGCCGTTTCTTGCGCCCATCAGCATAGCACGCTGCGCGTTTTGCCTGAAGACGATGGAAAACATGGGCGTTCCTGGCATCATGGACGAAAGCGTCTTTTCCATATTTTCAATAGAGATTCTGCTGAATAGCCCTGAAGGCACTTCCTGTCCGCCGATCATGCAGATGAGAATGCCGTCGTCATCGTCATAGGCGCGCGCGTCTATTCCGGTCAGATTGCCGGCTTCGCGGGCAAGCAGCATGCCCAGCGCGCGGTTTACACGCCCGCCGAACACGCTGTGCACCATCATCTGATGGTCGCTTGCTTCGTCCGAAAAATGTTCAAGCACAATGCGCTTGTCGGTTGCAAGGGATTGGCATGCGGCAATCTGATCGCGCACCACGCGCTTGACTGTATCGATAGCAGGCTTTGTAAGGCACATGCTTTCAAGAAGTGTATCCAGCGCATTTCCCGGCATGTGCGCGCATTCGTCTATTTTTCCAAAAAGCGCGCCGAAATATTTTCCTGTCTCGTAAAAGCGCATGCTGCCATCGCCCTTCCAGAAAGGGGAAGAAGCGCCGGCGGCGGATGTTTTTTCGACGATAACGGCATCTTTTGTGATATCCACGATCACCCATGGAAATGCGCCGAGCATGAATCTGTCGCCCAGCCGAGCTTCAAATACATATTCTTCGTCCAGTTCGCCAAGGCGCGTTCCGTCCCGGGTGATAACGGCATACCAGCCTCTGTCCGGGATCGTGCCGCCGGAGGAAAGCGCAAGGAGCGAGGAATACTTGTCGCCGGTGAACTCGTCATGAATGCGGTCGTACAGAACCCTTGCGCGCACGGGATGATCCATCGCGTGTTCATAATCTCCGTAGAGAAGCGCAAGTGCCCTGCGCACGTCATCTTCTGTAAGATTTTTGTATGCGTGCGCTTTTTTGAGGATTTCGGTGGCTTCGCAAACGGTGTATTTTCCGGTTGCCGCCATGGAAACGAGATGCTGGCATAATAGATCCAGCGGTTTTTCAAGCGCAAGGATGGGCTCGATTTTTTTGTCCAGCGCGGCTTTTGCAGTGAGCGCGCACATCAGCGTATCCTGCGCAGTTTTGGAATAGATCTTCATGCGGCTTACGCGGCCTGGGCTGTGCCCGGCGCGGCCCAGACGCTGCATGAGGGAGGAAACGGAAAGCGGATTTCCGATTTGAATTACCGTATCAATGTCGCCGACGTCAATGCCCAGCTCCATGGAAGAGGTAGCTGCCATCACGCGAAGCGATCCGTTTTTCAGCATTTGTTCCGCTTCCAGCCGCTGCTCTTTTGAGACGCAGCCGTGGTGCGTGCGCGCGATAATGTCACCTGCGCGCTCATTGATCTTGTGCGCAAGCCGCTCGCAGCTGGCGCGCCCGTCGGAGAAAGCGAGTACGCATCTGGAATCTTTGAGCGCATCCGTTACGCGGTCCGCCAGATGCGGCCAGATGCTGTGCTCCGGAAGAATGCGCATATCTTCCACTGCGGTATCGACTACAAGCTGCGTTTTTTTCTCGATTTCAGGCGCTATGATTTCGCATCCGCCTTCAGGGGACAAAATGGCAGCTGCGGTTTCAAGCGGCGTAATGGTGGCGGAAAGCGCAATTCTCTGTACGCGCCGATTGCAAAGCGCGTCAAGACGCGCAAGCGACAGCATCATGTGAACGCCGCGCTTGGCGGATATGGTTGCGTGAAATTCATCCAGAATTACATGCTTTACGTTTCTTAAAAGCTTCTGGCCGGATGCGCTTGACAAAAGCAGATATATGCTCTCGGGCGTTGTGATCAGTATGTGCGGAGGTTTTCTCAAAATTGCCTGACGCTGGCTCGGTGTAGTGTCGCCGTTTCGGATCGCCGTGCGCACGATGTTTTTTAGGCCGAGTCCTTCAAGAGGGCGGGAAAGGTTTTCGTTTATGTCGTTTCCAAGCGCCTTTAAAGGCGAGATATAGAGAATTTCCGTTTCGCCCGGCAGCGGTTCCGTTTCCGCGCGGCGGGAGAAACGGTCCAGGAAATACAAAAAGGCGGCCAGCGTTTTTCCGCTTCCGGTCGGAGAGGAAACAAGCACGTCTTTTCCGGAGGCGACGGCACGAAAAGCGAGCGACTGCGCCTTTGTAGGCGTGCCGACAGATGTATAAAACCAGTCCATCGTCTGCTTTTTAAAGATCGTTTCCATTATCTTCGCCTCCTGTGTCCGGCTGTAAGATGATTATACTTTACTGCCTGCTGCTGTGTCAAATATCTTGCGAAACGGTATGAAAAGTAGTATACTTATGAAAGAGAATACATAATAAAATTGATCTGGAGGAGAAGTATGGAGTTTACAAAGATATACGAAAAATCCCGTCACAGCCTCGAAGGCGCAACGGTTTATCTGGCGGAAAAAGACGGACGCGACGTTCTTGTATGCGAAGGCAGGCCCTATTTCGGCGGCGAAGCAGGCGTAAATGTATTTGAGATCAATCATGACGTCATGAATTATATGAGACAGCTTTTCCCCTTTACTGCGCCTGTCCCTGTACTGAATAAGGATCGTTCGGTCGGCGTCGGCGACCGCCTCGGCATTGCCGCGCCCGGTCATATCCGCGTATTTGAAAAATACGACGCCATGCCTGTTTTTGCGCAGCAGTCGATCAGAGAATTAAACCTTACGAACCGCACATACGAGGATGTTCTGGATGCGGCGAGTCTGTATGTGTTCCGCGAGAACTTCACCTACGGCTTCGGCGCGGACGGCGATCATCTGAAAAAGCCTGAGGACATCGAATATGCGCTGTCCCTTGGATTTACCATGATTACGCTGGATCTTTCCGATCATATCCATGCAGACGCATCCGGCGCATACAGCCAGAATGTGGATGAAATCTATCTTGGAAAAAGCTTCGATGTGGAAGGAAATGAAATCGCCTTTACCAAAGAAGAGCTTGACAGAGTCAAGGGCATTTACGGAGATGCGCTGGATTTCGCGGTCAAGATGTATGATCAGTTCTTAAAGGACGGAAAATACCAGGCTGAATTTGAAATCTCCATCGACGAAACCGGAACGCCTACCAAGCCCGCTGAGCATTATTTTGTTGCCAGCGAGCTTCACAGACGCGGCGTAAAGTTTATGACCATCGCGCCCAGATTCATCGGCGAATTCCAGAAGGGCATCGATTACATCGGCGATGTCAATGAATTTGACGCTGAGATGAAGGTGCACGCAGCAATTGCCCGCGCTTTCGGCCACAAGGTGAGCGTGCATTCAGGCTCCGACAAATTCTCCGTGTTCCCGTCGGTCGGCAGGAACACCAATCAGAAATACCACGTAAAAACCGCGGGCACCAACTGGCTTGAAGCAATGCGCATTGTTGCAAAATGTGATCCCGGGCTCTATCGCGAAATCCACGCTTATGCGCTGACTGCTTTTGAAGAAGCCACGAAGTATTATCATGTGACGACCGATCTGAACAAGGTACCTGCCCTGGATACGCTTTCGGATCTGGAACTTCCTGCACTTTTCGAAAACGACGACGCAAGACAGCTGATCCACATTACGTACGGCCTGATTCTCTCCCTTAAGGATGAAAACGGAAACAGCGTTTTCCGCGACAGACTCTACGCCTTCTGGCGCGCGCATGAGGAAGAGTATGCCGAGGCGCTCTGCAAGCATATCGGAAGACACCTTAAGGAACTGGGTTGTCCGGAAAGATAGGAATGTAAGGGCGATTCATAAATCACACTATATAAATACAGACTACGGTCTGTTTTATAGGGCGGGGGCTTTGCTCCCGCCGTTTTTGTGCCGGTGCATGCGCGCTTTGGAGGAAGGGAATATGACCTTTTGAGTTTCTTTTATTGCGGCTGTATTTTCCGACGGATTAGTGCCTACGCTGCCTGCCATTCGGGATTGAGTCTGATGGGAGGATGAAAGGTGGGGCAAAGCAGCGCCCGGCATGTGGATTTGTTCTCAGAGACATAAAAGAAGGGGCTGTCTCAAAATACTTTTAAACTCCGGATTTTGTGTATCTTCATGAAAC
>JAEDIV010000151.1 GCA_016296675.1 Clostridia bacterium
CCGCTGTGCCTGTTCACTGTCTTATGCGTACCACGCCTTTGCCGGCGCTTCTTTTTGTGGCTTATCCCTCGAGTTCAACCGCTTTGCCTTGTGCAAGCGATTTTTTTACGTCGATCTGTCTTTGATTTTTGCTGCCTCTGAAGTGAAGCTCCAAAGTTCTCTGGGCAAGCACAAACGGCCCGTCAATCAGAACGTCGGTGTTTTTCAGGACATCCAGAATATCCGTATCCGTTTCCGCTTTTTTCAGAAGTTCCTCATACGTCCATCCGGAATACGCCCAGACGTTAAGTCCCATTTCCTTTGCGGCTTTCGCCAGATGCGCGCAGGCTTTCGGCTGGCAGAAGGGGTCGCCGCCGGTCAGCGTGATTCCGTCCAGCAGCGGATTGTCCTCCATCATACGGATGATCTTCTCCGTATCGACTTCTTTGCCTTTGTCGAAAGGATGGGTTTCAGGATTGTGGCAGCCCGGGCAATGATGCGGACATCCCTGCGTAAAGACGGCCAGGCGAAAGCCCGGCCCGTCTACAATAGAATCGTTTTCAATTCCTGCAATTCTTATGATCATTCTTCGGTCACCTTATGCTTGGTTCTATCTTTTTCCTCGGCGCGCTTGGCATTGTTCCACTTGTCCAGCGTTCCGACGAGATAGCCGGTGATTCTGCGGATGCGCTCAAACTGAACGTTTTCTTCGCTTCTTCCGCAATTGGGGCAGGTGTCGCCGATGATGCCGTTGTAGCCGCAGATGGGATCGCGGTCAACGGGATGATTGATGGAACCGTAGCCGATACCGGCTTCCTTCATCAGGCGGACGATCTTCTCAAAGGCCTCAAGGTTCTGGCTGGTGTCGCCGTCGAGCTCAACATAGGAGATATGGCCCGCGTTGGTCAGCTCATGATAGGGCGCTTCGAGGCGGATCTTCTTGGCAGCACCGATCGAATAGTATACCGGCACATGGAAGGAGTTGGTGTAGTATTCTCTGTCGGTAACGCCGGGGATGACGCCGAACTTTTCGCGGTCGATGCGAACAAAGCGGCCGGAAAGGCCCTCCGCGGGCGTTGCAAGCAGCGTATAGTTCAATCCGGTCTTCCTGGACAGTTCGTCCATGTGATGGCGCATGAAGGTAACGATCTCAATACCCAGGTTCTGCGCGCGCTCGCTCTCGCCGTGGTGCTCGCCGATTAAGGCCTTGAGCGTTTCGGCAAGGCCGATAAAGCCGACGGACAGGGTGCCGTGCTTGAGAACTTCGCCCACTTCGTCGTCCCAGTCGAGCTTGTCGGAATCGATCCAGACGCCCTGGCCCATGAGGAAGGGGAAGTTGCGCACACGCTTTTTGCGCTGAATGGCAAATCTCTCGGTCAGCTGATCCGCTGCAAGATCCATCATGCGGGTAAGCTCACTAAAGAACACATCAAGGTTCTTGTTGGCCTTAATCGCGAGGCGCGGAAGGTTGATGGAGGTGAAGGAAAGGTTTCCGCGGCCGTTAGAGATTTCGCGGGTGGGATCATAGGTGTTGCCGATTACGCGGGTTCTGCAGCCCATGTAGGAAATCTCAGTCTCGGGATGGCCGGGCTTATAGTACTTGAGGTTGAAGGGCGCATCCTGGAAGGAGAAGTTCGGGAAGAGTCTTTTTGCGCTTACGCGGATGGCAAGCTTGAAAAGATCGTAGTTCGGATCTTCCGGATTATAGTTGATGCCTTCCTTGACGCGGAAAATCTGGATGGGGAAGATCGGGGTTTCGCCGCCGCCCAGACCGGACTCGGTGGTAAGAAGCAGGTTTTTGACCGCCATGCGTCCTTCAGGAGAGGTATCCATGCCGTAGTTGATGGAAGAGAAGGGAACCTGCGCGCCGGCACGGGAGTTCATGGTATTTAAGTTATGAACGAGCGCTTCCATCGCCTGATAAGTGGCGCGGTCGGTCTCTTCAACAGCCTTTTTATGGGCAAAAGCCTGTACGGTTTTGATGTTTTCTTCGGAAAGGCCCAGCTTCTTGAGCGCTTCGGCTTCCTTTGCGACATACTCATCGTTCTGAACGAGGGTCGCTACGATGCCTTCGGCCTTCATGGGCTTTGCATAAGCATCAACAACGTCCTTCGCGTTTTCGATGTCCATCTTAAGTTCGAGCGCGCGGACCATATTCTGGCTATAACGCTTGGCGAAGGTCTTCTTTACGCCTTCCGCCATGGAATAGTCGAAGTTGACCACGCTCTGGCCGCCGTGCTGGTCGTTCTGGTTGGCCTGAATGGCAATGCACGCAAGCGCGGAATAGCTGGCGATGTCATTGGGCTCACGGAGAACGCCGTGGCCGGTGGAGAAGCCGCCGTGGAACAGAGCGAGAAGATCGATCTGGGTGCAGGTGGTGGTCAGCGTATAGAAGTCCATATCGTGGATATGGATATCGCCTTCATTGTGGGCGTTGGCATGCTCGGGCTTTAAGACGAACATGGTGTTGAACTGCTTTGCGCCTTCAGAGCCGTATTTGAGCATCGCGCCCATGGCGGTGTCGCCGTTGATATTGGCGTTTTCACGCTTGATATCGCTGTCGCGCGCAGCCTTGAACGTGATATCATCGTAAATGCGCATAAGACGGGTGTTCATCTGGCGAACACGGGAACGCTCGGCGCGATAGAGAATATAGCTCTTGGCGGTATTGACATAGCCGTTGTCCAGAAGCACGCGCTCAACCACGTCCTGAACTTCTTCAACGGTGGGCACGCCGATGGCCTCATCGGAGCAAACGCGGTTTGCTACCTGCTGCGCCAGCTCCTCGGAAACTCTTCTGGATTTGGGGCTGCCCACTGCAACAAACGCCTTGGCGATCGCGTCGGCGATTTTTTCCTGATTGAATTCAACCTTGCGTCCGTCTCTTTTAATGATATATTCGATCATAGCGATATCTCTTTCTCCGTATTAGAATTTGCCCGCATCTTCCGCATTCAGCGGAAAAAAAGGCCGCGTCCCATACTGCATATGGTACGCAGTCAACCGATAGCATACGACATCATGTACTTTTTGAGAAACATGCTTCATGCGTCGGCGGCGGAGCGGACAACGTCCGCCGTTTGAAGTAAGTCCAATTATATAGGACTTAACACACGAAATCAAGGTGCGGATGCGCTTTTTCATATTAAGAATGTTTCATCAATATTTCATACAAATGCCCTTTCTTCTTTGAAACCCCCGTTTAAGGCGGGGTTTCGAAGGGTTATGCTGTCATATCCGACCGAAGTCTGTCAAAACATGTCCTACGTTAATTTTTTCCATGCAATGCGAACAATATTGCTTTTGTCCGTCGCATACGGACAAGTGTTCTTTTCTCACAATTTCATGAAGAAATGGCGATTGTTATTGACCTTGGCATACAACTATTGTAAAATGAATACTATATGAAAGTATATTTTCGGAAGGGAGCCTACCCGATATGAATACAGGCGGAGCCAGAATCGTTTCCATCAGCAATAACGGCGTAAGAATGTGCGCTGCGGCGGCCAGAATTTCAACCACCGACGGCGGCGCAGTCAAAGCCATGGAAAGAGGAGACGGCGGCGAGAAGGATTTAAAACTCATCAAAAAAGTCGTAGCCTCCGGACACAAGACCATCCTTGAGCACCTCTCCTTCACCATCGCTTTTCACGACGTGAGCGTTCTGGCAGAACAGGGTCTGATCGAATTCCGCCTTGCCTCCTACACGGTCAAATCCAGAAGATATGTGGATTTTTCCGGCGCAGGCTATGTGATTCCGAACGGACTTACGGATGAGCAGCTTGCAGTTTTCAAAAGCAATATGGATGCGCGCTTTAAAGATTACGGGGCGCTTTTGGAGCTCGGCATCGCGCGTGAGGACGCCAGGTTTGTCCTCCCCTATTGCTTTAAGAGCAATTTCTACATGACCTTAAACGCCAGAGAACTTGCGCATGTGATCGCATCCATGAGATACGGCCGTCTGAGCCGATATGAAGAGCTGAAAGGCATCGGCGAAAGCCTTGCAGAGCAGCTCAAGGAAATCATGGGTGAAACCGACATAAACGAAAAACCTTCGCAGGCACAATATACCTGTAAAGAAAAGGAAGCGAATTTCGCGCCCCTTCATGTATGCGCACCCGAATCCGAGGTCGTAATCAAACCCGAAAATCCTGAGGAAGCGCTTTCCTTTGCGCTGCGTCTGACCGATCGCTTTGAGGGCGAAAACGCAGTCAAGCAGCTCGTCAAAGACGCGCGTCCCCGCGAGCTTGAGATGCTCTCCTATGGATTCACGGTCAAAAACGTTTCCCTTTCCTGCGTCACCCACTTTACCCGCCACAGGATGCAGTCCCTGATCGTGCCTTTCCCGGAGGAGGCCCTTTTAAACGGCGGCTATGTGCTCCCCGAGAGCATAAAGGCGAACAAGGATGCGCTGGCGGTTTACGAAAACGCCTTCAGCGACAATCTGGAAAATGCAAAGAAGCTGTCATCCCTCGGCGCCGGGTGCGCGCTTTTGGCATATTTCGCTCTGTCGGGAAACACTGTGGATATTCTTTTCACAATGAATGCAAGAGAGCTTCTGCACTTTATGAAGCTCAGAACCTGCACGCGCGCGCAGTGGGAAATCCGGGATGCCGCGCAGGATATGCTATCCGGCCTTATGGAATCCTTCCCCGCGCTTTTCCGCTATTTCGGCCCCAGCTGCGCGGTGAACGGTTTCTGCCCCGAAGGCAGGCTCAGCTGCGGAAGACTTCAGAAAACGGAGGAATAACAAATGGAAATGAAAAAGCCGGTCATCGGCGTAATCCCTACCCGCAAATCAGATGATCCGAGCGTTTTATATGTGCCCGAAAACGTCACAAAAGCCGTAGAGCGTTTGGGCGGTGAAGTATTCATGATCGACTATGACAAGATCAAAACCTATGAGCTGATCGGCATGACCGTTCAGCTGGACGGCGTGATCTACGCCGGCGGCGGCGATATGGATCCCAGATGCTACGGCCAGGAGCGCATCCCGGAGTGCGGCGAAGCCAATCCGAAGCGCGACGACATTGAGCTGAATATGTTCCCCCTGATTATGACCCGCCAGCTTCCGATCCTCGGTATCTGCCGCGGCATGCAGTCCATCAACGTTGCCCTCGGCGGAACGCTCACACAGGACATACCCGTAAAATACGGAACCAATCACCGTTTTTCGGGCTCCGAAGAGAAATTCCATCACAAACTGACCGTAAAGCCGGACAATATGCTTTATGAAACCGTACAGTCCACAGAGATTCTGACCAACAGCTACCATCATCAGGCCATCGACGTCCTCGCGCCGGGTCTCATCCCGACCGCCTATTCCGAGGAGGGGTTTGTCGAGGCCTTTGAAGCGCCGAAGAATATGGGACATTTCATTTTCGCCGTCCAGTGGCATCCGGAATCCACGCTGGACGACGATGAAATCTCTTTAAAGATTTTCAAGCTGTTCATGGATGCGGTGCACAGGTACATGACCGTGCCCTGCCACCATCACGATTAAGAAAATGAATACTCGCACGTTCAGTGAACGCCCCTACTACCGTATAACATCATAGACTTGATGACTGAAATGAACAACAAAACCTTTCTCTAAGACACAGATGTCCGTTTATAAACGCACGAATTCTGCCTCCCTTGTGCAAAGGGAGGTGGATCGGCGCAAGCCGAGACGGAGAGATTGCAAAAACGCTTAGTTTCTTGATAGCATTTGTTTTTTTATGAAACGTTAGCTGCAATCCCTCAGTCAAAACCTGCGGTTTTGACAGCTCCCTTTGCACAAGGGAGCCCAGATCATCAACAAACCTCCGGGAAAGGTATGAAGAGG
>JAEDIV010000152.1 GCA_016296675.1 Clostridia bacterium
TTCAGGGGATCGGCCCTTCCCATCAAAAAAGGTACTTTTTTGATGGCTTGAGCCGTTATAAATCGGCTCTTTTTATGTTATTCGAACTCAATATGCTCATACTCTGCCATGATCTCAAGCGCGCGGCAGGAGAAGAACATGCAATTGAACCAGAAATTTTTTTCCGCATCCTCCGTGTTCATCCAATGCGTCGGAATCTGACCGTTTTCATGCTGCATAATTGTAATCTGATCCATAAGCGCTCTTGCCTTTGCAAGATAAATCTCTCCGGCGCCGGCTTTATACATCGCGAGGAATCCAAGCGCAACACTCGCTGCAGAATCATCAATCGGTACATACCAACCGTATTGCTCAAGCGCGCATGGCGTGTGCCAAAGGGAGGTATCATAAGGTTTGCCGCCGTCCGGCGTTGCATGCGGCCATGGATACGGACGGTTCCAGATCACAAACTGATCCTCGGTAAAACGCATGAGTTCTTTGGCCAGTTCCATTTTGTCATGGTCGTGCGGAGTATTTTCCGCAAAATAGATCGCAAGCGACGTTGCGCCAAAATGCGTCAGATTCATATAATTCGTAGACAGCGGGCTGTCCTCAAACTGGCCTTCCCAATTGTAAGAAGGCAGCTGGGTATTCATCACATATTCAACCGCCCGGTCACACACCGACTTCCATTTTACATCCCCCGTCCGCTTATAAAGCGCAATCAGGAACGGAACCACGCTGTCCAGTGGCGACACAAAATTTCCCGAGAGCGGCTTTCCCGTTTCAAGCGATCTCAAAAGATACCAGCTGCCGTTTGCCTCCTGCGTATCAAGATAGTATTTACCGATTTTCACCGCTTCCTCAAGATATTTTGAATCCCCGGTCTCTTCCTCCATTTCAAGATACAATTTGCCTGCGCGAACGGGATAGATCATCATCGTCGTGCCTTCGCACCGTTTCGCCGCATGCCAGTTGGGCGTGATCACGCCGTACTTTTCGGGATCCGGACAGAATTCAAAATGATACGTCGGCGGAAGATCTGAAAGCGCAGCGTCGCCGCGCGGCGTGATTTTCATAAGATAATCCGCTGCATTTTTGGCAACCTTCATCGCACTTTCCCTTTTCTCAGGACAAATACGCGCATAAGAAAGCATGGCGCTTCCAAGAGCGGAAATCATTTTGCTGGGATACGTGTTCAGATCATAGGACGGATCCGGAACACCGTGCTCAAGCCAATGCTTCACGAAGCTCTGGTTCATTGCAAATTCGTATGCCCTTTTGGCGCAATCTTTGTAAGAGCAAGCCGCGCTCGGCGTAGTTTCCGGAAAGCTCGCAAGCTTAAAAAATGTACGCGCGCCAACAAGCGCGATTTCCCGTCCGTCCGGAGAAAGCGCCGTTACCTTAAGCTGGACAACGCCCTCGGGAATTTCCGCCCATATGGGCGTTAAAAGCGAGCAGCAGTCGTTTGCTTCAAAGGTATGCACCTTTCCCGTCTCATCCGCTGCATCGTAGCGATATCTGTCGCAGCACCGGATTGCAGTAAAGTGAAACGCAGGAACATACATAAACTGCGTAGATTCCACATTCCAGAACGGATTTCCCCTTTTTACGCCGAAGCGAACCGTAGTTTCCGGACAACAGCATTCTTCAAAAGCCAGTTTTGCAAGTTCTTTTCTGTTCATTTTCTTTCCTCATACCGGTGCGTCAGCCGGCTTCCTTATAAATTTCTCCTGCATCCGTTAATCGTACGCACATATTTCGCCTGTTCAGATATATGCATTCCTTCATCGAATATCCAGAGTATAGCACATTGCGCGCCTGATTTCAATTTCATAGACATAATAAAAGAGCTGCCCATTCAATGAGTCAGCTCTTTTTTCATCAGTTGCTGTAGTCGATCGGCACAAGGCCCATGCATTCATATGCCTGCGTTGTTCCCAGCACAAATCCCTCGCCGGAAAGCTGTGAGACCGTAAGAAGCGTGCCGTCCTCAGGAATCAGGCCAGGCACAATCAGAAGATTGGGATTGACGAAGATGGTATCCGCCATCTTTACTTCGTTTTTAAACGCGACGCTTGCCGATGTGAAATTCTCTCCGTAAACAAAGAGATTTCCATGTTTGACCTGGGCGTCCTTTATCACAATCGGATGAAGCCCCATGATCAGTTGATCGTCTTCCTTGAGTTCCAGTCCTTCGTACACGTATTTTTTGCCGTACAGCATGTCGTATTCGAGAATTTCAAGGTTCTCGTGATAGTTCTCTTTATCCATCTGCGTCTGATGGAAGCGCACCATCGTACCGATATCGATGTTGTTTTGCTTAAGCGCGTATGCGCCCAGCTGATACGCCTCAAGATTCTTGTCTTCTTTGGGCAGCTCGTAGTTTGTCCAGATCACATATTCGGTCGCATAGATATTTTTGGTGGAGAGCACATCCTCTGAAAGTTCAAGACCAGGAAGATGATCGCTGAAGAAAACGATCATGACATCCTCGTCATATTGGGAATACTCCTCAACAAGCGCGCCAACCAGCTTGTCGACGTCCACAAGAAGCGTAAGAAAATATTCCATGGTAAGCTTCTCGTGCTCATTCCTTGCGCCTTCAACCGTAATTACGGCTTCCATTTCTTCGGGCAGCTCGATATATTTTCCGTGCGTCTGAACGGTTACCGTGTAGATAAAATCCTTGCCTTGCGTCGAATCCATCACGTCGCGGATGATGCTCTGAAGAATCTCGTCTTCCGGCCAGCCCATCGGGGTCAGATCATAGCCGTCCATAAATTCCTTGGAAATATACCGGTTAAAGCCGAGGTTGTCATAAACGGTATCGCGGTAATAGAAGGAACCTGTATAATTGTGAATGGCGGTTGCGGTATAGTCGATGGCTCGAAGGTCCACCGCCAGGGATTCGCATGTTTTTTCCTTGAGAATTGAATAATACGGGAATTCACCTGCGCCGAAAAAGTCCAGGCAGCAGCCGGTCAGCACTTCAAATTCCGTGTTGGCTGTGCCGCCGCCAACCGTAGGCACATAAAGTTCGCCGCTTGTATATTCATTTTTGAGCTTTCTGAAATTCGGAATCGGATCCTCGGAAAACGACAGATGCTCAACGATATACGGATCAAAGAACGATTCCAGCTGAACAAAGATGATGTTCGGCCTCTCAAGCGGCAAAGCTTCCGTTTCCCGCACAAGACGGTTCCTGATCGAGTCGACCGCTTCAACGGTATAGCTTTCAGGCTTTGTTTTGTATGCGCCCGTGCGCATGGATTCAATAATCTCATCCAGAATATTGTAATCCGGCAAAACCTCTTCTTCAGAGATTTCATTGATCTCAATATCCACGTCGTCAGCGATCTTCAGGATTTCCTGATTGGAGTAACCTTCCGGCTCCGTGATTCCGATATCAAAAAAGCTGTAGGTAAAGCAATAAGGAAAGCCGTATTTGAGATAGGAATCATACAAAGAAGGGCGAAGCTCGCGCGAAATCATATTGCCGTTTTGGAAGATCAAAATGGTCGAAATCAGAAAAGCGATCACAAATCCGCTGAATCTGAGAAGCGCCATCTGTCCTTCTTTTCTGTATTTGGGCGAGCGGACAGCGATCATTACAAGCAGCGCAATCACGCCCACAACCGCAATACCGATCAATACGACCTGCCAGATTTTGAAATAGACGTCGATCATCTCAATGGCTTCCATGCCAAGCTGAAGATCAATAGCTGTCAGAGGACTTGCAGTTCTGAAGGACAAAAGAACGCAGTTTGCGATGCCAAATGCCAGCCACACAACCGTAACCAGCATGAGCGAAAACAGTTTTTTCCGAAACAGCATGGCAAACGCCAGCGTTACAGATACCATGATGGCATTATATAAAAACACTGTCGGCCGCTTAACAAGAAACTCGGCCGCTCCAATAACAGAACGCCTGGATAAAACTTCCAGCACAAATGTCAAAAGAAGCGAAAGGACAATCACGATCATTGCCGGCGAAACCGGAAACCGCTTTCCTACCTTTCCTCTTTGCATGTCCAGTTTTTTCTTCATGTTTTCCTCCGATATCAATCGTCAGCACGCTTAAAGCTCTGAATGTACCTGTTCGCATTGAGCCCCGCCGTGGCTCCCTCGCCGACTGCTTTTGCGATCTGATAAGGAAGTCCGGTAACGTCGCCGGCCGCAAATACACCGGGCAGATTGGTCGATAAATCGCGCGAAACGCAAATATGTCCGTTTTCTGTATCAAGCCCCATCAGGAGCGTTCCGGGTGCAATGGCGCTTCTGAAAATAAACACGCAATCACCGTGATATTCACCCGAATCTGTTGTCAGAATCACGCCTTTTTCCGCTTTTTTCAGCGAAACAGGCTTATTGCCGTTAATGTTCTCGGCGCCCTTCACCTCTTTGGCGCCCTTATACAGAGGAAAATACGTAACCTTCATAAGCTTAAGAAGATACTCGCATTCCTCTACAGCGCTTTCCTCATATCCAAGCACTATCACATGGCCGCCCTTATACAGCATGCCGTCGCAGGTGGCGCAATAGCTTACGCCGCGGCCGATCAGTTCTTCCTCGCCGATTAAAGGCTTTTGGCTCATAACGCCCGTCGTCAGAATCACGCTTCTGGCTTCCCACATTTCATCGCCCGACGTGAGCGCATAGTAGTCGCCCATGGGATAAATATGGTCAATCGTCTTCATAAGCGGCAAAATGCCTGTAAGGCGCATATGTTCTTCATATGCGCCCGCAAGCTTTTCTCCGTTTACATTCGGAAATCCGAGGTAATTGGGGATTTCCTTTGCACTTTTTACTTTTCCAAGCCCGTTCGGACCCGAAAACAGGAGCATCGTAAGGCCGCGGATGTTCACGTTCAATGCCGCAGCAATTCCCGCCGGGCCTCCGCCGACAATCGCAACATCTACCATGGAGACACTATCTCCTTGTTTTGAGATCAAATCACAATATGCTTTTATTCTGCTTACTATGCAATCAGCTTCTGGGCAAGCTCGGCAGCGCTGGCAGCGTCGGTGGAATAGCCGTCTGCACCGATCTGATCCGCATATTCCTGCGTGATGGGGGCGCCGCCGATCATAACCTTGACCTTGTCGCGCAGGCCTTCGACGTTCAGCATGTCGATAACCGCTTTCATCATGGGCATGGTGGTGGTGAGGAGCGCGCTCATGCCGATTACCTGGGCGCCGTTTTTAACAGCTTCCACAAACGCTTCGGGCGCAACGTCAACGCCGAGGTCAATCACTTCAAAGCCATTGCCTTCGAGCATCATGCCGACCAGGTTCTTACCGATGTCGTGAAGGTCGCCCTGTACGGTGCCGATGGCAACCTTCCCGAGAGACTGAACGTTTTCACTTGCGAGCAGGGGCTTGAGAATGTCGGTGCCGGCTTTCATCGCGCGTGCAGCGACAAGAACTTCAGGAACATATACTTCGCCGTTTTTGAACATCTCGCCGAGGTTGGTCATGCCGACAACAAGGCCTTCATTCAGGATGGTCTCCGCCTTAACGCCTTCGTTCAGCGCTTCCTTAACCAGCTGATCAACGATCTTTTTTCTTCCGCCTTCAACCGCTTTTGCAATAGCGAGCATATCTGCCATATGGATAGCCTCCCTTTAAACCTATTTCATCAAATGAATTTTAGCACAAATCGCACGCATATACAATGCTCGTAAACAAATTTTATTGTAACTTTGCAGAAAATCCCTGTTCAAGAACGATAAAACGTGATATACTAAGTATATCTTTGTTCATCATGG
>JAEDIV010000153.1 GCA_016296675.1 Clostridia bacterium
AAATGGAGAGGGAGTGCGCTCCCTCTCCATACCTCTCCCGGAGGTTTGTTGATGACCTGAACCGCGCTGCCTCACAGAAGTTGAGGCGGCGCGGTTGTTTTACGGGGTTACATCTGATTTGACTGCAAAATCAGCGTTTCAAGGCTTTCGTATGTCACGCTTCCGACCGCGTTATAGATGATTACGCCGTTTTTGTTGATTACAACGGTCTGCGGAAGCATGGTCGATCCGCCGAAGGATTGGATGATTTCGCCGGTTTTGTCAAGACCGAAGGGGAAGGTGTACGTCGTTTTGTCAAGATAGGCCTGAACGTCCTCGGTGACGAGGTTGGAGTGAAGCGCGAGGACATAGACATCGTTTTCATGCTTTTTGGAGATTTCCTCAAAATGGGGAAGTTCCTTGACGCAAGGGCCGCACCAGGTTGCCCAGAAATTGACGATCACGGTTTTGCCGCGAAGGTCGGAAAGGGAAACCTCTCCGCCGCCTGAATATAAAGGCGCGGTGAAGGCCGGCGCCAGCATGCCGATTTCTTTTCCGAAGGGCAGCGTGTTTTCGTCGGGCACAACTGTTTGAGGGACAGGACCGGAAACAGATGCTGCCTCTTCAGGGAGATTAAAAAGTACCAGCGATACGAGAAGTACGATCACGGCGAGGATTGGAAGGATGTTCTTTTTACGCTTGCGCGGTGGTAGTGTCTGTGCACCGCTTAGGGTGATCTGTCCGGCTTTTATGGAGATTGCTCCGGTCGGGCAGACGGACATGCATTCGCCGC
The DNA here is from genome assembly GCA_016296675.1 of Clostridia bacterium. GTDB lineage: Bacteria > Bacillota > Clostridia > Christensenellales > Aristaeellaceae > SFHK01. The sequence goes on from JAEDIV010000153.1 coordinate 773, forward strand.
ACTGGATGCATTCAAAATCGCCGACGTTCCTCACATCCATTTTGCATTTGCCCACGCACTTTCCGCAGTCCACGCATTTTTGGCTGTCGACCTTAACGCCGACAATGCAGAAACGGTTAAAAAGCGAATATATCGCGCCCAGCGGACAGAGAAAACGGCAGAATGCGCGGAAGGTGAATACGCATACGGCGAGCACCAGAATAAGAATCAGAAATTTTGCTGAAAACAGATACGAAAGCATGGAAAGCTTGTCCGAATTGGCCGGATGAACGAGCAGCCCAACCGCGCCTTCCAGCGTACCTGCCGGACAAATGTATTTGCAAAATGCCGGAAGAGGTACGGATTTCAAGGCAGAATACAGGGGCAAAAGAACGACCAGAAAAACAAGCAGCAGATATTTGAATTTTGAAAGAATGTATGTCGCGCGTCCCTTTTTAATTTTGAACGTAGGGATTTTGTACAAAAGATCCTGCAGAAGGCCAAACGGACACAAAAAGCCGCAGACGGTTCTTCCGAGCATCAGGCCGTACAGAAGCAGGATGCCGATTGCGTAATACGGCGCGCGATGCTGACTGGAAGCGAGGGCGTTCTGAAGTGCGCCGAGCGGACATGCGCCCACGGCTGCCGGACAGGAATAACAGTTGAGCCCCGGAACACAGGCGGCCTTGGTAATGCCTGTAAAGATGTCGCCTTTGATAAAACCTTTCAGATGCGCATTATACAGTAAAAAGGCATACAGCTGGATCAGCCTTCTTTTTGCGGGCAGATGCGCTTTTATATAGGAAAGTATTTTACCCAAGGCCGATGCACTCCGTGCAGATATTGACGGCCTTGATGAACACGTCCTTGAGTCCTCCGTTCATGATTCCCAGCACAATCAGAAGGATGGAAAACGCGAAGATGACGGTGCGCTGTGCGGTTTTCGATTTTGCGGTTTTTTCCGGCGCGCGCCTGTATTTCCTTGCGTCTAAGGAAGGCGTCTTGTCTTTCTTTTCGGATAAGGAGAAAATGAACGACAAAACCAAAATCAGAATCATAAAAATATATCCAGGGCTAAGCGCGGCAAAATGCGCACTTACCGATGAGACGGAATACATCTGCGTTTGACGGCCGCCGGATAATACGTGCGATAAGCAGCCCGCGGCAAGCATAACGGCAAGCGCAGATACGCTTATTGCAGCCAGCGTCTTTACAGCGATTGTTTTTTTGTTCATAGGCATGTTTCCTTTTGACAGAGTGTATCCGTATTATAGCATAGCAGCCTGCCTTTCGCAACGCGCGTGCGATTCTTGACAGGGGAAAAAGGGATTGATATAATGAAAACGGATTATTATATGGAGGAAACATATGAAAAAATATATTGCTTTGGTCATGACGCTTATTTTGGCGTTGGGGATTTTTGCGGTTTCAAATGCTTCGGGCACGTATCAGGCGGGCGATATCATGAATGATTTCACCATCGTTACGCATGATGGGAAAAGCATCTCTTTGTACGAGACGCTCAAAAGCAAGGAACTTGTTATGATCAATATCTGGGCCAGCTGGTGCGGACCGTGCAGAAGTGAATTTCCTTATATGGAAGAAGCATATAAGGAATATTCCGACCGGGTTGAGATTATCGCTGTTTCCTGCGATGCGAACGATACCAAAAAGACCATCGGTGAATTTGCAAAGGATCTGGGCCTGACATTCCCTATGGGGCAGGATACCGCAAATCTTGCCTATCTTTTCAATGCCCAGTACATTCCGACCACCGCGCTCATCAGCAAGACCGGACGGATTGAATTTGTTGAAAGCTCGGCAATGTCGAGCACGGACGATTTCAGAAATTTGTTCGAAGCGTTCTTGCGGAAGCATCCTTCTGTTGCGCCTTCGGATCAGACGCAGCTTATGCAGGCGCTCAATGAACCGGACGGCAAGATCGAGTTTTATAACAGCGCCGACGAATATGCCTGGCCGATGACCATTTATCAGAAGGACGGAAGGGATGTCGTCATGGCGTCGAATACGGGCGTGGGAAACAGCTATGCATCGTTAAAGGGAAGAACCAGCGCAAACATCGGCGATGTACTGGTTGTAGAATTCAAAACGTCCACAGAGCCCATGTTTGACCTTATGAAGATCTGTATCGATAATACGGTTGTAAAAGTGTTCGGCGGTGAGCACGACTGGATGACCTATGCCCATCCGTTTGGCTATTCGGGTGAACATCAGATTGAAATCACCTATGTGAAAAATATGGGTGAAAGCGCGGGCAGCGACTGTATATGGATCGACACGATCAAGGTTGTTCCGGCTGCGGAGGCATTGGAAGCGCTTTCCCTGAATCCGGAGTATCCTGTGCATGACAGGATGACGCTTGAAATTGCTTCGCCAAACAGCAAAAAGGTATTGATTTTTGATCCTTCGGGAACACTGGAATACTATTTCGGAGAATTTGAAGCCTATGTGCTGAACGGTTCCCAGGCGGAGATCAAGCTTGGAATTACCAATCAGATCGATCCTGAAATTGCCTGTATTGTCAGCGATTATGACGGATCCGGCCATGCGATTTCTGCTATCGAGCCGGATGAGGACGGATATTATCGTCTGACTCTGGGCTGCGACAGCATGAGTGAGACGGGATATCCGTATTCAACGGTGTACTTTTACTCCGACCCGGCGCTTGATCCTGAAAAGACAGTCATGTATTTCATGGATGAAGAAAATCTTGATGCAATGATGGCTCTGGCGAGCCAGGATGAGGAAAACCCGGCTGTATGGACATATGAGCAGGATATCGAAGACGGCCTTGAGGGCGAAGAAGTATATGACTACACGGTGAAAGTGACTGACCAGAACGGAAACGGCGTTGCCGGCGCAATGCTTCAGGTGTGCGATGATACGGTATGCAGCGTTTATGTGACGGATGAAAACGGTCAAAGCGCGTTTTCGCTTTTGCCCGGTATATGGGAGATGCATGTGCTGATGCTGCCTGATGGCTATGAAATGGATGGAGACAACGTGATTGCGCTTGCAGACGGCGGCGAAGATATCGAAATTACGGTCATTAAAAAATAAAGGAATGTGCGGCGCGGGAAGCGTGTCTTCGGCGCCGCATGCATATTTTTGGGACAAAATCATGAGGTTATGGGAAGACCGGACTGTTTTCTTATATGGAAATATATGATATAATTAACACAGGCATTTACATCTTATGAAAAGAGGGGTTGTATGGATCGCTATCAGCACAGAAAATCAACGATGAAGCTTACGCTGACCGATGGAAGCGGAAAGGCCATGTCCGGCCGAAAGGTTCGCTTTACCCTTAAAAACCACGAATTCAAGTTCGGCTGCAATATCTTCTGGCTCAGCGATATGCTGAAAAGCGGAATTGCTCCGCAGAGAAAAGAAAAGCTTGAAAAAATGTGGAACTCCTGGTCCGCGCTTTTCAATTTCGGCACGCTGCCTTTCTATCAGGGCACCTATGAGCCCAGAGAAGGCGAAACCAAACAGGAAGAAATCCTTCGTGCTGCCAAGTTTTTAAGCGAGCACGGCGTGCAGCTCAAAGGCCATCCGCTTTGCTGGCATACGGTTGCCGCCAAGTGGCTGATGGAAAAGACGGTGGACGAGGTCTTTGAAAACCAGATTGCCCGCATTACTCGCGAAATGACTGCTTTTAAGGATTATGTCACGATGTGGGATGTCATCAACGAAGTCGTCATTATGCCCATCTTTACTGCGGAGAAAAACGCCATTACGCCGCTTTGCCAGAAAATGGGCAGAGTTGGGCTGATCAAGGCGCTGTTTGCGCATGCGCATAATGTGGATCCGAACGCTACGCTGCTTTTAAACGACTTCAACACCAGCGAAAAATATAAAGAACTGATCAGTGATTGCCTGGATGCGGGCGTTGATATCAATGTCATCGGTATTCAGTCCCATCAGCATCAGGGATTCTGGGGCCTTGATAAGCTGAATGAAGTGCTTGGACGGTTCGAAAGCTTTAATAAGCCCATTCACTTTACCGAGAACACCTTTGTTTCCGGCGATCTCATGCCGCCGCATATCGTGGATCTCAACGACTGGAAGGTGCCTGAGTGGCCCACCACGCCGGAGGGAGAGGACAGACAGGCGCGCGATTTTATGGCGATGATCGATGAGCTCTTTGCCCATCCGCTGGTAGAAGCTTTCACCAACTGGGACTTCTGCGACGGCGCCTGGCTGGGCGCGCCCGCCGGACTTGTCCGTCTCGACGGCAGCCATAAACCTTCTTATGACGCGATGATGCAGCGCATCAAGCGCGACTGGCACACCGATGTAACGCTTGCTGCAGACGAAAACGGAGAAGTTGAACTGACCGGTTTCAGAGGCGAATATGAAGCGGAATGCGATGGAAAACACGTGAAATTCATCCTTGATAAAGCGGCAGAGGATAAGAAAATCATATTTGCATAAATGAAGAAACGTCCTGATGCATACTTGAAAAACACAGCATCAGGACGTTTGATTCTCTATTAAACAGACTAAAGTCTTTATAAAATATATGATATTATTTAGAAATTTTTTAAATAACAGACTATAAAGCAAAGAAATACGATTGATAAATGAGGATTTGTAATTAAAACAGACCAAAGTCTTGATGAAATTGCGGGCGCTGACGGATTGTCGGCGATTTGAAATGCTTAATTATCTGCAAGAAAGAATTACAAAACAAACCGAAGTCTGTAATAAGAAGAGAAGTATATATATAATATGATGAATAATGGATGGAAGTACGCAATTAAAAATGAAATAAAGTTTGAATATCCATAAAAACAGACTGAAGTCTAATAATATCTGGCAAATCAAGTGTTATTTGATTTTAGAGAAACACACTGCAGCGCGTTTGACAGAATAAAGGCGCTGTCTCAAAATACATTCAAACTCCGTAAATCGTGTATCTCCATGAAA
>JAEDIV010000154.1 GCA_016296675.1 Clostridia bacterium
GAGGAAGTTATCTCCCTCTCCATACCTCTCCCGGAGGTTTGTTGATGATCTGAGAATGCCGAAGTTCATATCGGCATTCTTTTTTTATATGAAAAAGCCCGGCAGTTTTACTGCCGGGTTTTTGATGGTCATGATTAATGAAATTTCGGCATCCAGTCTCCGTGGGCTTCGATCAGGGCGTCTACGAGCTTTATGGTATCGTCGATATTGAGCTCAGAGGAGGTGTGGGGGTCGAGGAGGGCGGCCTGGTAGATATAGTCCTTTTTGAGGGTGCGGGCTGCTTCGATGGTGAGAAGCTGGACGTTTATGTTGGTGCGGTTGAGCGCGGCGCACTGCTCGGGGAGGTCTCCGATATAGCAGGGCATGACGCCGGACTTATCGACCATGCAGGGAACTTCGACAACGGCGTTTCTGGGAAGGTTCGTGATCAGACCGTTATTGAGTACGTTTCCGCCGATCTTATAGGGCTTGTTGGTTTCCATGGCTTCCATGATATAGGAAGCGTATTCATGGGTGCGCTCGTGGGTGAGGGTGGGATTATTGATGAGCTCGTCCCTGCGCTTTTTCCAGTCTTCGATCTGGTGGATGCAGCGGCGCGGATATTCGTCGAGCGGGATATTGAACTTGTCAATGAGCTCCGGATACTTGTCCTTGATGAACCAGGGAGTGTATTCACTGTTGTGCTCGCTGGATTCGGTGATGTAGTAGCCGAAACGGCGCATGAGCTCGAGGCGCACCATATCGCCATGCTTTTCGGTGGCGTTTTTCTCAAGAGCGCGTCTCTTGACCTCGGGATAGAGGTCTACACCGTCTTTGGTGAGCTCGAGAAGCCACGCCTGATGGTTGATGCCGGCGATCTTCCACTGAACGGAATCGTCGTATTCCATGCCGAGCTGGTTGAGCAGGTGGCTTGCGCAGACCTGAACACTGTGGCAGAGACCGACGGTCTTAACATTGGTCATGCGAAGCATGGCGCCGGTCAGCATGGCCATGGGGTTGGTGTAGTTCAAAAACCACGCGTTCGGGCAGACCTGTTCCATATCGCGGGCAAAATCGATCATGACGGGGATGGTTCGAAGGGCGCGCATGATGCCGCCGATTCCGAGGGTGTCGGCGATGGTCTGCTTGAGACCGAATTTCTTGGGAATCTCAAAGTCGATGATCGTGCAGGGATCATAGCCGCCGACCTGAATGGCGTTTACGACATAATTGGCGCCGCGCAGGGCGTCCTTTCTGTTTTCTACGCCGAGATAGGTTTCGATTTTGGCTTTGTTGCCGAGGTTGTTGTTGATGGCGGAGAGCATGAGCTCGCTTTCGCGAAGGCGCTCCGCGTCGATGTCATAAAGCGCGATGACGCTTTCGGCGAGAGAGGGGGTCATCATGCTGTCGCCCAGCACGTTCTTTGCAAATACAGTGGAACCTGCGCCCATAAAAGTGATTTTCGGCATACTTCCATCTCCTGACTTATAGGTGTTTTTTATTCGGTGAGGCCGGCTACGTTTTCTGCGCGATAGCCGAGCGCGGCCTTCACATTTTCAGAATCGGGCATGCCGGACATAAGCACCGGCAGACGGCCGATGACGCACGCGCCCTTAACGCATGCGGGAACGAGGGCGGTTTCAAAGGGAGCGAGGGCGATTTTGCCGCCGTCCCATTCGACTTCGCATTCGCCCATGGGGGTCAAAAAGGCCATCTTGCCTTCGGGAAGGGGCATGCGGCCTGCGACGTTCAGACGGGCGAGGGAGAAGTTTTCATCCGAAACAAAGTGGGTAATGCTTCCGCCTTCTGTAATAACGGTCGCGCCGGGAGTACGCTCCGCCTTGAGATTCGCACGGGTAACGTCGAGCGCTTTCTTCGTGTGCAGCTCGCGCGGCTTTCCGTCCTTTCCTACGCGGCCCCAGTCCCAGAAGCGGTAGGTGGCATCGCTTGACTGCTGGATTTCGTAGACCTGTACGCCGCCGCCCAGGGCATGCACCATGCCGTGGGGAATGTAATACACATCGCCGGGACGGGCGATTTCCCAGTTAAGCGCGGATTCAAATTCGCCGCGGGCAACGATGTCGGAAAGGGGTTCGTCTGTGGGCTTTAAGCCGAAGGCGATCTTTGCGCCGATTTCAGCGTTTAAGATCATCCATGCCTCGGTCTTTCCGTACTTGCCTTCGTTGGGAATGGCGTAGTCGTCGCCGGGATGAACCTGAACGGAAAGGGTCTCCTTCGCATCCAGAATCTTAAGAAGCAGGGGAAAGGGCTTTTTTGCTTCGCCCACGATGGCTTCATAGTCCATATCGAGGACTTCCTTTAAGGTTTTGCCCTCGTATTCGCCGTTTACGATCACGCTTTCCATGCCGGAAAGGGCGCTGACTTCAAGGCTTTCGCCGCATCGGTCTGCCGGCGCGTCCTTCATGAAAACATCTCTTAACATGCTGCCGCCCCAGGGCGTCATTTCGCCGTGGCGGTAATAGGGCTTCATTTTCATTACATACATAGGGCGCATCCTCCTTAAAGGTGGTTATTATTTCTTACATTCTCTCCGGCGCGCCGATGCCGATCAGGCCAAGTGCCGTCTTGATGGTGGTCTTGGCGGCGATGGTCAGGTTGATCTTTGCGCGTCTTGCCGACATATCGTCATCCAGAATTCTGGATTCGTAATAGAATTTGTTGAACGCCTTGGCAAGTTCAACGCTGAAGCGTGTGATCAGGGAAGGCTCGCTTCTCTGAAGCGCCAGGCGGATGGTTTCCGGGAAGGCGTCGATGAGCTTGACAACAGCCTGCGCTTCGGGCGCGTTCAGCGCGGAATAATCGGGCGCGGCTAAGCATTCGCCGGCTTTTCTGAGTACAGAGCAGCTTCTTGCATGGGTGTACATGACGTAGGGGCCGGTCTCGCCTTCGAAGTTGAGCGCGCGGTCCCACCAGAAGTCGATGTCCTTGATGCGGCCGTTGTACAGCGCAAAGAATACGACTGCGCCGATACCGATGGTCTTGGCAACCTCTTTCTTGTTTTCGAGGTTCGGGCTCTTTTCCTCGATGATGGCTTCGGCCTTTTCGATGGACTGGTTGAGAAGATCTTCAAGGTATACGATTCGGCCTTCGCGGGTGGACAGCGTCTGGCCTTCAAAGGAAACCATACCGAAATTGACGTGCTCGCAGCCTTTGGCCCAATCCCAGCCCAAAAGCTCCATAACTTTGAAAATCTGCTTGAAGTGCAGGTCCTGCTGATAGGCTACGACATAGAGGTTCTTGTCGAAATTATAGGTGTTGTGGCGGTAAAGCGCCGCGGCCAGATCGCGCGTGGCGTACAGCGTCGCGCCGTCGGAGCGCAGGATGATGGCGGGGGGCATGTTATAGTCATCCAGCTTAACGATCTGCGCGCCCTTGTCTTCGACGAGAAGGTTCTTTTCGCGAAGTTCATCGATGACCGGCTGCATCTTGTCGTTGTAGAAGCTTTCGCCGGCATAGGAGTCGAACGTTACGCCCAGCATATCGTATACGCGGTTGGCGTCGGCGAGAGTGACTTCCTTGAACCAGTTGAAAATTTCAAGCGCCTCGGGATTTCCGTCTTCGATGGCCTTGAACCATGCTCTGCCTTCGTCATCCAGCGCGGGATTTTCCTTCGCCTCGGTGTTGAAGCGGACATAGAGCTTGACCATCTCGTCTACGCCGCCCTTGATGACGGTTTCCCTGTCGCCCCAGCGCTTGTAAGCAGCGATCATCTTGCCGAACTGGGTGCCCCAGTCGCCCAGGTGATTGACGCCGGTTACATTGTAGCCGAGGAATTTGTACATTTTATAAAGCGCGTTTCCGATCATGGTGGTGGAAAGATGGCCGATGTGGAAGCGCTTTGCGATGTTGATGGAGGAATAGTCGATGACGATGTTTTTGCCTTCGCCGTCATTGCCGCTTCCGTAGCTTTCGCCCATTTTGAGCGCTTTTTCAAGCACTTCTTCAGAATAGGTTGCGCGGTTGACGAAGAAGTTGAGATAGCCTTTTACGCTCTCCACGCGATCAAGGAAGGGCGCGGAAATGTGCCCAGCGAGCGCGTCCGAAATCATGGGCGGGCCTTTTCTCAAGGTCTTGGAAAGCTTGAAGCAGGGCAGCGCATAGTCGCCCATCGCCTGATCCGGCGGGGTTTCCAGCATGCCGGCGGCAGTTTCCGCGTCGATTTCTGCGCCGGGGAAAGCGGTTTTGATGGCTTCGGCCGCCAATGCGGAAATTTCAGTTTTAAAGTCCATATGTGTCAACTCCATTTGCTCTCATTTGATGTCCATTATACAGGATTTTGAAGAAAAAGTCCATAGAGGAAAGCGGGTTCGGACGGTTTGTCTTTAAAATGATTTGGCGAATGCATTGGTTTAAGTCGGGAGGAGAAAACCAAATCTTACATTCTTTTGACAAAACCTGCGCAAAGCAGAATAGTTCTTGTATTGAAGGGAGGAATTTAGTATAATATAGAAAATTCTTGTTCTATAAGGAGGGCGTATGACAATGAGGTGTGCAAAAGCGTTATTGGCGTTGGTTCTGGTTATCATGATGGTTGCACCGAGCGCGCTGGCCGTTCAGTATGTGACGTTTGAAGATGTTCCGGGCGAGTGGAACAACTATGAATCCGGTGTGCGCTGGATGGGCGTTGAATATGCGCCCACGTCCGATTACGCGTGGGTGGACACGGAATTGCTCGACGGCGGTCAGGTTGCGCCGGGCGTATTTGAATTTATTGCGGATCCCGAGTATGCATATGAAAATCCGAACAATGTCTGCGCGTATCTGTACATCGATGCGCCGGGCGAAATAATGTATGTCAGCGCGTTTGAGGGAAACTGGTCGACGAAGGAATATATGTTTATGAACTATATTGCCACCGACGGCATTTATGTCGATCTGTTCCTTCCCTCCTTTGACCAGGACGGAAATCTTTTGAACACCGACCGCATCTATCTTTACGAATATGAAGTGAACGGAAAATGGCACTATGAATGCGTGACGTTCTATTTCCGCTATGACGGAGAAGAAACGCGTTCATTCCTGCCGCCGGCAAGCATGAGCGCAGCGGACGAAGAAACGGAGGCTGCGCCCGCGCCCGAACAGGCAAAGGAATCTGACAACACCGCTAATCATGAAAATACTGATGAAATGACACTTCCGTCCGATCCCGCTGATTCCAATGAGGATACTGCCGGCGGCGAAGCATATTCTGTCGGCATTATCGGCGGCGCGGACGGCCCGACAAGCGTGATCGTCGCCGGTTCGGAGAACAAGGGATTTTCCGGGTTTTTTGAAAATGTATTCTCCGGCATTGCAAGCGGCATCGAAGAGGAAATGACGGCGGAGGAATCTGCGAAAACCCAAACGCAGACAGAGGACGATCCTGCGCCGGAAACCGAAACGAACGAGAATGCTGCGGAAAGCAACGAGGAAGAAGAAACCGCTGCCGAAGCTACCGCTGACGAGCCAAAAGGCGGAATGCGAGATTTCTTCTCGGGCATGTTCGGAGGATTCTAAACAGCACTGAACCCATGAAAAACGGCGTACAGACAGTTTGTCTGTGCGCCGTTTCAGATCATCAACAAACCTCCGGGAGAGGTATGGAGAGGGAGCGCACTCCCTCTCCATTTTCAATCGATTTTGGCGGCATGTACGC
>JAEDIV010000155.1 GCA_016296675.1 Clostridia bacterium
AAACGCGCGATTTAGGCGTACATGCCGCCAAAATCGATTGAAAATGGAGAGGGAGTGCGCTCCCTCTCCAAACCACACCCAGGGGTTTGTTGATGATCTGAACCAAAGCGCAGGCGTTTATCCATGCCTGCGCTTTGGTTTTTATCATATTGAGTTTTTATTCGTTGGTTTCTTTCGAAGCCGGCGCATCCTGCGCATTCTCTTGGGCTTCTTCTTTCTTGATCTCTTCCGGCTTTTTGCCCATGCGATAGGCTTCGGCGCGGGCCGGATCGTAGGGACGGTCTTCCATGAAGGATTCGAATTCTTCGCGGTTGATCGTTTCCTTTTCAAGAAGGATCTTCACGATGCCGTCCAGCTTCTCACGGTAATCGGTGAGGATCTGCGTGGCGCGCTGTTCGCCTTCACTTAAGAGGCGGCTGATTTCAGCATCAATGCGCTTGTTGAGATATTCGCTCACGCCGGCAGAAGTCTGCTGGAAGTTTTTGCCCAGGAAGACTTCGCGCTCGCCCGATAAGAAGATGGGGCCAAGATCGCTCATGCCGTATTCGGTGACCATGCTTCGGGCAATGGAAGTCGCGCTCTTGATATCGGAAGTGGAGCCGCTGGTAACGTCATTAAAGACGATGCGCTCGGCGACATGGCCGCCCAGGGAGCTTGCGATGCGGGCGCGCAGCTTTGCGCTGGTTACATAGTGGCTTCTTTCATCGGGCATATACTTGGTATAACCGCCCGCCATGCCGCGCGGAATGGTGGTGATTTCCTGAACGCGCTCGCACTCGGGAATCGCATAGGACACGATGGCGTGGCCGGCTTCGTGATAGGCGACCAGGTTCTTGTCCTCGGGAGAAATCACATGGCTCTTTTTCTGAAGGCCGATGGATACGCGGTTGATGGCCTCTTCGATGATTTCCATGGTGATTTCACTCTTGCCGTTTCGCGCCGTCAGAAGCGCTGCCTCATTCATGATGTTGGCAAGGTCCGCGCCGGTGAAATACGGCGTAAGCGCGGCAACGGTATGGATGTCCACATCCTTTGAAAGGGGCTTTCCGCGGGAGTGAACCTTAAGAATCTCTTCTCTTCCCTTGATGTCGGGATAGTTGACGAGCACCTGGCGGTCGAATCTGCCGGGACGAAGGAGCGCGGGATCGAGGATATCGTTGCGGTTGGTGGCAGCCATGACGATTACGCCCACATTCTTGGTAAAGCCGTCCATTTCGACCAGCAGCTGGTTGAGCGTCTGCTCTCTTTCGTCGTGTCCGCCGCCCAGGCCTGTGCCTCTCTGGCGGCCGATGGCGTCGATTTCGTCGATAAAGATGATGGCGGGCGCGTTTTTCTTGGCCTGTTCAAACAGATCGCGCACGCGGCTTGCGCCGACGCCTACGTACATCTCCATAAATTCGGAGCCGGAAATGGTGAAAAACGGAACGCCTGCTTCACCTGCAACTGCCTTGGCAAGCAGGGTCTTGCCCGTGCCGGGCGGGCCGATCAGAAGAACGCCGTGCGGAATGCGCGCGCCGACCTTGGTGTATTTATCAGGCGATTTCAGGAAATCGACGACTTCCTTGAGCTCTTCCTTCTCTTCATCCGCGCCTGCAACATCGCCGAAACGGGTAACGTTCTGGCTGGGATCAGTGAGCTTGGTTCTGCCGCGCACAAAGCTGTTGGCGCCCTTGTTCGGGCCGCTCGTCTGCGCGCGCATGACAAACAGCATAAGTCCGCCGAACATGACCACCATGATCAGAATCGGCAGAAGCTCCACCCACCAGCTTACGCCTTCCGGCTGCTGGACACTGGAGGTGAACAGATAATCCGTGGGGCTGACGCTCTCGCCGCCGGAATACTTTTCATAGATCCGGTTTACATCAGCGAAGAACTGCTCCTGCGAGGGAATCGAAGCATAAATGTCGTAAACGCTGATGCTGAAATTCTTATCGGAGATTGCGGATTTATCAGTGATGCCGACCAGCTCGTTTTCAACGATGATCACGCTCTTGATTGTCTTTTCGGGATCCGCGCCCTCGAGCTCCTTGTGATTCTGAATATCTTGGTCAATCCAGCTCAGAAGCTCGGAATAGGTGAGTTTCTTGACTGTGTTTTTCGGCGTTCCGACCAAATGGACGATCAGAAAAATACCGCCAATGATGAGAACGTAGATGAGAAAGCTTTTCAGCAAGCCTTTTTTCTTGTCATTCAATAGGGTAATCCTCTCTTCCGGCGCATGCATACCTGTCCATGCGTCCCTTTTATCATTCTTATTATATCATGTCCGGCATACATTTTCAAACACTGCTTCCGATCTTTCATATGCCATAATGATAAAATGTAAGTTAATCTGCGTTATTTTCGTACATCTCGTTTTTCAAAACGCCGATGTGCGGAAAGTTGCGGTATTTCTGGTCGAAGTCCAGGCCGTAGCCGACCACGAATTCATCCGGGATGACAAATCCGCAGTAGTCCGCCTGAACGTCGGTCACGCGGCGATCGGGCTTATCCAGAAGCGCGCAGACCTTCAGGCTCTTAACGCCCTTTTTCAGCATGTCGTTTTTAATATAGGCGATGGTGCGGCCGCTGTCCACGATGTCTTCCACCAGGATGACATGACGGTTCACAATTTTGTTGTCCAGTTCGGAAACAATCTTGACTTCGCCGGAGGAAACCGTCGCGCTTCCGTAGCTGGACGCCGTCATGAATTCAAATCCTACGTTCAGATCGATTTCGCGAACGAGATCAGCATAGAACACGACAGAGCCTTTCAGTATGCAGATCATCAGCGGCGCTTCGTCCTGATAATCACGGGTGATTTCCTGGCCCAGCTCATGCACGCGTTTTCTGATGGTATCGCTGTCAAGAAGGATGGACTTCATATCGTTTTTCATTGTATTTCTCCTCCGTATTTATGATTGAATATTGCTTTCACTGTAATGGAAGATGTATTTTCTCCGGTTTTGATGGCATCGCTGATCCCCGCGCCCACGAGCCAGAATACCTCGCTCCCTTTTGCAACTACAGGCAGCCTGTTTCGCAGGGGAAGGGGAATTTTTCTGTCGATCATGATATCGCTTACAAGCTTCTTTTTTCCGTTCAGGCCTAAGGGACGCATGAAGTCGCCGTCCATACGGGTTCGAACGACTGCGCCTTCAAGCGGCAGGGGGTTGATCCTTTCAACGAAGGTAAAGCCGGCTGAACGCTCGGGGGAATCGCTTTTCAGAATTTCAAACGTGCATATGCCGCGCAAAACGGTTTCTTCTATAAGGGAAAACGGCACGCTTTGCGGATTTTTAATAGGCGGCACAATGTAAATCTGCTTATCGCGCATGAAGGCCTGATGTCCGGCCGGCAGGCTTACGCGGGATGTGCACAGACGGATTTTCTCGATTTCGTCAAAGCCGAATCCGGGCACGATTTTTTTGATGACGCGCCTTACAAGCGCGACGGGATAGCTTTCCGGATTTTTCAAAACCCATACGCCCATAAAGTTTTCCGTCATCCTTTTAGCAGCGGCCTGCGCCTGAAAATCCATATATTCATCCTCTGCGCGTACAATTTCGGAAAAACGGAAAAGCGCGTCCGCAGAAGAAGGATAGGCTTTTTCAATTACAGGCATCGCTTCAAGCCGCAAAAGATTTCGCGGATTGTCCTTAAGAAAATTGGTCGAATCCTCGCGCCAGCTTTCGCCAAGCGAATGGAGGTATCGGATCAGATCGGCTTTGGAATACTTAAGAAGCGGGCGCACATAGATGCCGTCTGTTTCACTCATGCCGCGCGCACCGGACAGACCGCCGCCGCGCAGGATATGCATAAGTACCGTTTCGGCCTGATCATTTTTGTGATGCGCAGTCGCGATCAGATCCGCACCGGACGCTTCTTTGGCGCGGCGCAGAAAATCATGTCTGAGCCGCCGGGCGCAGCTTTCGATCCCTTCGCCTGTTTTTTCGGCCTCTTCTGTGACACAGGCCGATTCTGTGATCAGGGGAACACCCAGCTTTTGGGAAAGCGCGATGACGAATTTCTGGTCTTCCTTCGATTCCGCACCCCGGATGCCGTGTTCAAAATGCGCAAGCGTAAGTTTGATTTTTCCCTGAAGACGAAGTTCATTTAAAAGATGCACAAGCGCCACAGAATCCGCGCCGCCGGACAGCGCTGCCAGCACATGCTTGTTCAGCATGCCTGTTTTTGCACAGTCAACATCGATATTGTGTCCCTGCATCGCTTCATCCTCGCGTGAAATATCTTCAATACCCTATTATACCATGAAAAATGCTTTTCTCGCTTCTTTTTTGAAAAAAGATTGCTTTTTTTAAAAATTTAGCATTTCCATAAAAGTAAGCCGCACCCATCCGCGAACTGCCAGCATATGCGTGCGCCCCTTCGTGAGACAATAGCCATCGGATCAAACGCGAAGGGGGGAATCAACGATGGGGAAAACCTGTAAACGCCTGGCCGTTTTTCTGATTGCATCCGTTTTGCTCTGGCCGGCATCCGCGGTTTCTGAAAGCCGCGAGCTGATCCCGGGCGGGCAGCTGGTGGGCGTGACGGTCAAGACGGACGGCCTTGTGTATGTGGGCGCATCGGATCTGGGATCTTCGCCCAGTCCCGCAAGGCTGGGAGGCCTTAAAAACGGAGACGTAATTACAAAAATCAACGGCATTACCATTGACGACGTTCGTTCGCTTTCAGAAAACGTACGTCCCGGAACCACGAACACCCTTGAGGTCATGCGCGGCGGCGAAACGCTTTCCTTGAACCTCACGCCCGCCACCGACCCCAGAGACGGAAAACCCAAAATCGGCGCATGGGTCAGGGAAAGCGTGGCAGGACTTGGAACGCTCACCTATATCGATCCCCAAACGGGTGAATTTGCCGCGCTCGGCCATTCCATCAGCGATCCGGACGCAGGGATTGTCGTACCGATCACCGGTGGACTACTCAAAAATGCGCAGCTGATCGGCATTATCAAGGGTGAAAAAGGCGCGCCGGGCGAGCTTTCGGGCGCATTTCTCAATGACGGCGAGATCTTAGGCGAAATCACCGAAAATGCGCCCAGCGGCATCAAGGGCACGTTTACAAAAATGAACCTGTCCGATTACCTTTATTCCGGCCCCATGGAAACGGCGGATATTGATCAGGTAAAAACCGGCCACGCCGAAATCATCTCCACCATCTCCGAAACCGGCCCGGACGTATACGGAATCGACATCATCTCCATTGACAAAGGCGCAAACGACCGCAATTTCCTGATCAAGATCACGGATCCTGCGCTTTTAAACAAAACCGGCGGCATCGTACAGGGCATGTCAGGGTCACCCATTATTCAGGACGGCAGACTGGTGGGAGCAGTGACCCATGTTTTGGTCAACGATCCGACGAGAGGGTACGGGATATTTATCGAAAACATGCTGGATGCGGCAGGATAAAAGATTTGACAGGGGAAGTTTGCCCCTGTCATTTTAAATAAATAGAATTATTATATCTGACTCTGCCAAAAGGAAACTAACGGCAGAAACAAGGAAGCTTCGAGTCGGTTGCATATTTTTGTGGCCAGTGATACAGTAAAACCGCAATAGTCCTATCCTTTCAAACAAATAATTTGCAGGCACTGGAGTTGCATTTATATCG
>JAEDIV010000022.1 GCA_016296675.1 Clostridia bacterium
GATCTGGCTTCAAATGGGACAGAATGATCCGCTGTTCAAGGCGGAGTTCAGTCAGAAAGCCTTTGAGCGCATCCGCGAAATGTGCGGTCAGGTCGGCACCGATTGGGTGGACTTTACGGTGTTTGAGGGCGTGCATGAATTTTCCCGCGATGACAAGCCGATTGCTGAAATGGTGCGCCTTTTAGAACTAAACCAATCCAACCGTCAATTTTTCAGAAGGACGCCCTAAAAAATTCGCTTACGCGCACTGCTTTAAAAATCAACATAGATTTTTGATAGGAATACGTAGTAAAAAGGCATGCAGAGCATTTTCCTGCATGCCTTTCCCGTTATGTTTTTCCAATTCTTCCTTAGTCGATATTTACAACTCTTTGGGTTTCGGCAGAAAGAATTACAGCGTCCAGAACCTTTTGAACCTTTACGCCATCTGCCACGGTGGGCAAAAGCGGTGTTTCGATACCTTCGCACATGTTTATGAAGGTCTCCTGCTGATCCACACGATAGCGCGCCGGAACCTGAATGGTATGGAGTCCGTTGCTCTCTACGTCAATCTTTCCGACGCACACATCCAGCGTATCGGGCTCGTTCAGGTTAAAGGATATAACTCCCTTGCTTCCGAATACCTCAAACTTGATGGTATTGCTGTGTCCGATTGCGCACTTGGTTACGCTGAATACTGCGGAAGCGCCGCTTTCAAACTGAGCGACGAAATTGCAGAAATCGTCTACGTTTACATCGGCATATTCTTCACTGTCCAATCTTCGGCGACTCTTGACTGCCGTTCCCATCTGCGCAGAAACGCTCTTGATGTTGCCACATAGAAGCATCGCCATGTCGATTAAGTGAGAGCCGAGATCGCCCAGCGTTCCCGAGCCGGCCTTTTCTTTTTCAAATCTCCACTCGAGTCTGCGGCCGGGAATCAGCGCACCGGATTGTTGATACGCGATGTTCACAGTGTAAATGTCGCCCAAAAGGCCTTCATCTAAAATATCCTTGGCGTAGCGAACGGCGCTCTTAAAACGATAGCTGAAGCAAACCATGTTGCGGATTCCGGTTTTTTCAAGCTCTTCCGCTAACTCTTTGGTTCTTTCAACGTTGATATCCAACGGCTTTTCAACATTGATAGGCTTCCCCGCCTTGACCGCCGCTAAAGCAATTTCGCAGTGCATATAGTTGGGTGTGCTGATTTCAACCGCCTCGACATCAGGGCATGCGATCAGATCTTTATAATCAAGGAAACGATGGTCTTCGGCAATACCAAACTCGTCTCCGATATTTTTAAGTTTTATAGGATCAATATCGCAGATTGCAACAACCTCTGCATTTTTTATCGCGGAAGTGCGACGAACATGACCTGATCCGTTTCCGCCTACGCCTACAACACCAACGCGTACCATATTCATTTCCTCCTTATTGCTTATAGCTTCTCAAGCGGCTCATAAAAGCCGTAGTATACCTTTTCTCTCTTAACCGGCTGCGCCCATTCAACCGCGTTTCTGATTACCTGTCCGATTTCATCCATATAGTAAATCGGGAATTCCTCATGACCCGGGCGGAAATAGAACACCTTACCCGCGCCGCGATAGTAGCAGCAGCCGCTTCTGAACACATTGCCGCCTGCAAACCAGCTGATGAATACCAATTCGTCCGGCGCGGGAATGTCGTAATGCTCGCCATAAGTTTCTTCCTCGGGGATTTCGATATATTCGGGAAGGTTCTTGGCGATGGGATGTCCGGGCTCAACCAGCCATACGCGCTCTTTTTCGTTGTTTACGCGCCACTTAAGTCTGGTAGTGGTGCCCATGAGCTTTACAAACGGCTTTGCGCGGTGCGCGGAATGCAGCGCGATAAAGCCCATTCCTTCGTATACGCGGTTTACAACCTTGTTGACAATTTCATCCGGTACTTTTGCGTGCGCGGCATGTCCCCACCAGATCATAACGTCTGTCCATGCCAGCACCTCGTCGGTCAATCCGCATTCGGGCATATCCAGCGTTGCAGTACGAACCTCGAACTGTTCGTCCTTCTTTAAAAGATCCGCAATTGCTTCATGGATTCCGTTTGGATAGACCTTCGCGATTTTCTCTTCCTTTTCATGAACGAATTCATTCCACACAGTTACATGAATCATATGGCATCCTCCCTTTTTTGAATTACTTCATATAATTGATTTTTCCTTACTTAATACGCCGTCTCACTTTTTATCAAGCATTCCAAGCGTTTTAATCATATAGTACAATACGCCGTCCTGCTCATTACAGAACTCATCGAAATACTCGCACCTGATTCCGTTTACGGTCAGCGGATACAGCCAGCAGACCGACGCGCTTCCATCCTCATGAAACAGGCACAACGTGTTTCTCGCTCCGCTTTCCGCGCGGCGCAGATATTCCTGATCGCCCGTTACCTGCGCGTAGTGCCAGAACGCCACCGACGTGTGAACCGACGCGGAGTGCGGCATCGTATCTCCGTACATCATGCGCTTTCCAAACCAATAGCCGTCCCAATGGCGCAGGGACACGTCGTTTAAATGATAGCTGGGCTGATGTCCGTTGAAGCGATTGAGAACCGTCATGTGCAGCTTACAGGACTCGGCCAGCTTCTCGTCTTGGTTCAGCATCCACATCTGCGCCGTGAGATTCACCGCAGGCGTTACAATCGTCTGTTCGTATCGAACCTCGTGAATCGGATAATTTAAGCCGTTTGCCGCAATTCTGTCCGCATGCTTTTTGAACATTTCCGAAATTTTTTCGGCGTCCTCATGCCGGCCTGCGCTTCTTAGCACTTCTACGGTTTCATACATCGTAAGTCCGTTGGGATAGAAGTTGTCGCCGCCGTTTTGATAATAAGGATACATCGCCCGCATCATGCTGTCCAGGAAATGCTCCTCTTTCGTAAGCTTATAAAGCTCCATCATGAACATGCCCATCCACGGGCCGTTGTACAGGCGCTTGAACTTGGGATTTTTTCCAATTGTATTGTACACCATTCCGGTTTCCTCATCAAAGAATTCACGGGAAACGTAGCGGTAGTACTTCATCAGGCTTTCATAAATGTGTTCGTCCGGACGATA
The DNA here is from genome assembly GCA_016296675.1 of Clostridia bacterium. Lineage (GTDB taxonomy): Bacteria > Bacillota > Clostridia > Christensenellales > Aristaeellaceae > SFHK01. The sequence goes on from JAEDIV010000022.1 coordinate 3,074, forward strand.
CTGCAAATATTTTGCAATCAAAATGCCCATTACAAGTCTTTCGCGGGAGGCATTGAAGTCCGGGAACAGCTCGTCAAAAATCAAGCACTGATCCTGTTTGTCGTAAATCATGTACGCGCCGTCGAGCGCGCTTTTGCTGTTATGGTACTGCTGCTTGTCTACAATAAAGTTTACGCGTCTTTTTACAAGCTCCTCAAAGGGAATCTGTACAAAAAATTCTGCGATCGTTTCCACATCGCCCGATTTGATGACAAATCGGTGATCGCCTCTGCGCTTGGGAAGGTAATCTACATAGGTTTTTCCGTCTTTTGTCTGGGTTTGAATGGCTTCGCCGTCCAAAGACACGCATGCGTTTTCTTTATTAATGGAAAAACGAATGCGCTCTCCTTCAAAGAGGGTATACTGATCGGCGTTTACGAGAACTACGGAAGGATATTTTTCGATTTCGTCATAGAAGCGGCCGGTTTCGTAGAAGAAAAGCTCCCATTCCAGCGTCATTTCTTCGCCCGGCCTTAGATCAAAGGGGGAAGGATGCATGATGAAGTCGCCGCGATCGTCGCTGCCGTGCTCAAAGGGGCGCTCAACGCTGTAGCTGTCGAGGCTTCCCTCGGTGAGAACCATCGCAAGGCCGAAATCGCACGGGCCCATTTTTACAGCGTCGACATAGGAGGTGTTGCGTCCGCACCAAATGTGCGCCGCGCACCTTTCCGTCATGCTGATCGGAGCGATTTCGTAGTTATCATTGAAGGTCGTATAAATGCCGACTGCGCCGCGATTAAAAAACACATCCACGTCAAGGCGGCCGCGAAGCACATAACGCTCGTGATAACGGTTGTCAGACAGCCATCTGTTTGCGGTAATCTCCAGATGCTTTGTCCTGTACACGCACTCGACGCCGTTTTCCTTTTCGGTTAAGGAAACCAGCTCGCCGTTTTTGACCGTGCCCCAAACAGACGCGCCCTCTACCCAATTCATATGGTTAGGATCCGCTTGGTTTACAAGGGATTTAAGTCCGCCCGTAGCCAAATCATACTGAACTTCAATGATGTTCTTCATATTCATATGCTCCCTCTTTTAAAATACCCGCGCGCGTAACGCGCGCGGGCAGGAAATTGGGAATAATCGCGATTTAGAAATTGTTGTCCAGCTTGGCCTGGTATACTTCGATGTAGTAATCATAGCCGTAAGCTTCGAGCTCAGCAACATAAGCATCCCAGTTTTCATCGGTAACGCCATTGATGATGGCTTCAGCGCGATAGGCGTAGATGAAATCGGTCAGGCCTTCGGTAGCGAAAGCGAGCTTTTCGGTTACATCGGCGGGGATGATGTAGTTGGACATCCAGTCGGAGAAGTTCTCTTCGCCGATGGCATCCTGTCCAAGCTTACGCATCCAGCCCTGAACCATAACTTCGCCTTCAGCGGGCGGAGCATAGCTGGTGTTGGTGTCGATTACCGGGAACCAGGAATCCATGTAGAAGGCGGCGCCGGGCATCGTCCAGTCAAAGCCTTCCATGCCGTACTCTTCGAAGATTCTCAGAGCGTCTTCCTCGGTGTAGGTGTGTACCTGATGAGTTACGCCGTCCTCAGCGAACTCCCAGCAGAGGCCTTCGGGGCCACGACCGGTGAGCCAGCGCATTTCTTCGCTGGAGAGGTAGTCCCACCAACGGAGAGCTGCTTCCTTATGCTTGGAGTTTTCCGAGATCTGGAAACCGAACTGCATGTTAATGGGGTTGTTGGAGGGGAAGAGATACTCGTATTCGTCAGAGGCGAGTACGGGCAGCGGATAGCACTCGAGGGCATCCGGTACAGTGCCCCAGAAGCCGTGGGGAGACCATGCAGCATAGCAGCCAACCAGCTTGCTCTTTACGTTGGCGTTGTACTGGTCGCCGGTCTGGGTGAAGCCTTCGGGATTGACGAGGCCTTCAACATAGAGCTGATGGAAGAACTCAAGGAACGCGCGGTAAGCCGCAGTGTTGACGGTGGGCTCTACAACGCCGTCCTTAACGATGTAGTGGGTGTCGTCGGAAATTCCGCCTACGCCGAAGGGGATGGCCCAACGCATGAGGTTGTTGCCGGCAAGGAAGTCAAGGGGAAGCTCGTTGTCGGGATCGCCGTCGCCGTTGGCGTCTTCTTCCTTGAAGGCTACGAGTACATCGTAGAACTCGTCAAGGGTAGTGGGCATCTCAAGGCCGAGGTTCTCCAGCCAATCGGTGCGGATGTACATGAGGTTGCCGGGAACGTTGCCGGGGTTGGAATACATACCGGTGAGCAGGCGGCGGATGCTGCCGTCATCCTCGGTAAGATCGTCCCAGTTGACGCCGAAGGAGTTGTAGTAGTCTACAACGGTGGGCGCCCACTCTTCGAGCATGCCGGACAGGTCAGCGAACAGACCCATGTTCTTCTCGTACAGGTTTCCGAGGCTGCACAGGAAGATGTCGGGCATGTCGTCGCCGGAGGCGAGCATGGTGGAAAGCTGCACTTCAACGTCGGTGGTCATTTCGATGAATTCGAAATTCAGGCCGGTTTCGGCAACAGACTTGGTAACGAAGGGCTTTGCGTTGTAGGAGGTGGACTGGTCGCCGGTGTGGCGGGCAACAGCAATGCGAAGGGTGATCGGTTCGGCAGCAATTACAAGGCCGGTCTTGTAAACGCCGTTCTCGATTTCAGCAGGAACTTCCGCGAAGGAAGCGAAGCTGAGCATCACGCAGATAACCATGATCAGAGAAAGGAATTTCTTCATAGTGGTACTCTCCTTCTTTTAATAATGAGTCGTTGGTGGTATCACCTTGGGGAACCATTTGTCTTTGCCTGCGCATCACTCCTTGTATGAATTCAATACACAACATCGATCAGCCTTTCAGCGAGCCGATCATTACGCCCTGAACGAAGTATTTCTGAAGGAAGGGATAAATGCACATGATGGGAAGCGTGGATACAACGATGACCGCGTATTTGATGATGGCCAGAAGACGCTGGTATTTTTCAAGCTCCTCGGCGTTTTCCGTCTGCTGCGTAACTGTCTCGGCGTTTACCAGCAGTATTTCACGTAAGAACAGCGCAAGCGGTTTTTTGTCGGAATCCTGAAGATAGAGCATGGGGCTGAAGTAGCTGTTCCAGTGGCCGACAATCAGATACAGGGACAAAACTGCGATGATGGCCTTGGAAAGCGGCACAACCATTTTGAAGAAGAATCTTCCGTAGCCGCAGCCGTCGATGAACGCCGCGTCCATCAGATCGGTTGGAATGGTGCTGTTTAGGAACGTTCGCGTGAGAATAATGTTGTAAACCGACACCATGCTCATCATTATGATGATCGTTCGCGTATTGATGAGGTTAAGGGACTTGACCAGAAGGTAGAAGGGAATCAGACCGCCGCCGAAATACATGGTGAATACCATGAATCCCATGATCGCGCCGCGGCCGGGCAGCGTTTTGATAAACAGGCCGTAGCCCGCCATCAGGCTGACCGTTACGCCCGCCAGCGCGCCCACGCCGGCATAGAAAATGGTGTTGGCGTAGCCGATCCAGATGCGCTGCTCGCCCCACACGTACTCATAGCCCGATAAATGGAAGCCCTTGGGCCAGAGTAGAAGATCGCCGGAGTTTACATACACAGAGTCCGAAACGGATGCGACAACGACGAAATACACGGGGTAAACCATGATCAGAAACAGAATCGACAGGATCAGGTAGTTAAAAAAGAGGAAAACCAGATCGCTCTTCGTTTTGCGAATCGCATTCTTATGTGTGCGTGCCATTTCTCTTCCTCCTCTCACCACAGGCTGGTTCCGGTCAGCTTGTCTGCAATCTTATTTACGATGACCAGAAGAATAAAGTTGACGACGTTGTTGAATAAACCGATGGCGGAAGAATAGCTGAAGTTCTGATCAATCAGGCCCATCTTATAGGTGTAGGTTGAAATAACCTCGGATGTAGAGCCGTTTAAGGAGTTCTGCATCAGATAAACCTTTTCAAAGCCTACGCCCATGATCGAGCCGAAGTTCATAATCAAAAGGATAACCATCGTGGGCATGATGCAGGGAATATCGATATGCCGCATGCGCTTTAAAATGGTCGCGCCGTCGATGATCGCCGCCTCATGCAGCTCGGGACTTACGGAGGAAAGCGCCGCAACATAGATGATTGCGCCCCAGCCTATGCCCTGCCATACGCCCGACCATACATATACATGGCGGAAGTATTCGGGCTTACCCATGAAGTAGACGGTTTTCCCGGTGAAGAACTCGATGATGGTGTTTACAAAGCCATTTCTGGGTGAAAGGAACGCAACCACCATACCGACCATAACGACCGTTGAAATAAAGTGCGGAAGGTACGAAGCCGTCTGAATCACGCGCTTGAACTTGTTCGCCGTGTAGTTCAGCATCAGCGCCAGAATAATCGGCATCGGGAATCCGGCGACAAGGCTGTAAAGGCTCAGTATCAGCGTGTTTCCCAGAATATTTGAAAACATTCTGGATTCAAAGAAGCGCTGGAACCAGTCAAAGCCTACCCATTCGCTCCCGGTAATGCCTTCAATGATGGTGTAATCTCTGAACGCAATCTGAATGCCGTACATCGGACCATAGCAGAATATTGCAATGTACAAAACAGCAGGCGCTAAAAACAGATATACTACCCAGTGCTCAAGAATCCGTTTCAAAAGGCTTTTTTTGTGAACCTTCATGTTTTCCATGCCTTTTGCTTCACTCCTTTTCAGAAAAATGTCAACACCGTATCGAAAAGCACGTTTCGGGGAACGGAAATCCGATGAAGCAGCCTCCGCCTTGCTGCGCCGGATAGACCACCCTGTATGTTATGGTTTTATTATATCTAATTCTACCTCAAAAGTTAATGAACAATTCTGCTATTATACTGTACAAACCTGTCAAATGATTCATAAAATCGAATACTTTTTTATCTTATTTTATTAAAGTGTATACAGACAGAAAACCAATCGGCTAAAAATGGACATGCGAGATTTCATATGAAAAGGGCTTATGCAAAATACATGTTTTTGCATAAACCCTTTGCCCTATATTCAGATATTCAGCGCCCAGTTGGGGCCGGTGATGCCGGGAAACGCGCCGTTTGCGGCGTTTTTAGAATCTACATGCGCGGTCAGCCATTTTCCAACCGCCCAGAGAAGCTTTTCTTCGTCCGCAGCTTTGGTGTTTACCGCGTCAAGCGCGCCGTTCACGCCGTCCTCCAGCACGACAAGGCAGTTGAAGCCATTTTCCTGCGTGCGGCAGGGCGCATAGTGCATAACCAGAGGGAATACCTCGACAACCGTCATCGGGGGCAGGTAGAAAGCAACAGCTTCGTTGGAATCAAGGTATCCGTCATGAAGCTGGCAGGGGAGTGCAAGTATAAGAACGCATCCGGTCGTAGAGAAGTTAACCTCGCTGCACTTGTGATATTCCATCGCGTTCATGGTAAAACCATGACCGTTGCAGTAGCCGGCTTCGACGGGCATCATGCCGAAAGCGACTCTTCTGATTTTCGAAACAGCGTCAAGCGAAATCAGCTTTTCGTCATTAGCGCGGTAGGTATTGCCCGTTTCTGGCATGATTGTTCCTTCCATTGCGTTTGCAAGCTCGGAAACATCGCCGATATTAAGAATTCGTCCATAGGGCGCAAATTCAGGATCGGTCACGCTGAAGATCTTCAGTTCCGGATTCTTTTCTCTAAGTTTTTTAAGCATTTCCATCCTATTTCCTCCTTTGTGTCGCAAGCAATTTTGGTAAATGACGTCCGGCTTCATTATACTGTATTTTTTCGTCCGCGAAAACGAGAACATTCTGCTGTAAATGTCCAATCCTGCTGTTTTGCGCCAAAAGCGCATATCGCCGTGCGTTTTCTGCAAGAAAAAATGCGTTTTTTGCGCAGTTTTAGCCCTTAAAATGACAGCATTCTCCATTGACATATTTCTCTGGCTGGTGTATTCTGTGTGCAGGAAAGGGAAATCTTAACATTTATTGGCGCAATATCAATTGATTACACTTCTTCACCGGAAGCACAACACCAAAGGAGGATAATCCATGCTGAACTTTCATGTAAAAATCGGTCTCATTCCCATCCGGCGCGATTGCACGCCTCGTCCCGGCGCATTCAATTGGGAAGTAGCGGAGGAACGCGGCCGCAGCATCGTTAAATACATCAAAGAGCATTATTCCAGCGAGAATGTTTCCTTCACGGATCTGAAGGGTGTAAACGACGTTGAATGCCTGTTCTCCGAAAACGATGTAGAAGCCGTCGTAAACAAAATGCGCGCCGAAAAGGTGGACGGCATTGTCATTATTAACGCCAACTTCGGAAACGAAGAGGTCGCCGCGCTCGTCACCAAGGAGCTGGGCCTTCCCGTGCTTCTGTGGGCGCCGCTGGATACCAGCTACGAGCCCAACGGCGTGCGCTTCACCGACAGCCAGTGCGGCGTATTCGGCGTAAGCCGCCAGCTTCAGCGCAACAATATTCCCTTTACTTATGTGGAATGCTGCAGCGTCGATCACGAAATTTTCGCGCGCGGCATCGACCGCTTCTCCCGCGTCGTCTGCATGGTCAAAAACTTCCGCGGCATGCGCATTCTGCAGGTGGGTCTGCGCCCGAAGCCCTTCTCGAGCGTTATTTTTAACGAGGGCGAACTGATGCAGCGCTTCGGCATCCGCTGCATTCCTTTAAGCATGGCGCAGCTTGCCAGCCGCTACAACAAAATTCTCTTAGAATACGACGACGAGCTTGAAAAAGGCGCGGAGCTTCTCAGATCCCGCTACGAGCTTGACTCGGTTACGGAAGGAAAGCTCAAGAAAATCTACGCCTTCGTAATTCTTTATAAAAATCTTACCGAGGAATTCGGCGTTCAGGCAATTTCTGCTGAATGCTGGTCCAGCATCGAGCTTGCCGTAGACGCAATGCCCTGCATCGCATACGGCATTTTGGCCGATATGGGCTATATCGTCAGCTGCGAAGCGGATATGCACGGCGCAATCACCATGGCGCTTCTCGCCTGCGCGTCTTTTGGAAAGAATCCCTCGTTCTTCGGCGAATTCACCGTGCGTCATCCCGAAAACCGCTGCGCAGAGTTGCTTTGGCATTGCGGCCAGTTCGCCTACAGCCTGAAAAAGCCCGGCGTTACCGCAAAGACCGTCACGCAGCGCCATTGGTTTGAAATCAAAAACAGCACCTACACCCTCGCCCGCATGGATCAGGACGACGGCAAATATATGCTCCTTGCCGGTACCTGCAAAAGCACCGACGGCCCCGAAACCAACGGCACCTATCTGTGGGCGCATTTTGACAATTTGGACGCCTGGGAGCGCAAGCTCATCGAAGGTCCCTACATCCATCACATGGCCGAGGTTGAGGGCGATTATACCGAGGAACTTGCAGAATTCTGCAAATTTATTCCCAATCTCACTCTTGATACCGTAAAATAAGGAGGATTGGGCCATGATTTTCGATCTGAAAAGTATTCTTTCTCTTGCCGATCAGCATGGCGTTGCGGTTCCCGCTTTCAACGTATACAATCTTGAAACGCTGATGGGCGTCAAACTTGCTGCAGAGGAAGCGCAGGCACCCGTAATTATCCAGATGTATTCAAGACTTTTCGATAATCTCGACGGAAGTCTGTTGTCTCCCGCCATCCTTGAAGCCATCCGCCAGCTGAAGACACCTGCCGCTTTCCACCTCGACCACGGCGCGGGCATCCCTCAGGTTATGCGCGCGCTGCGCATGGGCGCAACCGGAATCATGATCGACGCCTCCACGCTACCGCTTGAGGAAAACATCGAAAAAACCAAAGAAGCCGTCGCACTTTGCCGAAGCGTAAATGTTCCCGTGGAAGCAGAGCTTGGTCACATCGGCGGCGCAAACGACGAGGTTTTAAGCAACTTTACAGATATCGACGAGGCGGAGCGCTTCGTTTCCGAAACGAATGTAGACTGCCTAGCCATCATGGTTGGAACAGGACACGGCAGATATGCCAAAACACCTGTTCTTGATATTGATCGCATTCGCACTATCCGCGAAAAGACCGGTGTTCCCATGGTTCTGCATGGCGGCTCCGGCGTTCCCGACGACCAGATTCGCATGGCAATCGAAGCCGGTGTTCGCAAAATCAATTTCGCCACCGACCTTTGCTACGCGTTTATGGATGCGGCATTCGGTTCAAAGCGTAACTTTGCTCCCCTGGATCTTTTCATGCGCGACCCGGTTCAGGCAGCGAAGGAATATGCACTCAGCAAGATTCGTCTTCTGGGCGCGGACAAAATCGAGTGCTGAAAACCCCTTCACCCCCTTCAAAAAACGAGGCTGCTCATTTTCGATCAGCCTTGTTTTTTCAATTAGAAATCAGTCCTCAGACGCTGTGTTCGACAAGCGGAATTGCTTCGGCGTACAGCCGACGTATTTTCTGAAAATACGGCTGAAATAACAGGGATCCTTGAATCCAGACTGCGATGCAATATCATTAATGCTCAAGGATGAATTCAAAATCATATCCTTTGCAGCATCAATTCGCATCGAAACAATGAATTTATACGGCGAAACGCCTGTATACTGTGTAAACAGATGCGCGAACCTGCCTAAACTCAGATTGACCATCCGCGCACAGCTTTCAAGCGTGATATCCTCCTGAAAGTGTTCACTCATATAATCAAGCGCGGGCAGAATTGCATTGCATTCAGGCCGGTCTTTCCGGTCCTTGCTTTTTAAAAGCAAGTCAAGAATCTGAAGCAAAAGACCGTTAATTCCAGGCTGAGACACAGGTTTTCTTCCATTCATAACCTTCAGCGGACGGAACAGCTGCACCATCTGGTGAAACAGCACGCGAAGCATCGTGCGGTTTTCAACCGAACAAATTACATAACTGTCCGATTGAAACAATCTCATAGTTTCTTCTATACCTGTTCCGGTAAAATAGACGTAATATATGATCGGATTCCCTTCGGAGGAAAAATACGTTACATTTTTCACACCCGGCATAAAAAGAATATATTTTCCCGCATTCAGCCGAACAATGTCTGAGCTGAAGCTGACTTCGATCCATCCTCGTTCCACATACAAGACACCATAGTCCTTGCGGCCTTCCGGGCGCAATAAAGCAAGATGACTTGGATAATTCTGCCGCATGCCGCAGTTATTCACTTGTACGGAATGCAAAGCAGGAAAATCCGTCAAATCCTTATAAGGATGCAGACTTCCTGTATGAAGCTTATTCTCTTTCACAGCAAACTTTTTCTCCTATCCATCAATTGATAAACAAATCGCATGGTTGATTCTGATATCAGAAACCGTTTGCGTAATTTTCCGCAGCGAAAAGACTGTCTATAAGTCCCTGCTCTGTTACCGTAAACGGCAAGGCGTCCAAGCTGCCTTTAGGGCCTATGGTTGCATCAAACGCTGCTTTCCATTCCTTGCGGGTACATTCACCCATACCCATTTCCTTGAGCGTAGTCGGAATCCCCACAGATTTTGCAAAATGCAAATAGGTCTTGATTTCATCCTCTGATGCGCCGACAAACGCAAGCATCGGAAGAACGCCGTAACCTACGCGCAGGCCATGAGGCAAAGCATGCATCTTCTCAAAATACAAAAACATCTCATCGAGAACATGCGCATATCCCGTAAGGCAAATCATATTCAAGGGACCGCAGTTATGCATAATCATAGAAACAACCGTTTCAAATGCGCGGTTAATTTTACCTTCCCTGAGCGCCTGAAAAGCCATCGGAGCCTGTTTCATGAGAATATCCGCAGATAAAACAATGCCTTCCTCCGCAAAGACCGGAAGGTTTTCTGTGCTTGCGCTCATGCGAAGGTTTGATATTGCTTCAAAATATGTTGCAGCAATGTCTCCGATTCCTGCCGAGAACATCCGTGGTGGATTGTGAATCAAAAGTTCCGTATCCACAAGCACCAATTCAGGTGCGTTGTCCATGCGCAAATATCTGTCGATGCGTTTTCCATCCGGCGTATACAGCACGCTCAGCGTGGATACGCTAGCGTTGGTTGCAGCCAGCGTCGGCACAAGCACAACCTTTACGGGAAGATAACTCGTAATGGCTCTGGCAAAATCCTGCGCCTTTCCGCCGCCGATGCCGACAACCGTATCGTAGCCGCCGGTCAGCACCATTTCCGACACACGCCGAATGTTTGCTTCCGCCATGGGCGTTTCATCCAGATCATAAAAATCATATTGAAGATCCTCGCGCAGCTCATCCAGGCGCTCTGTCATGGTAAAATATCTTTTGTATCTAGCGCTATCATCCGCCAGTTTTTCATTCATGCACTCCTTCGCTGACAAGCAGAATCCTTCTCGGATTCGCTTTTCAACTGCGTCTTTTACAGGTCCGCAGCTTGTCAGCATGAGCGCTTTTTTGCCAAAGAGCGAAATATAGTTAGCCAGTTCTTTAAGCGCACCTTCAAACTGCACATAACGTCTGGCCACATGGTATTCATAATAGCTCACGACGATATTCTCCTTAATTTTGACTATGTGCCGTCAGTTACGATTTCCGAAAAAACCGTGGCGATAATGGAATTCTCTTTCGTTCAGTTCTTTTTGGTCAATTTCACCGGTCTCGAGGAATTTCATCACATGCTCGGCTGTCGGGATACCCATGCGTCCGCCCTGACGGGTACACTTGATGGCAGAAACCGCCGCGCAGAAACGGACGGACGTCTTGATATCCCATCCCTGTAGATAGCAGTAAATGTATGCGCCGTGGAATACGTCGCCCGCGCCGGTGGAGTCAACGGTCTTCACCTTGAAAATCGGCCAAGTAAAGAATTCATCTCCGTCCAGACCAAATCCGCCTTCGGTACCAAAGGTAAACAAAACAACTTCGGGACCCTGGCTGCGGATATAGCGTACTACAGACTCCCTGTCGTTTCCGTCCAACCCTTTATCGGCAACTACACCTTTGTAATAGGTTTCCGAAGCAATGAAAAAATCATAATGTGCGTAATTTTCGTACACATCCGGGCGATAATAGTTTGCGTCAATACAAACCTTTCCGCCACTTGCGTGAATCATTTCTGCCGCGCGAACGCACGCAGGCGTGATAAGGCCACCCAGATGCAAAACCTTCGCAGACTGAATATACTTTTCGTCCAGATCCTCCGGCTGCAGCTGTCGACAGGTTCCGGAAATGCTCAGAAAATTCTTTCCGTCGCATCCGCTCTCGGTTACAGCGATCGAGAAATCTGTGCGCTTGCCAGGATCAATCACAATTCTTGACGTATCAACATGATTGAATTTGAAATCCTCGATATTGGCATATCCGAAAAGATCATCTCCTACAACGCCCACACATGAAGCCTTGAGTCCCAGCGTACCAGCGGCAGCCAAAGCCGTCGTTACATTTCCGCCGCCCTGAAAGCAGTATTCTTTCAAGCGCATATTCTGATTGGTCACGGGGAGTTTGTCAAGATCCACCAACAAATCCTGCATCGGATTCGCAAGTCCGATGACATCCAATGTTTTCTCCATCATTTTGTTTCCTCCTTTACGGAATCACAGACAGATATTTGAAATCAAAGTATTCTTCTAACGACCAGAAGGATTTGTCACAGCCGATTCCGGACTGTTTTACACCGGAATGCGGAACAAACTCGTTTCCGCCAGCACCGTTTACAAAGATCTCGCCTGCTTCGAACGCCTGGCAGGCCTTCGCGATATCAGGCGCACGATGTCCGAAGAAGTATGCAGACAAGCCGTAAATCGTGTTGTTTGCCTTTTCAAGCGCCTCATTCAGTTCACTGAAGGGCTGAATCGGAATGATCGGTCCGAAGATTTCTTCCTTGGAAACGCGCATGTCGTCCGTTACATCTTTAAGAAGCGCAGGCATAATATAGCTTCCGGCTTCATAACCTTCGGGAATATTGCCGCCTGAAACAAGCTTTGCGCCTGCCGCCACCGCGTCATCAATCAGTTCAATCATTCTGTCACGTGCTTTTTTGTCGATCATCGGGCAAATGATATAGCCCGGATCTTTCCATTTTCCAGGGACAATCTGTTTCAGCTGTTCTTCAACTGCATCTACAAGCTTAGAATAAACCTTTTCGTGAACATAGATTCTGTTGTAGTTTACACAGGTCTGGCCGGCAAAGGTTACCTTCTTGGCAATAATGTTCGCTGCAACCTGATCCACGTCAACATCGTCCATAACCACAACAGGCGCGTTTCCACCAAGTTCAAAGGAGAACTTTTTAACGCTCGTGGCTGCTTCGCGCATAACCTGAAGACCAGTCTCGCTGGATCCGATCAGCGTAATCATTTTCGGAATTGACGAGCTGTTGAGCGTTTTCGCCACTTCGCCGGACGGGCCGGAAATAATGTTGATTACGCCGGCGGGGAAGCCTATTTTTGCTGCGAGCTCACCGATATACAAAGTAGCCAGCGGCGTCTGGCTGGAAGGTTTGATAATGCACGCACAGCCGGAAACAACACTCGGGCACAGCTTGATACTGGCGTTTCCAAGAGGATAATTCCACGCAACATGTCCCACCACTACGCCAATCGGCTGACGCTCCACCAGATGCAAAGAAGCGCCCGGCGCCTTATCAAGAACAGGGAAGGACATGCCCAGCACGCGCTTGACTTCATCGGAATAGAAACCGCAGCTGGTGATAAACCAATCTACATCTCCCGCCGCTGCAGGATACGGACGTCCGGATTCTGCCGAAACCAGTTCAATCAGCTTTTCACGTTCATTGATGCATGCTTCGCGAAGCTTAAGCATCCAGCTTATGCGCTCGTTAACCGACGTCTTCGACCAGGTTTTGAAAGCGCGCGCCGCCGCTTCAAGCGCTTCCTCCGCTTGTTCCTTTGTGGCCAAATACAACGAATCAATTACGCTGCCATCTGCAGGGTTGATCACATCCGCCCTTTTTCCCAATCCATCAACCAGTTTGCCGTTAATGTACTGTTTGAACATGGTTTACCCCTTTCCCTCCAGCTTATCAGCTCTCTGCTGATTGCGGAAGCCTTTTAATCCACGCGCACCGATAAAGCGAGCACTCTTTCCAAGTTCTTCCTCAATTTCAATAAGTCGATTGGCACGCGCACCTATTCCGCATTCGCGAATTGAGCTTGCGTTGATACCAACGGAATAATCGCCGATGCTGTCGCCCTCTCCGCGACTGTCGGAGGGCATAACAGAATATCCGAACTGATAGGCATACTGAATCATATCCAACGCTTCGGAGATAGTACCAATCTGGTTCACCTTCAAAAGCACGGTGTTTGCAGCGCCAAGTTTGATACCTTTCTTGATTCTGTTTACGTTGGTTGTAAACAGGTCATCACCGACAATCTGAATTCCACTGTCCTTCGTGAAAGCAGCCGTGGTTTCATAGTCGTCCTCATTGAAGGGATCTTCAATAATGCAGAACGGGAACTCATCAATGATCTTAAGATAGAAATCGTAAAGCTCGTCCTTCGTCTTGGGATGCGTGTCAAACAATCCGTAATACTTATTATCTTCCTTATTATAATATGTATCCGTAGCAACATCCATCTGGAAGCCTACGCGATCTTCGTAGCCCGCTTCAACAATGATTTTATACATCGCATCCCAGATATGCATATCGCTTTTGAATACGCCTGCAGGAATCGCAATAAAATCACGCGCGTTGGGCGTTCCGCCGAAAAGCTTTTTCATCTTTTCCGCCCATCGGGTGTGGCATTCCCAGCATGCATACGAAGCCTCCGCAAACGACTTAAAGCCAAATGCGGTCAAAGACATCGTGGGCTTTCCGCCCGGCGTGGTGATACCTCCGCCGTACCGATCATGTCCTCCCGCCATCGCAACGCCAGGAACCGGCATATAAATCGCGTTGGCGCCGCCGATGTGGCGATATAACGGGACCCCCAGCGCGTTGGCGCCAGCCTTCAGAACCGCTGCCGAAACAGCAGCCGTAGCATTTCCGCCCAGCTCCAGCTTTGCTTCCGGAACAATGGACAGCATAGCGGCGTCAACTTCGCTCTGCTTGGAAGCATCCATACCCTTCAATTTAGGCGCAATAATATTGTTGACATTGTTGACAGCGCCCATTACGCCTTTTCCGCGGAATCGTTCTCCGCCATCGAAACAAAACTTGATTTCATGCGTTCCCATCGAAACGCCTGAGGTGCACATGGCGCGGCCTACAGCGCCGTTTTCTGTTGTAACAATTGCCTCAATTCCCGGCATTCCCCTGTTCGTATAAACCTGATGAGCATGAATGGAAATAATATCCGCTCCTGTCATAAGCTCAACCTTTCTGATATCTATATCAACAATTGCGCGTAAGTTTTATTTATTGAATCAGTATGATTCCAAGATCCAACGCCGATACACCTGGCGTAGCAGCCACGCCGCAGCCTATTTTCCAAAGCGGCTCAGAAGTCGCATGTGTTTTAAGCGCCGCCCACAAATCAATGCCTTGTTCTTCGGCTTCACGAAGCGTTTCGCCGTCCACAATCGCGCCTGACAGACATTCGGGCGCACCCGGATATAAAAATCCGCCCGGTCCGTCCGTTCCATCCGTATCGACAGCTCCGATAACAATTCGTTTACTGCCGACGATTTTGAGCGCAGCTGCAATACAGTATTCCTGATTGCGTCCGCCAACGCCCATCTCCGAGCCGACGGTTACAATGTTTTCTCCCGAAGTCATCAAAACCACCGGTGGTTCGAACGGTTCGGAGCACCTTTCCGCATTCAGCGCCATAAGACCGTTCACATTCCCGGCTTCGCGCGCTTCCGCAGACATGTACTCATTGAGCATAAGACACTTAAGTCCCATTTCCCGAGCTTTTTTTCGAACAGCAGGATATACAGACATGTCTTTGAAAATCAACCCGAAAAAGCGATCATGCAACGATTCAAACTCATCAATCGACATGTTGTCATTCTCAGGCGTTCCACTTAAAAGATGATTTTTGATCGACTCCGGCGTTTCTTCCCATGCGTCCCATTTTTTGATCACATTGATCGCATCTTCGTAGGTCGCACCGGTCGCAATGCTCGGGAAAAAGTTATTAACTGCCAGCATCTCAAAGTATTTCATCCTGAGAACCGGACTGTTCAGCTTGGAAGGATCCGCAGTTGTCATATGAACCATAGTCGCGGGCTTGAACATACGCGTGATTCGTCCGCCCTTGAAACGATCAATGTGCGTGCGCACATGATTCAGATCGCTTGTCGGCACGCCCTTTTCAATTTGCATCATGTACGTAAAGCGTGCGATATCATCAATGGTAATATCGCCGGCAGGATACGTCAAGAGCGATCCGCATCCGCTTCCGCTGATCATAAACACAAGATCCCTGGATGTGATATCCTTCGTCAGCGCTTCAATTTTCCTGCACCCTTCGACGCAGCATTCATCCGGTACCGGATGCCCAGCCAGCGTAACACCGATCTTCTTCAGTATAATTTCCTCGCCATGCTTTGCAATGACATGACCGGCTGTAAGCACGTCTCCCAACACTTCTTCCATCGCAAGTGCCGCGCGCTGCACGCCCTTTGCCGCTCCAACGACAAATACACGATCATAGTCCCGAAGATCGTATACTGCTTTACCGGCATGCGGGTCACCGGCCATTTCATAACCGCGGTCGTCCAGTATGATCTTATTATCAACAACTCTGACAAACTGCTTTACTCGAAGATAGGGATCCAGTGCATCCAAACCCGTGTCCAGCAATTCCGCAACAATTTCGCGGCCCGCTTTGTTTCCATGGTTTATAAGCATTGTCTTATTTTTTATTCTCATACGGCTCCCCAAGTTTCATCGGTTTCCTGCATATTATATCAGTTAGCAACTTCCATCAGAACGTCGTTTGATCCGGATCCGGCGCTTCTCCGCAAACGTTTTCAAGTGATGCAATCAACTTTATATCCTCATCCAGAAGCTCAAAATCGAAGATATCAAGATTTTCCTGAATGCGCTTGGGGTTGCTGGATTTGGGCAACGGGATAAAGCCCATCTGAAGACTCCATTTAAGGCAGATCTGTCCTACAGATTTTCCATATTTCTGAGACAGTTTCTTCATCTCTTCTACCTCAAATATGGATCCGGTTCCAAAGGGACTATAGGCTTCAACGACGATGTTTTCCTTCTTTGAATATTCCACGGCTTCCCTTTGAATAATGCCGGGGCAAAGCTTCAGCTGGTTAACCATCGGAAGAATTTCCGCCGTTTCCTTCAACATCTCAATATGATGTGGCATGAAATTGCTGACACCGATGGCGCGAATGCGTCCGTCTTTGTACAGCTTCTCAAACGCTTTCCATGTTCCTGTAGTCGCTTGCTTCCAGATCGTTCTGTACTGAAGCGGATTCGGCCAGTGAATCAGATAAAGGTCAAGATAATCAGTGCCAAGCTTGCGCAGCGTGCCCTCAAAAGCCTCCAACGTAGCTTGATATCCATGGCATGCATTGCGCAGTTTGCTAGTGATGAAAATGTCTTCTCTTTTCATGCCGCATTCACGCAGCGCTCGTCCAACACTGGCTTCATTTCCGTACGCCGCAGCTGTATCAATCAAGCGATAGCCACTTTCAAGCGCGCACTTAATAGCATTGCATGTAGTGTCTCCATCCGTCTGCCAGGTTCCAAGACCGATGCAGGGGATTTCAACGCCGTTATTCAGAATAAAATTTCCATTCTTTGCGTCCATATTCTCCTCCGTTTTCATTTAATGATTCAGGATTGACTTTTCACTGAAACGGTCAATTACTGGCGGGTTTTAGCGTTGCGCATATCCTGAACGCGCATGACGGACTCACGCATATTGCGGGCAATCTGCTCAAAATCACGGTTCTTCAGCGCATCGTGATCCTGGAACATCCAGTCACCACCAGCCGCGAGCGTCGCAGGGAAGTCCACTAATGGCAGGAAGTTTTCACTGTTGAGCGCACCGGTTACCACATAGCGCATCTGCGGGAAGGGGCCGCCCATATACTGACCCAGCGTCGCAGTACCGCCCATCTGGAATACAGGGAAGAATTTGACAGCTGTCAGTCCGTAGCTGATAGCTTTCATGATTTCCGTAGGCGTTACGCAACCCGGAAGAACCGTTACGTTTTTCTTCAGGCACACTTCTACAGTCTTTTCATCAAAGCCGGGCATTACGATAAAATTCGCGCCAAGGTCGATCATGCGGTTGGCTTGCTCGGCATTGAGCACAGTTCCAGCGCCAAGATACAATTCCGGTACTTCTTTAGCGATCTTCTTGAAGTTCTCTACGGAGGTCTCATTCTTCATCAGAATTTCCATTACGGGAAGGCCGCCTGCAACAAGTGCCTTTGCTGCATCTACAGCACAATCCGGTTCAGCAGAAGCGAGAATAGGGCAAATACCAGTCAACTTCAACAGGTTCTCAATTTCCTTATTCATGTCTCTTTCCTCCTGTGTTTTTCTATTTAAGGCCTCTGCTTTTTAAGCAGACAGCCATTCAATATTCAATCCGATCTTTTCCGAAAGGGTCTTCAGGCTGTCGGCCATAGCATCGGGAATTTCAATCCATCCGTTCTTCATCGCAGCATCGTATTTATCCCAATCCATTTCACCGGGCAGATAGATCTGCTTGGCTCCCACAGCCTTCTTTGCGTGATGAATCTCGTCTGCCATTGCCTGCATACGCTCCTCAAACAGATCCATTGGCATCATCTTGCTTACATCAATGGCGATAAACGCATGACCCGCATTATTGTTCGTCGAAGGAACGAGATTCCAGCTTCTGACTTGACTGAGCATACCCGCGCCAGTCATAACGGAAGCAAGGATTTCAACCATCACCGCCAAGCCATAGCCCTTGTGCGCCGCCATCGGAGCCAGCGACGAATGCTCCGGGAACGTAGTGGGATCCGTGATTCCCTTTCCCTCTTCATCCACAAGGCAGCCGGGCGGCAGCATTTCGCCTTTTTCCTTCGCCATAATCACTTTCAAAGCCGCAACATTACTAAGAGCAATATCAAGAAATATAGAGCGTCCGCCCTTCATGGGAGCTGCGTAAGCAAAAGGATTGCTGCCTACAGATACACCGCAGCCATTAGGAACAGCCATGATCGGATCGGTATTGCTGACCGCAATGCCGATCATACCCGCTTTCGCCGCTAGATTAGCATAATATCCCGCCGCGCCAAAGTGGCAGCTATTCTTCACGCCAACATACGCAATACCGCAGTTTCGGGCTTTTTCAATGGCTAAATTCATAGCCTTGCAGGAGGACACCATGCCCATCGCATTTTTGCCGTCAATCATAGCCCACGCCGGACCTTCATGAACAACTTCGGGTACAGCTTGAGGATCCAGACCGCCTGCCTGAAGCTTTGTCACATAGCCAAGCAAATTTTTCGTTCCGTGCGTCATTACGCCAAACGCATCCGTGCCAGTCAGAACATCGGCTACCACTTTCGCATCCTGCGCAGACAGACCGCTTTCCAGCATGGAATTCTCGGCAAATTTACACAATACATCCAGCTGCACTCTTTTCATATTTTTCGACCTCCGTTTCTGAGCAGAGTTGCCTATACACTCTTTGCTCCTTAATTATATAATAACAGAACTGGCATCAAATTCACAGTAACATAATTGCTGTATATTTGGACTATTCTGCTAAAGTATCACATCTAATTATCAATGTGATTGTTTTCTGATTAAATACATCCCGTTTGAATCGATAAGATAATCATGGATATATTCCAAAATAGATGATGATCATTTTTCTGTTGTAGCGGATGTAGAAATCGGCGCTTTGACATTCAATTGGTTATTGGGTCTTGGAACAGAAGCTAAAATAACAAAGCCAGTATCAGCAATAGAAGCTTTCCAGAAATATATTAGTGAAATCAGTGATTCCTACAATGAAAAACAGTAGTCCTATTCAAAGGCTACTGTTTTTGTATTCATGGGAACAGAACTTGTCGAAGAATATATTTCTGTTGGTGAAGAGCGAATTCAAAAGCTAAAGCAATCATTAAGCTTCGCTTGCCCACGGTATACGGAAAAGCCGCAAAGACAGCCGTTCAGTTTGCCAAAGACATCATGCCCGATGTGATTTTGTCCATCGGTCAGGCAGGCGGACGAAAGGGTGTCACGCCGGAAGTGGTTGCCATCAATCTGAGGGAAGCGAAAATTCCGGACAATGAAGGAACCATTATCCAGAATAAACCCGTCATCGAGGGCGCGCCCGCAGCCTATTTTTCAACCGTCCCCGTGCGCGAAATGACGGAGGCCATCCTTTTATCGGGCGTCCCCGCTTCCCTTTCCTATTCCGCAGGCGCGTTTGTCTGTAACGACGTTCTCTATTCCATCCTCCACTTCTTTTCCGGCACAAAAACGCGCGCAGGCTTCATCCACGTGCCCTTCCTCCCAGATCAGGCAAAAGAAAACGCGCCCTTTCTGACGCTTGATGAAATCATCCTCGCGCTCACGGAAGCGATAAAGGCGCTTGGATAAACAAAAAAGACGGCGTTTGCCGTCTTCAGATCATCAACAAATCTCCGGGAGAGGTATGGAGAGGGAGCGCACTTCCTCTCCATTTTCAATCGATTTT
>JAEDIV010000023.1 GCA_016296675.1 Clostridia bacterium
ATTTCAGGGGATCGGCCCTTCCCATCAAAAAAGGTACTTTTTTGATGGCTTGAAATTGCGATACGTCCTTAACAGCCGTATCGCAATTTTTTCTTTCCTTACAGCACTTTTCGTAAAAAGTCCTGTGCGCGGGGAGATTGGGGATTTCCGAAAACTTCCGCCGGCGTTCCCTCTTCCATGATGATGCCTTCGTCCATGAAAAGAACGCGGTCGCCGACTTCGCGGGCAAAGCCCATTTCGTGGGTGACGACCACCATCGTCATGCCGCTGACTGCAAGCTGCTTCATTACATCCAGAACCTCGCCGACCATTTCGGGGTCAAGGGCGGAAGTGGGTTCGTCAAAGAGCATAACCTCAGGGTCCATCGCAAGCGCGCGGACGATGGCGATTCGCTGCTGCTGACCGCCGGAGAGCTGTCTGGGATAGGCGTTGGCCTTATCGACCAGATTGACCCTTTCAAGAAGAGCCATGGCCTTGTCCTTGGCTTCGGGCTTGGTCAGGATCTTGTGGTGAACCGGCGCAAGCATGATGTTTTCAAGCACGGTCTTGTGCGGGAAAAGGTTGAACTGCTGAAAAACCATGCCCATCCTTCGGCGCACTCGGTTGATGTTGCATTTGGGATTCGTGATTTCGATGCCGTCCATCGTGATTTTGCCTTTGGTGGGCGTTTCAAGAAGGTTTAAGCATCTCAAAAACGTGGATTTACCGGAGCCGGACGGGCCGATAACGACGACCTTCTCACCCCTTTTGATATGCTGGTCGACGCCTTTTAAGACCTCGAGCGAGCCAAACGATTTATGAAGATTCTCAACGAATATCACCCTGACGCAGCCTCCTTTCCACTCTGTTGAATACACGCGTAAGCGCGCTGACAATGATCAGGTACACAGCCGCGACCGTAAGCAGCGGGAAGAACGCGGAATACGTTCTGCTTCTGATAAAGTCGCCGGCCTTGGTAAGGTCCATAAGTCCGATAAAGCCGACAACGGACGTTTCCTTAAGGAGCATGATAATCTCATTGAAAAGGGACGGGATGATGATCTTGATGGTCTGTGGAAGCACGATCAGCATCATCGTTACTCCGGCCGAAAGGCCCAAAGAGCGTCCGGCCTCGGTCTGTCCTTTATCAACAGCCAGAATGCCGCCGCGAACCATTTCGGATACATAGGCTGCGCTGTTAAGGCCAAAGGTAATGATTGCAACCGTGATCTTTGAAATGTCGGGCGAAGTAAGAATGACATAATACATGATCATCAGCTGAACGACAACAGGCGTTCCGCGAATGACGTCGACATAAATAGAGGAAATGCTCTGAAGGAATTTCCACTTTCCGATTTTTGCATTCGACAGACGCATAAGAGCGATTACACAACCCAGAATTGCGCCCAGAACCGCAGAAGAGACGGCAATCAGGACCGTTCTTCCAAGGCCCAGGAAAATCATCTGGTAGCGGTTTTCGTCGATCAGGTTCATTCTGAACTGACGCCATACGCCGAAGCCCGCTTTTCGAATGCTTCTCCACACGCGGTACAGCCACGTGGTTTCGAAAGTATTTTCCCACTTTTCATCGATAAAGCCGTTTGCATACACCTTTTCATAGGCTCTGTCAAAGGCGGAGATGATCTTTGCGGAATCTTTGCCGCCGATCAAATAGTATTCCTTGTTTTCAAAATCCGCCTTGCTTCCGTCAAGCAGCGTCACTTCGCCCTTTTTGCTCAAATAGGCGGCAGTTCTGAAATAATCGGCTTTGTTCTCAGCTTCAAATACTTCCTGTTCAGCCTTCTCGTTCTCTACGGTGTTCTCGCCTGCAGCTTCAACGCTATCGCGGTTATTCGTCTCTTCTGCCAGCTTAAGTTCGTTTCCGCTTGAAACCTCTACGACTCTGGACAGCTTGCTTTCTTCCATCCAATAGCCCATCAGAAGCGTGATTTCGCCCTGATCCAGAAGCGAAAGCGCCTCTTCTTCACTTACCTGTACAAATGAATAATTGCGGTAATTCGCTTTCAGGAGGATTTCTTCGGCAACTTCAAGATCAAAGCCAATAACCTTTTCCTCCGTTTGGATTGCATGTGCAAGCCCTTCAAGCACATAGCCGACCTTAATTTCCTGTGCACCGCCTGTCATCTGAGCAAGCTGCGCAGCCTTTCCGCCGTCAACGGATTCCGTCTTCTTTTTGCCCAGAAGCGCATCCAGACCGCTCATATCCAAAGTCGTTCCCGCGGAGCACACCGGCATAAGCGCAATAAGCACAGCCAGCACACAGACGAGCGCCTTTGCCCACTTTTTCAAGTCCATTCCCCTCTCAAAAAAAGGTTATAACATCCAATTAGCCGCCGACCGCATTATCGCGGTCGGCGGCCAACGAAATTCAGTTGCTTAAGCGATTATTCCTCGCCGAACCACATTTCGTACAGCGCATCGTAGTAGCCGCCTTCCATGATGGTGGCAAGAGCACTGTCAACTTCTGCGATCAGCTCTTCGTTTCCAAGGGCAGCGGCAATGCCGTACATTTCCTCGGATACGTTCTCATCAAGGATCTTGAGCTCTGCGTAGGGAGCGGCATAAACCTTGGCAGGTTCTGCGTCGGTAACAACTGCGTCGAGGCGGCCCGCTACCAGGTCGATAACCGCGTCAAGCGCCTTGTTGTATCTTTCAACAGTAGCATCAGCCAGATTCTCGGTTACGTAAAGATCGCCGGTGGTGCCCATCTGAACGCCGATCTTCTTGCCGTTGAGGTTGTCAAAGCTTGCAATTTCGCTGTCGGCCTTAACGATGATCTTCTGGGAAGCATTGAAGTAAGGCGCGGAGAACAGCGCGTTTTCAAGGCGTTCTTCGGTGATGGTCATAGCTGCGATGGCAAGGTCGATTCTGCCGGACTCAAGGGCGGGCAGAAGAGCGTCGAAATCGATGGAGATGATTTCGAAATCATAGCCAAGGGCAGTCATGATCATTTCGATCAGGTCTGCATCAAAGCCGTCGATTTCGCCGGCTTCATTGAAGTACTCAAAGGGCGCAAACTCCGCGTTGGTGCCTACAACAACCTTCTTCACTTCTTCCGCTTCTTCCTCACCGAACCACATCTGATAAAGCGCATCATAGTAGCCGCCTTCGATGATGGCAGCAAGCGCTGTGTCAACCTGAGCGATCAGTTCTTCGTTTCCAAGGGCAGCGGCGATGCCGTACATTTCCTCGGATACGTTCTCGTCAAGGATCTTGAGCTCTGCGTAGGGAGCAGCATAAACCTTGGCAGGTTCTGCGTCGGTAACAACTGCGTCGAGGCGACCGGCTACCAGGTCGATAACCGCGTCAAGCGCCTTGTTGTATCTTTCTACAGTGGCTTCGGGGAGATTCTCGGTTACGTAAAGATCGCCGGTGGTGCCCATCTGAACGCCGATCTTTTTACCGTTGAGCTCAGAGAAGGTGGAAACTTCGCTGTCAACGCCGACGATGATCTTCTGGGAAGCGTTGAAATAAGGCGCGGAGAACAGCGCGTTTTCAAGGCGCTCCTCAGTGATGGTCATGGCAGCGATGGAAAGATCGATTCTGCCGGATTCAAGGGCGGGCAGAAGGGCGTCGAAATCGATGGAGATGATTTCGAAATCATAGCCAAGAACGGTCATGATCATTTCCATAAGATCTGCATCAAAGCCGTCGATTTCGCCGGCTTCGTTGAAGTACTCAAAGGGCGCAAACTCCGCATTGGTGCCGATAACGATCTTATTGGCGTTTTCCTCTGCGACTTCCGCAAAAGAAACACAGCCGAGCGCAAGAATAAGCGCTACGAGCATTGCAAATACCTTTTTCATGAAAACAGCCTCCTAAAATAAAAAGAATGCTGAAAGTATAAACCCGATCAGCATATTTGTCAATAGCAAAATTTATTTTTATGCGTTAATTCCATGTTTTGTTGCATATATTCTGCATATTTGCACGTTATTATGCGCATACAATGCATATATGCATGATTCCTGCATGATAATTCCTTGTTTCGCGTAATTTTATTTGTTAATCTTTTGTAATACCACTTGCAAAACAGGTCAAAGTATAGTATTATATATCTCGCGCCGAACAAAGATATGCTGATGTAGCTCAGTCGGTAGAGCGCATCCTTGGTAAGGATGAGGTCACCGGTTCAAATCCGGTCATCAGCTCTTGAGGACTTGCATGATTGCAAGTCCTTTTTCTTTTGTCTCTCCCACTTCTGACAATTGAAAAGCCGCGAGGATTCATTTTTTATGACCTCGCGGCGTTTTTTTGCGTTTTTTTCAGAAATATAGTCAGCTTTTTCTTATCAGACAGTTGAAAAAAGTCTGTTGACAACTGACTTTTTTGCCTTTCTCCCTAATCATTTCAGTTGTCAGTTTTCAGTCCATATGCCTCTGCAATTGGCATAGCAGTGTTCGCCCTTCGCTGACGATTTTTCACATAGTGTTTCAAGGTCATGCTGCCGTTGTATGTCCTGCCGCAAATTGTGTTTGCTTTATATCTTTCGTAGTATCGTAGATGTCCGTCAGCACAGTTACGCGAAACCATCTGGGTGTAATTGTTTCTTCAAATCCTGTTTCACGCTTTATGCGCTGACACATCCTCCGCAACTGTGTATATGTCAAAGGTTCCCTGCCGCCCAAAACAAACATCTCCTGAGCACCCTTTTCAAGATGTTGGATAATCTGCGGAACAAGGTCAAGTTCGCGAACACTCGCTTCTGTTTTCGTATCCTTAATATGCGTTTGATTCCGGGTAGGATGCGTTACCGCTCGTTCATTACTTATTGTCCTTTCATGCTCGTCCAAAGGCCTTTCAAACCAGTATGTGTACAGTGAAAGCGAACTCGCGCCTGAAAACAAAGGGCCCGCCAATTTCCTGATTCCCCCGATTCTCAAAGAAAGCGCGTCAGGCGGCCTGATTTCATCTGTCGACGACTATATGGCGTTTCAGGAGGCGCTTTGCAGGGAAAATGCGCTTCTTCGCAAGCGAACCACGGACCTTATGCGCCTTGACCAATTAAAGGGCTCCATGCGCGAAGGCTACGGCTACACAGCCTCGGCATGGGCTATGGACTCGGCGTAAGAACCGTCATCAGCCAGGCCGAATGCGGCGTACCCATCGGCTTCGGCCCCTATGGCTGGGGCAGCGCAGCGGGCACCTACGGCTCCATTGACCCTGAAAACAAGCTCACCATTTTCTATGCCCAGTCCTATTTCAGCCCGAACGATTTAAGACTGCATCACTCTTTAAGAAACGTGATTTATACCTGCAAGTTCTGATAAACGCCCGTGCATCGAAAAATGATGTGCGGGCGTCTTTGTATCTTCTCCGCATGCCATCCGCCCTTTTTTGCTGTATATCTCAGAATTATATTGCATTTTATGCAATATAATGCTATAATTTTGTTAACAGCAAGGAGGTATCATTATGATCAAGAGAATCTTCATCTTCATTCTGGTTCTGTCATTTCTGATTCCCATCGCTTATAGCGAAAACTGGCAAGCACCGGCCCTCAAGAATCCGCAGGACGCGTATGAGTATTATGTAGAAGAAACCGACGGCAGCGATCAGATGATTTTCGGCGTGATCGATATCATGAACGAAGAAGCAGCCATCGCCGAAGAACACGGCGCGGTCAAATTCATAATGTCTTTCATAGGCCCGGACGGCACGCCCATGATCACCACATACAATTACCTGCAAAAATCCGAATTTGGAAATGTTCACATTATGGAAACCACCAATCAGGGCGAAACCAGCATCGTATACAATATCGGAACCAAAATGTATCAGCTCCAGGAGGACACCATTTCGGTCACCGACAACGGCTATACCCCTGAAGAAGCCGACTGGTTCTGGAACAGCTACATCTTTCCCTTCGGCAATTTGGAAGTTTTGAACGGCGTCCGGCAGGACGAGAACGGCTATACGTATTTCCTGATCAAAAGCGATGATACCATGACGTTTGAATACGTTGTCGGCGACGGCATGAAGATCAAGCAGCTTCGCGTGTATTACTCAGACGGAAGCGGAAATCTCGAACTTGCCATTCTCGTAGACTACGGCGTAAGCGAAGCGCAGCCGCTTCCACAGGATCTGATTGATTTTCTTGCGCAAACCGCCGAATCCGCTCCCTCAATGAACAAATCCTTCAATGATGCATAATTTGTCTTCATTGCCCGGCAAGTCAAAAGAGGCTGTTTCATTAAGAAGAAAACCTCAAAAAAGCATCAATGCGGGACGGGAAACCCGTCCCCTACAGGAAGAAACCATCGCGCTTCCGTTGTAGGGGACGGGTTTCCCGTCCCGAAATCTTAGATTGTTTCATGAAGATACACAAAATCCGGAGTTTAAAAGTATTTTGAGACAGCCCCTTTTTGTGTTTTCTTTTTATACGCCGTTTATTTCAGAATCGATACTGCTTCCGAGATGTTCTTTTCCATCGCTTCTTTGCCGTATTTGTCCACGCCGTCTTTGTTCTTTTCGCCATGCGTGAGACAGCCGGCGCCGCCGATGCAGCCGCCGATACAGGCCATGCCTTCGATAAAGTTTGCATCAAGCACGTTCTTGCTCTTTTTAAGAAGCGCCATCTTGCACGCCTCGATGCCATCGCAAACCGCGCTTTTGACCGTAAAGTCTATACCCTGCTCCTTGAGCGCCTGAACGACCGCATCGGAAAGGCCGCCGGAGCGCGCAAAGATTCGTCCGAAATAAGAAGCGTTGTCCAGGCAATCCAGCGGCAGCGTCTCCAAATTGAGATCCTTTGAGTCAAACAGCGCCTGAAGCTCTTCAAACGTCATAACTGCATCCACATAGGGCTTGACTTCAGGAAGCTGCGCTTCGCCCTTTTTCGCCGTGCACGGGCCGATGAACACAACCTTGCATTTGGGATCCGTTTGCTTGATGTAGGCCGCGAGCATCGCCATGGGCGAAGGATTGTGGGAAATCAATTCTTTCAGCTGCGGGAATGCGGTTTTGATATACTTTACGAATGCCGGACAGCAGCTGGAGGTCAAAAATCCTTTTTCGGAAAGTTCTTCGGCTTCTTTAAGCGCCACCATGTCTGCGCCAAGGGCAGCTTCGACAACGGTATGGAAGCCCAGTTCCTTCATGCCGGAAATGACCTGACCCAGTTTCGCGTGCGTGAACTGGCTGGAAATCGACGGAGCGACAACCGCATAAACCTTGTACTTCTGGTTATTCTCGCTTTTTTTGATCATATCGATGACATTCAAAATAAACGACTTGTCGGAAATCGCGCCGAAGGGACACTGGTATACGCATGCGCCGCACTGGATGCACTTTTCATCGTCAATTTGCGCAGCATTATCTTCGTTAATGGAAATCGCCTTGATCTTGCATGCGACCTGACAGGGACGCTTGCGGTTAACGATAGCGGAATACGGGCAGACCTTTGCGCACTGGCCGCACTCTACGCACTTCGTCTTGTCGATATGCGCAACATGGTTGTGGTCAAAGGAAATCGCGCCGCGCCTACAGACGTCCTCGCATCTGTGTGCAAGGCAGCCGCGGCAGGAATCCGTCACTTCATACCCCGCAGCCGGACACTCGTCGCATGCGATGTCGATGACTTCTATGATGTTGTCGATTCTCTTGTTGCCGCCCATTGCGATCTTCACGCGTTCTGCAAGAATCGCGCGTTCCTTGTATACGCAGCAGCGCATCGTGGGCGTTTTGCCCGGGACGATGATTTTGGGAATATTCAGTACATTTTCCAAAAGTTCGTCCTTCCAGGCAAGGCGCGCAACCTCTCTAAGCACTTTGTACTTGAGATGCTGGACTTTGGTATCGAACTTTCTCATGTGCTTATCTCCTTTATTCTTTAGAAATAGCATACGGTGATTCTCTTGCCCATTTGCTTTAAGCATTCCGACAGCTCAGAGACAAGATTCATCTTGATATTGAAATTGATGGGCAGATCAGGATTCTGGTGAGCCGGGTTGACCGCACGGCCGACATAAAAATTGATGTCGGTGGCTTCCTCAAACAGAAGCCGGCTGATCAGCGACGCGCCGTCCTTTTTAAAGCCCCACGTTTCATATTTTTTGTTTTCTCCCAGGTAATCCTTGGCGTATTCAAGCACGCGGTTTATGGTGATAACGCCTTCCGTAACAAGGTCAACGCCTTCGATCGACGCCGTCGGCGGAACATCCGATTCCTCAAATCTGAGAGAAGCCAGCAGCGGCTTTCTCAAATATTTGGAAACAATGGTCGATGTGGTTCCTCCGCAAACGATGTGCTTCCCTTCCTTTGCAAAGAACAGCGCCATCATGCGGTCGTTATCATCGCGGCTTGAGGGCGGTCCGAACAAAATGTTCATCGGCTCTCTTTTGCGGATCTTTATAATTGCCGCCGTAGCATCATCTCCGGGCTCGCCCCCGTACAGAGAGTTGCACTCATTGATGAGCATGGTTGCAAGCGTCTTCGCCGTATAGCCCGCAACAGAAATTGTTTCCATATAGTCGATGATTTCTTCTCTGCGCCAGCCGTAATTGTACATAAGGCCCAATCCTGCATGCGGACATCCGTCGGACATGGCGATGAAAATATCCTCTTCCTTTAAATGAATATAGGATCTGAAAATCTTCTTTCCGTCAATGTTCATCTCTGTCATCGGATAAGGATAGTTTACGCCGTCCCGAAGGAGAATCATCGCAGGATTGTCATACTGGAAGATTTCGGCATATTCGTTGTTGTGAATCTGCAGAATGGTAAACGTCGAGTATGCAACGCCGCGAACCGAGCAAACGGGAAGGGTCGCGGCAATCGTTGCCACGCATTCTTCAATGGGCAGACCCGCAGCCATCATGGTAGAAATGATTTTGGAAGTAAGGGTTGAAAGAATCGACGCTTTTACACCGCTTCCAAGACCGTCCGCCAGGACTACAATGGTAGAATTGTCTTCGCGCTCAATGACATCCACATGATCGCCGCAAAGCAGTTCGCCCACATGATTGATGCTCTTATAGCCGATCTCAGCGCATAAATCATTCATTTTTGATGGACTCCTTCAGCTTTGTCAGCGCAATCTTGGTTTCTGCTGCAGTTTCGCCCAGCAAAGATGCAATTTCCTGAACGATGCGCATCTGCTTTTCAACAACCTTGTCCGCTACTTCAACCGTCTGCCTTGAAATGCTATCACGTTTTTCGCGGCTGCTTTCTTCCTCGGTGATGTCGCGGATAATGCCGATCAGCATGCGGGAATCGCGGTCATAAATAACGCTCTGCTCAACATATCGCTTGTACTGCGCAAGATACGTTTTCTGTTCATGTACTTCGCGTCCTGTATGCAGAACGGACATAAACACACTGGGCTCGAGAATCCGAACAACCGGCTCGCCCAGAACGTCATTTGCATTTCGAAGATTCATGATGTGAAGCATGGCTTTATTGATCTGCTGAACTTCAAGCATTTCATTCAAAACGATAAGACCATTGGGCGTATTATTGACGATCGTATCGGAAAAGCTTTCCGCCTTCTCCTTAAGGAACGGCAGGCACATGGAAATTTCCGCCTTGCCCTGAATGATCGCGATCGCCTTGTCCCGGCAAGTGTTATAGCCGCAGGAGCCGCAGTTGAGTTCATCAGACGGTTTGAATTTGCCCATTTGCCGTAATACATTAAAAATTTCCGTCTCGGAAGGCTGCTTGTTTTCCCGTTCAATGTAGCTGAAATGCTTGCGCATGTCATCACTCTTTGGCTGAACGACATCAAAGTCTTCCTTTCCTGCATAATCCGATACAGAAATATAGTCTTTGATAATGGAATGCTTGTGATATTTCTCCATGACAGGACCGCCGATACAGCTTCCGACACAAGCGCTCATCTCAATAAAGCATTTATGAATATGCCCGTTTTCAATATCCTTGAGCGCGGCGATACAGTTTTCAACGCCGTCCAGCGCCATATACGTATAGCCGGGCGCGTTCGTTTTCATCGTTTTCAAAATACCGCCGGTGGTCGGGAAAAAGCGCGCGCGGCTCTGATCATCAGACACAACCTGCTGTTTAAGCGTTATGTTCTCCTCTTTCAGCCAGTTTGTCAGCTCTTCAAAGGTAAGCACCGCATCCACTAAGCCCTTGTAGTGGTCCGCTTCGTCTTTCTTTGCAACGCACGGTCCTATGAATACGCATTTTGCATTCGGCACTCTGCGCTTGATATCAGCGCAATGCGCCTGCATAGGGCTGACAACATCAGCAAGATATCCAAGCAAAGACGGAAACTGCTTTTGGATCAAAAGATTGATCGAATGGCAGCAGGAGGAAATGACAACATCTCTCTCCTCTTCCCTCAGCATTCTGTCATACTCATTTTTGACATATGTCGCACCGATTGCGGTTTCTTCAACATCTTTGAATCCAAGTTTTTTCAGCGCTTCACGCATGGATTCAATGCCGACATCGTCGTAGTTTGCAATAAAAGACGGCGCAAGAGACACATATACGGGAATCCCTGTCTGAATCAGGACCTTGGCCTTTTCAACCTCGTTTACGATTCTTTTGGCATCCTGCGGACAGACGACAAAGCACTGGCCGCAAAGGATGCATTCATTCCCGATAATATGCGCCTGATTGCCCGAAAAGCGAATGGCTTTCACCGGGCAATGACGAATGCATTTATAGCAGTTTTTGCAGTTGGATTTTTTGAGTGTCAGACAATCCATGAATCAATCTCCACCTTTATTATCCATTCAGCTTTCCGAGAATTTGCGTTCTGAAAAAATCGCTGAAATTCTCGCGCGTGATTCCCTTGTGTATTTCTCCATCCACGGATACAGTCACGCCTACGCGATTGCAGACACCCATACAAAAGCTGCCGGACAGGTTTACCTTGTCCTGAATGCCGTTTTTTTCCAGCGCAGCCTGCATAAGTTCGATAATGATCTGAGAACCCTTTAAATGGCATGAGGATCCTACACAAATCTGCACATTCATGTTATTTCACCCTGGAAAGAATATTTTCCTCAAAAAAGTCCCTTACATTCTCGGGAGACACCGAGAAAACCTCTTCATTGATGGTAACGCAAACGCCCTTCTGGCACTGGCCGATGCAGAAGGTGCCGCCGAGTTCCACTTTGTCGTCCAGATCATTTTCGCGAATCAGGTCCTGAAGAACCTCAACAATCTTGCGGGAACCCTTTAAGTGGCAGGAGGAACCAATGCAAACCGTTACTTTCATATCTATCTACTCCTTCATTTTTATCTCACGTTGTCCATTTCCCTGACCCATGACAGGAGAAACTCTCGTTCTTTTTCATTTCCGCTGATCGACTCCGCAGCAGCGACGATCGGCATCCATTTTTCAACCATCGATATCTCAATACCGCTTTTCATTGAATACATTTCAAGATATCTTTTCGCGCCGGAAATCTGACCTTCCAGCCAGAAAAGAAGATAGGTTCTTGCAGCATCTGCGGACGGATTCCCCTGTGTCGCATGCGACCAGTCAAGAATATACGGCGTATCATTTTTATCGATGATGATGTTTGAAGGTCTGAAATCACCATGACAGATTCTGCTTTGCCCCGACATGCTGTCAAGCCTTGCATGCAGATCATATCTCGTCGTTGCATCGAGATTGCATTTGATCATCTGCATGTTCATCTTTTCTCTCTGGCGGCTCAGAAGCGGGCAGGTCTTTGAATGGATTAATACATGAAGGTCAACAAACCTTTGCATCAATTCGGCCTTTTTATCCGGATTCTCATCCATGATTCTTTTTAGCGTCTTCCCTTCGATGTAGCGCGACACAATCGCCCACTTTCCGTCAATTCGGGTAAGCTCCAGAATCTCCGGGATATTCAGTCCCGTTTCTTCGATTCGCGCCTGGTTCAGCGCCTCGTTCAGCACATCCGCTTTGGTATAGCTTGGGCCGAACACCTTGATGCATTTGTCGCCGTCACGAAACACCGTTTTCCGGTTTCTGACAGCGATCATCCGATCCAGCTTCATTCTTCGACTCCTTTACCGGCATATGCCGACATAATCCTCAGAATTTGATTCAGCATATTTTATCATCAAATCGTCAGGTTGTGAATTATTAAAAAAATCAGCGCCGTTATAGTTTTTGATAAGTCAAAGAAATAGCCAGTACCGCGCAAAAATAAGCGCAGCAGACACGGTTCCATCGGTCTTCTGCGCTTTTAGACTATAAATACTGCCGCCTTGTCTGAATCAGGATCGTGATAAATTCCTTGTCAAGCGGGGAAAGAGTATACCCGTTTCTGTAAATCAGCATATCCTTATAAAGGCGCTCGTTTTCCGCACACGGCCGCTGAATCAGATTGTACCTTTCAAGCATTTTGGTCGGAACAGGCGAAATCCACATAAAGGTCTCATTGTTTTCACTCAGAAGTTCAAACTGACTCGCTCTTTCAAATACATAAATCTTCCTGTCCCCGCCCGTCGCCTGTTCTTCCTTCAAAACCTTTGAAAGCGTAAGCGAGGGAACGTAGGGATCGGCATGCGCAATCTCTATATAATCCTTAAGATCATTGAGCGAAATCGATTCGCGCTCCGCCAGCGGGTGTGACTTGCTCATGGTGAGCTGATAGGTAAACTGGGTCAAAAGCTCGTAATTCAGCCCTTTTTCTTCCAGCATCGCCTTAAACGATTCATCGTGGTTGGCTGCATAACGAATGATTCCGAGGCCGTAATCATTATTCAGAATGTTTTCAATCGCGCGTCTTGAATTGGTTTCGTTATAAAAGACTTCGCAGGAAGACGAATTGATCCGCTTTGAAAACTGTGCAAATGCCTCTGAAATATAAGAGGCACGCGGAACAGAGATGGAAAAACGCTGCTTATCCGGCGTACTTTCCTTATAAAATTTCTCTAATGCCTCAATCTGAGAAATGATGCTTTTGGCATAATTCATGAACACTTCACCGTCATGCGTCAAAAACATACCTTTGGCAGAGCGTTCAAAAATCGTAATTCCAAGATCATTTTCCAGTTCCTTGATGGAACGGCTGATGTTGGGCTGCGCGATGAGCAATGTCTCGGAAGCCTTGCTGAGCGAACCCGCCTTGGCTACTTCCACCGCATATTTCATGTGCAGTATGTTCAACAAATCCACCCCTTATCAATTACACTTTCGACTCATGAAACAATATCCATGGAAAAATGCTATCATATTTTACATCAACATTCAAGCACGGATATATGAAATTTGATATAATAATATTACAAATACGATATATTACAGAAATTCTTCATTTACCGCGGTCTTTCCGATACAGCATTTCCCATTTGTTCAGAAAATCGTATTCACACCCTTTCACGCGTATTATCATTTTCAATAAGTCCCGTTGCTCAAAAAAGAATTCCTTTCGATATATTGACATGATATAATAAATTGATCATGAATAATTCAGTATTCATGTCTGTACATCCCCAGAACCCGGCACACAATTATACTCGTAAAGGAAGGAATGCATCATGCCCAACAGAAAGATTACCGTTATCGGCGCCGGCGCCGTTGGTTCCGCAACTGCATTTGCTCTTGCTCTTAAAAATATCGCCAATGAGATCGTCATCGTGGACATCAACGA
This sequence comes from Clostridia bacterium, assembly GCA_016296675.1. Taxonomy (GTDB): domain Bacteria; phylum Bacillota; class Clostridia; order Christensenellales; family Aristaeellaceae; genus SFHK01. The sequence goes on from JAEDIV010000023.1 coordinate 13,563, forward strand.
AGAAAAAGCCCGCGGCGAAGCGCTGGACATCCATCAGGGCACTCCTCTTTACAGCGAGCCGGTCAATGTTTATGCAGGCACCTATGCCTCTGCAGAAGGCAGTGATATCGTTGTCATCACTTCCGGCGTCGGCCGCAAGCCCGGTCAAACCCGACTTGATCTTGTCAATACCAACGTAGCCATTCTCAAGACCATTATCCCGCAGATCACCAAGGTTTGCCCCGATGCCACCTATGTCATCGTCGCCAACCCCGTAGACATCCTGACCTACGTGTTCTGCAAGCTCTCCGGCATTCCCGAGGACCGCGTCATCGGCTCCGGCACGCTTCTTGACACCGCCCGTCTGCGCGCCCGCATTGCCGAGTACCTGTCCATCTCCCAGAAGAACGTTCATGCTTATGTGTTCGGCGAACATGGCGAAACCAGCTTCGTGCCGTGGTCGATCGCTGAGATTTCCACCATCGGCATCGAAGACTACAAAGAAATGATTCGCCTGAAGAACGGTATCATGGTTGATCTCGATTACGATGAGATCGACAAATATATGCGTTCTTCCGGCGCTAAGATCATAAAGCGCAAGGGCTGCACCAACTACGCCATCTCCGTGTCCGTCTGCGCCATCTGCGAATGCCTCTTCGGCGGCGTAAACGCAGTTGCCACCGTCGCGACGATGCTTCACGGAGAATACGGCCTGGACGATGTCTGCCTCTCCCTTCCCGTCCTTCTTGGAAACGGCAAGGTTCAGGGCAGAATTCTCCCGCGCCTGACGGAGGAAGAGCACGCAAAGCTTCTCCATTCCGGCGCTGCTCTTAAGGAGATCATCGCGCAGCTCGACATCTAACCGTTTTCCCCGCACTATTTCGATGTACTGACCAAAGGAGCAGACCAATATGATTTACAGCTATTATCCGGGATGCACCCTGAAGGACAGGGCCAAACCATTGGATGTGAACGCCAGAAGCGCTTTGAAAGCCATGGGCATTGAGCTCAAGGAGCTGGATACATGGCAGTGCTGCGGCGCAGTGTATCCGCAGGCGTCGGATGAAATCGCTTCCCGCCTGTCCGCTGTGCGCGCGCTGTCGGACGCAGAAAACGGCAAGCTCGTTACGCTGTGTTCCGCATGCCATCACGTTTTGAAGCGTACCAATTACGATTGGAATCAGGATACCGATTTCAAAGTCAAGGCCACCAACTATCTAAAGCCCGAGACGCCCTATGACGGAAGCACGCAGGTCATTCACGTGCTTGAGCTGATCAGGGATGAAATCGGCTTTGAAAACCTGAAAAAGATGGTCGTGAATCCTTTGACCGGCAGAAAAATCGGCGCTTTCTACGGATGCATGGTACTTCGCCCCGGAAAAGCCCTCGCCTTTGACGATCCCGAAAATCCCACGATCATCGAGGATTTCATTAAAGCCCTCGGCGCAGAGCCCGTGAAATACGCCTACCGCAACGAATGCTGCGGCGCGTATGTGGCGCTTGAAGACAAGTCTGCCGCCGAAACGCAGGTGGACAGAGCGCTGAATTCCGCGGTCAGGGCCGGATGCGAAGAGCTGATCACCGCCTGCCCCTTGTGCCTTTACAACCTCGTCCACAACGCGACGGCAAACAAGCTTCCGGTCAAATACTTCACCGAGCTTCTGGCCGAAGCGCTGGGCGTAAAGGAGGGCGAATAATATGAATAACCGCGTAAAAACCCTCACTGAAACCGCCCTTAGAATCAGCGGTGTAAACGTCAAAAAATGCATGAAGTGCGGTAAATGCTCCGGCACCTGCCCGAGCTACGACAAGATGGAATATCATCCGCATCAGTTCGTATCGATGGTCGAAAAAGGCCAGATTGAAAAGCTGATGAACAGCGAGTCTATCTACTACTGCCTTTCCTGCATGGCGTGCGTCGAGCGCTGTCCCAGAGGCGTTGAGCCCGGAAAGCTCGTTGAAGCCGTTCGCCTTATGAAAATCCGTCAGCAGGATATGAACCACAAAAACGGAAACGACATCGCACAGTTTGCCGATGAGAATACGCCTCAGCAGCTTCTCATGGCAGCCATGCGCAAATACAGAAAGTAAGGAGGAAAACCACAAATGCAGAAAATCGGCGTATTTGTCTGCTGGTGCGGCTCGAACATCGCCGGCACCGTAGACGTTGAACAAGTAGCCGAAGCTTTAAAGAGCGTGCCCGGCGTGGTATACTCCATAAGCTATCAGTATATGTGCTCTGCGGCAGGTCAGAAGCTGATTACCGACGCCATCCACGACTATAAGCTGGACGGCATCGTCGTCGCTTCCTGCTCCCCCCGCATGCACGAAAACACCTTCCGCAAAACAGCAGAAGCGGCGGGCCTCAACCCCTACATGGTTGAAATCGCCAACATCCGCGAGCAGTGCTCCTGGATTCACAAGGACAAGGAAGAGGGCACGAAGAAAGCCATCATCCTTGCCAAAACTGCCGTTGCAAAGCTCAAAAACGACAAGCCTCTTCAGGCAGGAACCAGCAATGTCACCAAGCGCGCGCTCGTTATCGGCGGCGGCATCGCCGGCATTCAGACCGCGCTCGACGTAGCGGATGCAGGCTACGAGGTCGACATCGTTGAACAGCGTCCCACCATCGGCGGCCGCATGGCGCAGCTCGACAAAACCTTCCCCACCCTCGACTGCTCCGCCTGTATTCTGACGCCCAAGATGGTTGAAGCTTCCCAGAACGAGAAGATCAACATCATTTCTTACGCAAAAGTCGAGAAGGTTTCCGGCTTCGTCGGTTCCTTCAAGGCCACCATCCGCAAAAAGGCGCGTTTCGTTGATGAAACCAAGTGCACCGGCTGCTCCCTTTGCATGCAGAAGTGCCCCTCCAAGAAGGGCAAGGACGAGTTCAACATGGAGATGAACAACCGTCCGGCAATCTATATCCCCTTCGCGCAGGCCATCCCGAACGTTGCCGTCATTGATCCCAATGAGTGCATCAAGCTCAAAACCGGCAAGTGCGGCCTTTGCGAAAAGGTTTGCGCCGCCGGTGCGATCAACTATAAAATGGAAGACGAGCTGATCGAGCGCGAATACGGCGCGATCGTCGTCGCCACAGGCTTTAAACCCATCGATCCTTCTCCCCTCGGCGAATACGGCTATGCAGAAAATGCGGACGTTGTAACGAGCCTTGAGCTTGAGCGTCTTATGAACGCAGCCGGCCCGACCAAGGGAACGCTCCTTCGTCCCTCCGACGGAAAACATCCCCACGAGATCGTGTTCATTCAGTGCGTAGGCTCCCGCTGCGATGAAAACACCGAGCGCGGCAAACCCTACTGCTCCAAGATCTGCTGCATGTACACCGCCAAGCACGCGATGCTCATCCGCGACAAGTACCCGGACACCAATGTTCACGTATTCTACATTGACGTCCGCACGCCCGGCAAGAACTTTGACGAGTTCTACCGCCGCGCAGTCGAGCAGTACGGCGTTGACTATATCAAGGGCATGGTCGGAAAGGTTGCCAAAGAAGGCGACAAGCTCATGGTCAGAGGAAGCGATCTGATCAACAACTGTCAGGTTGAAATCGCTGCCGACCTTGTTGTTTTGGCAACCGCCATCGAGCCCGATCCCTCCGCCCGCTCCATTGGAACCATGCTCACCGCTTCCATGGACACCAACGACTTCTTCACCGAAGCCCACGCAAAGCTCCGTCCCGTTGAGTCCCCGACCGCCGGCATCTTCTTGTCCGGCGCATGTCAGGGCCCGAAGGACGTTCCCGAAACCGTCGCGCAGGCCAGCGCCGCGGCTTCCAAGGTCATTGGTCTTTTGGCAAAGGATCATTTGGTCACCAATCCCTGCGTTGCGGAATCCAACGAACTTATGTGCAACGGCTGCTCTCAGTGCGAGAAGGTTTGCCCCTACGGCGCAATCACCTACATTGAGAAGGAAGTCCGCGGCCCCGGCGTTCGCGAAGTCCGAAGAGTCGCCCAGGTCAATCCCGCTGTCTGTCAGGGCTGCGGCGCGTGCACTGTCACCTGCCCGTCCGGCGCAATGGATTTGAAAGGCTTCAGCAACAAGCAGATCATGGCGGAGGTGGATCAGATATGTCTGTAACGAATCCCAACTGGAAGCCGAAAATCGTCGCCTTCTGCTGCAACTGGTGCTCCTACGCAGGCGCTGACCTCGCGGGCAGCGGACGCATGAGCTATCCGGCGGACGTCAAAATCATCCGCGTGCCCTGCTCCTGCCGCGTAAACCCCATGTTCATCCTGCGCGCCTTTGAGCGCGGCGCAGACGGCGTCATCATCTGCGGCTGCCATCCGGGCGATTGCCACTATACAAGCGGCAACTATTATGCAAGAAGAAGACTTACGATGCTGTTCTCGATGCTGGATTACCTCGGCATTGAGCGCGGCAGAACCCGCGTTGAGTGGGTTTCCGCTGCGGAAGGCGCGAAGTTCTCAAAGACCATGAACGAATTTGTCGAGACGATTTACAGTCTGGGCGAAAACAGAAAGCTGGGTGATATCAGATGCAAAAAATCATGAATTCGATTAAGTCCCGCGCAATCGCGCTGCTTTCTGATGGAACCGTAAAACGCGTCATCGGCTGGGAAAAAGGCGAAGGCGAATTTGACTGGTCCCCCGCGCTTTTTGAGACTGCCGAAGAAATGAATTCCTTCGTTTACGGCGAATATGCCGGAAGCAATCTTTCCAAATACTGCCTGAAGTTCAATCTTTCCGAAGGCAAAACCCTTGTAATTCTCAAGCCCTGCGACACGCTCTCCTTCAACCAGCTCCTTCATGAGCATCGCCTCAGCCGCGAGAAGTTCTACATCATCGGCGCAGGCTGCAAAGGCATGAAGGACGAAAACGGAAAGCTTTTAAAATGCAATACCTGTAAGGGCAAGGATTTTGAAGTCTATGACGAAATTATCGACGATGAAGAATCCAGAAAGCCTTTGAATACTTTCGACCGCATGATCGGGGTCAGCGAGCTTGAAAAAATGACCGCTGAAGAACGATACGAGTTCTGGAGAGGCGAACTTTCCCGCTGCATCCGCTGTAACGCCTGCCGTAACGTCTGTCCGGCCTGCACCTGTGTAAAGTGCGTGTTCGACAACCCCGCCTCCGGCGTTCAGTCCAAGGCCCCCGTTACGGATTTTGAGGAAAACATGTTCCACATCATCCGCGCTTTCCACGTCGCCGGCCGCTGCACCGACTGCGGCGAGTGCTCCAGAGTCTGCCCGCAGAACATCCCGCTGCACCTTTTGAACCGCAAGTTCATCAAGGATATGAATGAACTCTACGGCGAACATCAGGCGGGCATCGGAGAAGAGGAAAGAACGCCGCTCACCTCCTACACCAAGGAAGACGCCGAACCCTCCATCGTCCATGAAAGGGGGAACGCCTGATGCGTCAGTTTCCCGAAAGCAAAGTGCTTGACATTATTTCTTCCATCTCCTGCCCCGTTTATGCGCCGGTAGAGGACGGAAGCATGGTCGTATACAGCCGCTATGAAGACGGCATGACCCTGCGCCTTGATAAAATCGCCACCGACAAAACGCCCAAGGACATTCTCTTTCCCCAGTGGGAAAACCTCATGCACTTCAGAATGGAAGGCAAGACCATTGAGCTGACCGAAGAGAAGCGCATGGAAGAAGATTATGTAATCTTCGGCGTCCGCGGATGCGACCTTCAGGCGTTTAAGGTTCTGGACAAGGTTTTCCTGTCCGACCCCATCGATACCTATTACGCCGCCCGCCGCGAGCACGGCACGGTGGTCGCCCTCGCCTGCACAACCATGAAGGATTCCTGCTTCTGCAAGAATTTCGGCGTTGACCCCGCCAATCCCGATGCAGACGTGGTTCTCTGGCTGATCGGCGACGATTATTACTGCGAAGCCTACACGGACAAAGGCCGTGATCTTATGGCCAAGTGGGATACCCGCGAAGCTGAAGACGGTCCCGTCGAGTGGATCAAGGGCGAAATTTCCAAAAAGTATGAATCTCTTCCCTTTGCCCATCTGAACCTTACCGGTATTGACGGCGATCATCTGAAGGAGAATTTCAATTCTCCCAAGTGGAAGAAGCTTTCCATGGCGTGCCTCGGCTGCGGCAGCTGCACCTTTTCCTGCCCCACCTGCCAGTGCTACGACATCCGCGACTATGACGCAGGAAACGGCATCCAGCGCTACCGCTGCTGGGATTCATGCATGTATTCCGATTTCACCCTGATGGCGCACGGCACCAACCGTCCCACGCAGCTTGAAAGATACCGCCAGAGATTTATGCACAAGCTCGTATACTTCCCGTCCAACAACGACGGCATGTATTCCTGCGTTGGCTGCGGCCGCTGCATTGAAAAGTGCCCCATGAATCTCAACATTGTAAAGGTCATCAAGGCATTGGGGGAAGACGCAAAATGACAAAAGAAACGCTTGTTCCGGTTCTCGGCATTGTAACCGACGTTCGCGTGGATACGCCGGACGTAAAAACCTTCCGTGTGAACGCAATCGGCGGCGGCAAGTGCTTTGAGCACATGCCCGGCCAGTGCGCCATGCTCTCCATCCCCGGCGTGGGCGAGGCAATGTTCTCCATTACCTCTTCCCCCACGAACACCGAGTTTATGGAGTTCTCCATCAAAAAATGCGGCTGCCTCACCGAGTGGCTCCACCACATGGACGTTGGCCAGATGATCACCATCCGCGGTCCCTACGGAAACGCCTTCCCTGTTGAGGGTGATTTAAAGGGCCAGGATCTCCTCTTCATCGCCGGCGGCATCGGCCTTGCGCCCCTCAGATCCGTAATCAACTACGTCCGCGCCAAGCGTGAAAACTACGGAAAGGTGCGCATCGTCTACGGTTCCCGTTCCAAAGACGACCTCGTCGATTATCCGGAAATCGTAAATGAGTGGTGCCAGGAAGCCGGAATCGAAGTCTTCCTGACCATTGACCGCGAGCAGGAAGGCTGGGACGGTCATGTCGGTTTTGTTCCAAACTATGTCACCGAGCTGGGTTTCAATCCCGACGGACGCGTGCTGGTCTGCGGCCCGCCCATCATGATCAAGTTCACCACTCAGGCGCTTATGAATCTCGGCTTTGACAAGACCCAGATTTATACCACGATGGAGCTTCGCATGAAGTGCGGCGTAGGCAAATGCGGCCGCTGCAACATCGGCGACAAGTACGTCTGCAAGGACGGCCCCGTATTCCGCTATGACGAGCTGGGCGAACTGCCGGCCGAGTATTGATGGATCTTTCGAGAAACGGAGGATATATAGTATATGGTTAATGTCTATCTGATGGGCAAAAAGTACGAAGTGCCCGAGGGACTTACGATCATGGGCGCGATGGAATACGCCGGATATCAGCTGGTTCGCGGCTGCGGCTGCCGAAACGGCTTCTGCGGCGCCTGCTCCACCATTTATCGCATCAAAGGTGAGCGCGAGCTGCACGCCTGCCTCGCCTGCCAGACCACCGTTGAAAATGATATGTACATCGCGACCCTGCCCTTCTTCCCGCTGGAAAAGCAGGTATACGATATCAACGAAATCAAGCCCGACGCACAGGTAATGATGCAGCTGTATCCCGAGATCTATTCCTGCATCGGCTGCAATGCCTGCACCAAGTCCTGCACACAGGGCCTTAACGTCATGCAGTATATCGCTTATGCACAAAGAGGAGATTTCGCGGCATGCGCCGAGGAAAGCTTCGACTGCGTCATGTGCGGCGTATGCTCTTCCCGCTGCCCCGCCGGCATCTCTCATCCGCAGGTTGCCGAGCTCGCCCGCCGCTTAAACGGCAAATACCTGATGCCCGAAGCCAAGCATCTGACTGAGCGCGTCAAGGAAATTGAGGACGGCCTTATGGAAAAGGAAATCGAAGCCATCATGGCCAAACCCATCAGCGAGCTTAAAGAACTCTACAACCACAGAGATATCGAAAAGTAAGGGGGACAAAGCAGATGATGTACACTCCTGAAATGCTTGCTTCCATGAAAAAAGTTGAGGCGGCGCGCGAAAAGAACATCGCTTTCGAGCCCCGCCGTCTTACCGCAGAGGAAAAGGAAGCTCTTTTAAAACAGTATCACCCTGATTATAAAGACGAAGGCTTTGTAACCATCGAAGTCGGCCCCAACAAGGGCGAAAAGGCCCCTCGGGAACTGAATGAAATGCTCACCGCGCACAGCCGTGTTGCGGAAATGGACATTGACCTAACCAAGATCGATTACGATGTAGACGTTCTCGTCATCGGCGGCGGCGGCGCAGGCT
>JAEDIV010000156.1 GCA_016296675.1 Clostridia bacterium
GCTACGCTTTGTGAAAACGCGCGATTTTGACGTACATGCCGCCAAAATCGATTGAAAATGGAGAGGAAGTTATCTCCCTCTCCATACCTCTCCCGGAGGTTTGTTGATGATCTGGGCTCCCTTGTGCAAAGGGAGCTGTCACCGAAGGTGACTGAGGGATTGCCGCTATTGCTTGGGTTGATACCAAACGCATTTATAAAACAATCGTCAGCTGCGGGAAGCGAAACCCCTCCCCTTCAATGGCTGCGCCTCCTTTCGCAGCGGACCATATTTCCGTCCCGACGCAATTTTCTTTTTTAAACTACCGCGGCGAGGCGATTCGCCCACTCCAATTTACGAAAAGGGAGCATTTTTCATGAACATATTTGTGTCTCCGTCTCCCATCATTGGCACAATCCCGGCCATTGCGTCCAAGAGCGATGCGCACCGCCGGTTGATTCTGGCAGCGTTTGCCGATCAGAAAACGACCTTTTCTCTGGTCGGCGGAAGCGACGATATCTGGGCGACCGTCAATTGCCTTGAAAATCTGGGCGCAAAAATCGAAAGAGGAAAAAACGAAATCACGGTTTGTCCGGGCTTAAAAAAATCAGAGGCGTCGCTTTTTGCAAACGAAAGCGGATCCACGCTTCGTTTTCTGCTTCCTGTTGCGATGGCGGTATGCGATAAGGCACACTTTACCGGCGCGGGACGGCTGCCCGAAAGGCCGCTTACGCATCTTATAAACGCCATGAAGGAAAACGGAACGGCGTTTTCAAGCGACAGGCTGCCCCTGACGGCGACGGGAAAAATGAAAAGCGGAAGATATGTCGTTCCGGGCAATATTTCCTCCCAGTACGTGACCGGGCTTCTGATGGCGCTTCCAATGCTCGACGGCGACAGCGAAATCGTGGTCGAGGGCGAGATGGCGTCGAAAGCCTATGTGGACATCACGCTTGAAACCATGCGCGATTTCGGACTTTCTGTTCAAAAGACTTCATCCGGCTATCGGGTCCCGGGAAATCAGATCCCGCATTCTCCCGGCCGCATGACGATGGAAGGCGACTGGTCCAACGCTGCGTTTTTTCTTGCGGCGGGCGCGATTTCAAAAACGCCTGTTACGGTTAAGGGTCTTTCCATGAATTCGCCGCAGGGCGATAAGGCGATTGTGAAACTGCTTCAGAAATTCGGAGCGGAGATTGCTTTTACGGATGACGCCGTCACGGTATCCGGCGGAAATCTTTCGGGCTGCCAAATCGATATCGGCGAAACGCCCGATCTGATTGCGCCTCTTGGCATCGCGGCGGCATATGCAAAGGGCAAGACCGTATTTGCAAACGGCGCGCGGCTGCGCCTGAAGGAATCCGACCGCATCGTTACCATGAAAAATCTGATTCTGTCCCTGGGCGGACAGGCCGAAGAGACGGAAAACGAACTGATCGTATACGGATCGGGCGCGCTGACAGGCGGCGAAGCCGACAGCGCGAACGACCACAGAATCGCAATGGCGGCGGCGATTGCCGGCGCATATTCGGACAAAGGCGCGCGCATATCGGGCGCGCAGGCCGTAAAAAAATCCTATCCCGGCTTTTTTGACGACTTTATCATGGCGGGAGGCAAAGCAGATGCCGAGTGAATTTGGAAACAAACTGCGCGTGAGCATTTTCGGACAGTCTCACGGAAAAGCCATCGGCTGCGTTGTAGACGGCTTTCCCTCGGGCGAAGAAATCGATTTTGACGCGCTTGACCGTTTTCTGGACCGCAGGCGCGGCGGAAAAAACAAGCATTCCACGCCCCGCGCGGAGGCCGATAAACCTGAATTCTTATCCGGTGTAGAAAACGGAAAAACCTGCGCCTTTCCCCTGTGCGCGGTCATCAAAAACGGAGATACGCGCTCAAAGGACTATTCGGCGCTCCAATATACGCCCAGACCGGGACATGCCGATCTTACGGCGTATTTCAAGTGGGGCGAAAACGCTGACATGCGCGGCGGCGGACATTTTTCGGGACGGCTGACCGCGCCCATCTGCATTGCCGGCGGCATCGCAAAACAGATTCTGGAAAGAAGAGGCATCTTTGTCGGCGCCCACATTTCTCAAATCGCGGGCGTGAAGGATGTGCCTTTTCCGATGATTCCGGAAAAGAAAATGCTGGATGAGATTTCCCTAAAGACCATCCCTGTGATCGACGACGGAGCAGGAGAAAGGATGCTTTTGGAAATCGAGAAAGCAAGGATGGATCTCGATTCCGTAGGCGGCATTGTGGAATGCGCGGTTACGGGCCTACCCGAAGGATTGGGCGGCCCCATGTTTGACGGCGTTGAAAACCGGCTGGCCAAGGCGGTTTTCGGCATTCCTGCCGTAAAGGGCGTGGAATTCGGAGAGGGATTTCATGCAGCAAAGATGCGCGGAAGCGAAAACAACGACGCGTTTTATTTTGACGAAAACGGCCGCATTTTGTCCAAGTCCAATCATGCGGGCGGAATCCTTGGCGGCATCACGACCGGAATGCCCATCGTCCTTCGCGCGGCGTTTAAGCCTACGCCTTCCATTGCGCGAAGACAGAAAACGGTCAACCTTGAAACATGTGAAAACACCGAAATCGAAATTTCCGGCCGCCATGACCCCTGCGTGGTCATAAGAGCCGTACCCGTTGTGGAAGCGGTTTGTGCGCTTGCGGTTCTCGATATGCTTTTGGAGGGAAAATAATATGGATCTTAAGGAAATCAGAAACCAGATTGACGAAATAGACAACGGGATTCTGGATTTATTTTTAAAGCGCATGGCGCTTTCCAAAGATGTTGCCGAATATAAATTAGCCAACGGCCTTCCCATCCTGAACCGCGCGCGTGAACGCGAGGTTTTAAACGACGTGATGGCCAGATCCGGCGAAGACGAGGCATATGCCTATCGCCTTTTCCAGGTGCTCATGGCGCTTTCCAAGGCGAAGCAGGGCGATATGCTGTATGGAAACACACCCCTTACTGAAAAAATCAAATCCTCCATCCAGCCTTTAGAAGCGGTGTTTCCCGAAACCGGCATGGTTGCCTGTCAGGGTATTGAGGGCGCAAACTCCCAGGAAGCCTGTGAAAAGCTGGTCAAGCGCGCGAACATCATGTATGTCAAAACCTTTTCCGCCGTGTTTGACGCTGTGGATTCCGGCTTTTGCGATTACGGCGTTCTGCCCATTGAAAACAACATCAACGGCTCTGTCCGCGCGGTATATGACCTGATCCGCGAGCGCAATTTCACCATCGTCCGCTCCACCCGCTTGAACATCCGCCATGCGCTGATGGGTCTTCCGGGCACGAAACTTTCGGACATCAAAAACATCATTTCCCACGAGCAGGCGCTGGGCCAGTGCTCGAATTTCCTCCATTCGCTGGGCGAGGGCGTACATACCACGGCCTACGCCAATACCGCCATGGCGGCAAGAGACGTCATGCTCGGAAGGGATAAATCGGTCGCATCCATTTCTTCGCCCGTGTGCGCCAAACTGTATGGCCTTGAAATTCTGAAAACCGACATTCAGGACAGCGACAACAACTATACGCGCTTTATTCTGGTTTCCAAAAAGCCGCAGATTTATGCCGGCGCGGATCGCATGAGCCTGATCGTTTCCTGTGCAAACCGTCCTGGCGCGCTGGAAGAGATTCTGTCCATCCTCTCCGCGCGAGGCGTAAACATGACCAAGCTTGAAAGTATTCCTGTGCCGGGCCGCGATTTTGAGTTCCAGTTCTATCTGGATCTGGACGCGAACGTCCATACGCCGGGCGTCCTTACGATGCTGTCCGACCTTGAAAAGCAGGTGGAATCCTTCACCTTCCTCGGCAATTATCCGGTGATCTGATATGGATGAGAAGATTTTCGGCCTGATCGGAAGGAAGCTGGGTCACAGCGACTCGGCGATTATTCACGACAAATTCGGCCTTAAAAACTACAGGCTTTTTGAAATCGAGCCCGATGAAATTGAGAGCTTTTTAAACACCCCCGGTCTTAAGGGCCTGAACGTCACCATTCCCTATAAAAGGGACGTAATTCCCTTTATGGACGAATTGAGCGATGAAGCCCGATCTGTCGGCAGCGTAAACACCATTGTTTTCAAAGACGGCAAAAAGATCGGACACAACACGGATGTTTACGGCCTTTATTACATGGCAAAGCGTGCCGGTATCGATTTTGACAACAAAAAGGTCGTCATTTTCGGAAGCGGCGGAGCGTCCCGCGCGGTGATCTATGCCGCAAGGAAAATGGGCGCAAGGGAAATCGTCGTCGTTTCCAGAACGGGCGAGAACAACTATGAAAACCTTCATCTGCATAAAGATGCGGACATTCTCGTAAACGCAACCCCTGTCGGCATGTATCCGAATCCCGAAGGATCCGTCGTCGATCCCGCGTATTTTGAGAAAGCCGCCGGATGCATGGATCTTGTGTACAATCCGCGCCTGACCGATTTTCTGAAGCTTTCCAAAAACGCAGGGAAGATTGCAGCGGGTGGCCTTTCGATGCTGGTCGCGCAGGCCAAACAGGCGGAAGAATGGTTTCTGGATACGGAAATTGACGACGGCGAAATCGGCCGCGTGCTTTCGGAAGTTGCCCGGGCGCGCACGAGCATTGCGCTTGTCGGCATGCCCGGCGCGGGCAAAACTTCCATCGGACGCGCACTTTCAGAAATTTCCGGCCTTCCGGTTTATGACGCGGACGCGGAAATCGAAAAGGAAGCCGGCATGACGATTCCCGAGATCATGGAAAAAGAGGGCGTTCCTGTTTTCCGAGAACGGGAGGCGCAGGCGGTAAGGCGTTTGTCGCTTCTTCGCGGCGCGATCATTGCGCTGGGCGGCGGCGCGGTTTTGAGAGAAGACAACCGCGCAAATCTTAAGCGCAACTGCCGCGTATATCAGATTGCGAGAGATGTGAATCTTTTGCCCAGGGACGGCCGCCCGCTTTCCAAAAACCTTTCCGAGATGGAAAAGGAGCGCGCGCCGTACTATGCCCTTGCAAGGGATGTAATTGTCCCCAATGACGGCTCCATCATGGATGCAGCCGAAAGAATCTGGAGGGATTTTTGTGAAAATACTCGTGATTAACGGGCCGAATCTGAACCTGCTTGGCGTTCGCGAGCCTGAGATCTATGGAAAGCGCACTCTCAAGGATCTTGAAAACCTGATCACTGCGCATGCGGACAAAAAAGGCGTCAGCGTATCGTTTTTTCAGACCAACCATGAAGGAGCGATGGTGGACGCCATCCAGTCTGCGATGAATGTGTTTGACGGCATCATCATCAAT
>JAEDIV010000024.1 GCA_016296675.1 Clostridia bacterium
CTTCATGGCTAAGTCCGATTTCAAAATACATTTCGAATGTTTCAAACGGACGAATATTTATTTTTTTTGAAAAAAACGCCCTTTTCCTGTCAGCGAAATCGCGGTCAGAATCTTTTTCAATCTCCATATCTGAGATATGCAAAAGAAACCGATCTTCTTTTAGCGTATTCCTGTTCACCTTTGCATAGATGATCCCTGATTCAGCGAGGGATTTTCTTTTTATGAACAGATCTGAAAATACCGGGTGCGCGTGGATCGTGTCCTCATCTGTCAAAGCAAGCTTGAACGCATGTTCTATTTTTACGCTCGTAACTTTGTTTGTATTTGAAAACACATTGACTTTTATAAGAAGATGACCGTTTTCAGGATTCAGCGTAAACGCACACTTCGCCTTTATTGTTTCAGATTCAAGTTCATATTCTGCTTTTCCTGTTTCAAAAACAGACCGCTTGATTTTTGCTTTTCCGCTTTCGTCGCAAATTGACGGTAGGATGGTATGATCGTTTTTTTCTGTGTCACCCGTCCATAGATTTGCATAGATTTCCCCTTTTCGGTAAAACGACTGCCCGGAAGGTGTAAAATAAGCAATTGAACCATTGGTAAACAGCACATGTCCTTCCTGGAGATTCTCTTTTCCTCCGCGGGCATATTCATCATTTGATTTGTAAAACGCTCCCGTCTCTTGATCATAAGGCTTCGGATTTCGCCTTCCCTGAAAAGCTTTCCTAAGCGGAACAACAATTTGCTTTTCACAGGTGACCGGAAGAAGCGCAGATTCCTTCGGATGGTTCATAAAATGCTTTCGGATTCTGTTATCGGTCAAGTAATTTGCAAGGGAAACAAAACTCATTCCCTGATGATGCGTCATATAGCTATAGACAATCTGCGCTTTATCTGCGTTTGTCAGATCAATTGCTTCATAAAAGCCCATATTGCCCTTTAAACCGGCTTCCTCCATTTTAACAAGACTTTCTATGCAGCTTATTGCGTCGCTCTCAAGCGCCAATAAAGCCGCATACGGCGCAAAGACATTCCCTCTTGTTTCGCCGGAGAGGGAAAGCTTATCAATTCCAAACGCTCTGTACTGATAGTTCAGCATTTGGTCAAAAGCAGCATACCCAGATTCGGAAATTCCCCAAATGCCGTTTCTGGATGCCTTCTTCTGAAGCCAAACAGCGCCGTTCATTGTTTTCTCCATGAGACTGTCGCTTCCTGCCGGGATCAGAAGATTCGGCATCATGTATTCAAACATCGTTCCGCTCCAGGACTTTATGACTGCCTCTTTTCCAATATACTTGAAAGGCCTTGATAAATGCTTCCAGTGATTGAGAGAAATCCCCTTCTCCGCCATTGCAACATAGGAAAGAATTCTTGCCTCCGATGCAAAAAGATCATAATGCGATGCGCTCATACGCTTGTTTTGCGCATCATATCCAATCCGGAACAGCTTTCTTTTCACATTATAGAGAAATTCAACATTCGCCTCACGAATCATGCTATCCAGGTTATCTGAGAGTGCAATATCATAATCATATAGAAAATTTCTTGCCGTTACGAAGGCTGCCAAGAGATTCCCTACATCTACGCTTGAAATGTACCGCGGAACAGCCGGCTCAAGCGTTTTAGAATCATACCAGTTATAGAATAGTCCTTTTTCCTTATCCATGAGGGCAAGGGTTCTTATTGTGTTTCTGAGTCTTATCAGCATTTCATCTTCCATAATGAGGCCCAGCTCATATGCTGATATCACACTCAGCATATACATGCCGATATTGGTTGGCGACGTTCTTGACTGGATTCCGATCGGCGGATCGATCTGAACATTGTCCGGTGGAATTCCGTTGCCCTCGAGCGGAACATAGCTCTCAAAATATTTCCAGATGCTTTTTGCCAAATCAGACAAATATGCATATTCTCCGCTGTCAATGGATTCTTTCTGAGTATTGCGTATAAGATACTCCAAAATAGGTCTTCCGAATGCAAAAAACAAACCGATGATAATGGATAAAAGGATGGTCTTATACGCAAAAATTCCAGGCAGCAAGAAAAGGGATGCAAGGATCCCCGGATAGTTCATGGAATTTGTTTTTCCATTGCACTGTGCAGCGGTAACCCATTCAAGACGTTTTCGCTTTGTAATGTATATACGAATAATCGCAGTTCCCGCTGCGCGGATTTCTGTCCAAGCAATTGACGGAATAAGACTGAAACTTACGATGGTCCTTTTTATTTCCGGAAATCCTCCTGTAATTGCCGGCATAAAATGACCGAGAAGGGAGATTATCAAAAGCGGATATTCATAAGTCCAGATTGATAATGCAATTGCCCCGAGAACAGAAACCGTTTTAAGGCTTCTTATAACGTTTGCAAAAATCTTGAATTTCCCAAGAAGTGAAATTTTCAGTCTCCCGAATGCATAATATAGAAGCTGCCAGTCTCCTCTTGTCCACCGGTCAAGGCGCTTTAAGTATCCATCGAGTGTTTCAGGAAAGGTTTCATACAGAACCCTGTTTCCTGCATAGGCTGCCTTTGACAGAATTCCTTCAATCATGTCATGACTGAGCACTGTGTTCTCTTCAAATGCGCCTTTACATTTTTCATAGAATTTCTCGATATTGATAATCCCTTTCCCCGAGAACATTCCTTCTCCGGTAAGATGCTGATAGATTTCGCATGCGCAGATATCATACTGGTCCATGCCTCCGATTCCGTTTAGCCATCTTCTGATAAGGTTTCTTTTTTCGCTTGAAACGGTTTCCATCCGCGGCTGAATCACGCCGTATTCCCGGTTCATAGGATGCGCTGCCATTCCAATGAGAGATCGGATTTCCCCCGGGAGAATTCTTGTATCGCAGTCAACGGTAAGAAGGTATTTGTATTTGCAAATAAAGCTTTCATCCTCTGAAGCTTTTATAAACCTATTCTCGCCTGATACGATGTAGCGCATCAAATCTTCAAGCGCGCCTCTCTTTCTTTCCCTTCCCATCCACCTTCCGTCGCACTTATTATATGTTCTCGCTCTTTGAAGATAATGATATTTTCTGCGCCCCGCAGTCCGATTCATTTTGCGAATACATGAGGATACCGTTTCCATAATATCATCGTCCGTATCTTCCTTTTCGTCATTAGAATCCTTAAAATCTCCAAGAAGCATAAAGTCAATATGATCATCGCTTTCATGAATGCCGTGCTCTTCAAGGCGTTTGAGGACTTCTGTTGCTTCCATCTTTCCTGTAAGAAGTGCCGGAATAACAACAAGCGTTCTGTTCTCCTCGGGCACCTTTTCCATATCAAATGACAAAAGGGGGTGTGTTTCATAGATTCTTTGGGAAATATAGCAAATAACATTCCATGAAATGCTCCATAAAACAGGAATCAGAATTACGGAAGCCCACGCAGAAGCAATGTAGCCTGTAATGAAACAAAGAAACGCAGTTAGACTGATCTGCGAAAAAACCAGTCTTCGTCCATCCTTATCGGGAATCATTTTCTTAAGTCCCTTGGCATTTTTATTAAGAAACGCCAACAGTCTCTTTCTTCCATCATCTGTATACAGGACCTGTGTGACGTCCGAAAACAGATGCAAATTGACAAGCTCCAATGCAGCAGAAGCAATTGTGTGCTCCGTAAGGCGGGTAAAATCAGAAAGATATGCAATTTCGTTTCGTATGCATCTTTTTGAATCTTCATCCATCCTTGGATACACTTTTCCATGATCCTGCATGAGGACTTTTTCAGTATGGCTTGTACTTTTGAAAACTTCCATCCAATCGATATTCACAACCCGATGGATCGTCGTTACAGCATTTGTGAGACGAAAAAGAATGTCAGAGACCCTCTGCGAAGTATGTTCAATCAGCTGATTTTCAGTTTTGCCAATATAGGAAAGCCGTTTAAGGGCAATTGATTCCTTTTCGTCATCATTGTTCTCACGGGAAAGCCTAATGGCGTGTTCAAGAAAGAAAATACCATCTTTATAAATCTCCTTACTGTATTCGTCATTTACCCACGCCTCTGCTTCCCTTTTCTCGTTTTCAATGTCAATTACTGTATTTATATATGAACTTATCTTTTTCCCGCCCAAAAGAATCATCACATCCTTGATCCGAAAAAACTCGATGCTCCTCAAAAACTCAATTTCATCAAGCGCAGCAAGGGATGAAAGAATCTTCTCCTGCGGAACATTCTCCGAAAAATCATTCAAAAGCGCTTCAGACCATTCATAGATAAAGCTTCTTACAGCTACTTCATTCAGTTCACTTATGGAATCACTAAGGTATTTGTGCATGATGGGCAAATTGGATTTCGCAAACATAACCATCTCCGATGCGCATTCATTTTCTTCTGCATATCGGTTTATGATATCCATTTGTTTTTCAAACGATTTTAGGATCTCTCTGCGAGTTCTTTTTTCTATTGCATTCATAAACGAATTCATCGTTTCCTCCGGCATATTGTTTTTCTTCATTATGCTCAAAGGCGTCAGAATTCATACAAAAACAGCAGCTGCGACGTATCACAGCTGCTGCGTTTGATTTTTATATTTATCTGTTGTTGTTGTTGTTGATACCGAGCTCGTTCTTTCTTCTGGAAATGGAAGTTGTGATGCTCGCAGCCTGCTTTTCAAATGCATCAAGGAGTCTGTATGCATCCTGAGCAGCGCGCAGTCTCATTTCATGCGCATCGTTATTCGCCTTTGCGAGCTTCTCTCTGGCTTCTGCGGTCGCATTCTTCATGATGGTGCTTTCGCTTACCATGCGCTTTGCACGCTCAGAAGCATCTCTCAAAATCGCGTCTGCACGAGCCTGAGCATCGTTGATCGCTGCGCTGTGGCGTCTTTGTGCAGCTTCGAGAATCTTCTGCTCCTGTGCATGCGCTTCATCAAGAATCTTCTGCGCTTCCTCTTTTGCCTTTTCAACGCGTGCTGCGGCATGCTTTTCGGCGCTTGCGAGAATTCTTTCATTCTCGTCCTTGGTACGCCAGCAGTGACGCATGGCTCTGGGAAGAGATGCGGTGAGGTCGTCGATGATGTTTAAGCATCGTTCAACGTCAACGACTCTCTTCGCTTTTCCGAGCGGTACATTCATACCGTGCTCGGTAAGCTCTGTCTTAAGATAGCCGATCAGGTTGACGGTATTTTCGAATTCGTTGTAATCTATGCCTTCGTCTTCATCTTCGTCGCTTTCTTCGTCATCGTTCATTTCTTCTTCGGCATATTCTTCCTCTTCGTCGAGTTCATCATAGTCTTCGTCGTATTGATCCTGCTGGGCTTCTTCGTCATACGCCTCTTCTGCGTATTCGTCTTCCGTCAGCTCTTCTTCCTCGACATAGCCTTCAGTGTCAACGTTTTCCTCTTCGAAAATGCCGGCGCGGTTCTCTTCCATCATTTACACTCCTTTAGATGTACGCTCGTGAACGCGTAATATGTCTTCAATAATTTCCTCAGGGACAAGTTTGGATATATCTGCGCCATGATGCACAAGGTCATTTACGATGGTTGACGAAATCCACATGTGCTCAGGCATACATGACAGAAACACGGTTTCCAATCCGAAAACCTCTTTATTGGCTATGGCAATCGGCGCTTCATATTGGTAATCAGAACTGTTTCTGATTCCCCTTACAAGGACTCCGCAGCCGAGTTTCTTTGCAAATTCGCTTGTAAGACCTGTATCTGAAACAATCTGAACGTTTTCAAGACCGGAAGTGATTTTTTTTAGCATGTCCGTTCTTTGTTCAACGCTCATCGTATACTGTTTTTCAGCGTTATACATGATCGCTACATACACTTTGTCATAAAGCTTTGCGCTGCGCGTAATAATATCGAGGTGGCCTTTGGTCGGCGGATGAAAGCTACCGGCGAAAAGTGCGTTCATTTCTTCACCCTCCACCTTGCAAAATCAATAACAGTATCGCGGTAATCCCGCGTATCGAAAATTTCCATTTCATCAGGAAGCATGATTTTTGCATTTTTTGCTCTTTCCATTACGATGATCGCTTCCTGATCAAGCATCTCTGACGCAATCAGCCGCTTGACAGCATCACAGTACGCGTCTTCCATTGCGTACGGCGGATCGAGAAACACGATTGAAAATCTTCTGCTTCTGAAAAGCGAAATTGCCTTTTTATAATCAGCCAAGGCAATGGAAATCCTGTTTTTCTTTTCGCTTCCCAAGACCAATTCAGAATTTCTTTCGATGATTTTTATCGCCTGGGGCGACTTATCCGAAACACATGCAAATTCCGCGCCTCGGCTTAACGCCTCAAGCGCAAGCGCTCCGGTTCCGGAAAACAAATCAAGAACGACGCTTCCCGGAATATCAAACGAAAGAATATTAAAAAGCGATTCACGCGTCCGATCCGAAGTTGGCCTCGTATCGTTCCCTGAAGGCGCGAAAAGCCGCCTGCCTCGCGCTTCTCCACCAATTATACGCAATTTTTCATCACTCCGTAATAATTATATCATAGAAGTGCAATAAATGCAAGCGGCATATGGATCTTATATCTCGGGTCTGGCCGTTCTCGTTTTTGTTTTTTTGTTAACCTTTAGCTTTCTACGCTTTTTACGGGAACCCTCTTCAATTTCCTTCAATTTCTTTTCGCGGAATTTGGGGCCTCTGAGATATCCGATCATCATTGCAAAGGGCGGTATGACGGAAAGCGGAATGAAGGTTAGCCTAAGAATCGTGATGTAATGCGCATTATACGCATGAATGAGCTGTTTTGAACCACTGGAAATCTCAGCAATTTTCGAAAAGTTGATACCGCTGTATTCTACGGCAGCGAAAAGTTGATTGCTGACTTCAAGGGCGCCATCGATATCCCATCCGACAAGCTCAGTGAATATTCTTGTTACCCATGCACAGGGAAGAAACACAATGCGCGTAATTGTTCCCAGGGAATTTTCATAAATCGCGCCGGGCGCCGCAAAAATTACATTGCAAACGGCAAGAAGGAAAAACGGAAGCGCTGAGATGATAAACGCTTTCAAAGCTTTCGCCTTTTCAAACTGCTGCTTTTTAAGCTTTTCGTCTACCTGCTTTCCCTCGCTTTCAAGCTTGGAAACAGTAGCAGAAAGCGTGCATGCTCTTTCTCCCCGTTCTGCACCGTCTGCATACATCATGAAAATGTATATTGCATAAACTGCGAGGCTCATGATGATTCCGATAACCGGCTTTCCGACAAAGGAAACAAGCATGCTGAAGACCATCATAATCAGATGCATGGTCAGATTTTTGATTACCATACTTTTGGTAGTATTCATTTGAGTCCTCCAAATAAGTTAATGAGTCCACGTTCTTGTAACTCGCGAAGAAAAGCCGAGCATAATTTCGTAGGGAATTGTATTTGCAAGATCCGCCAGTTCATCCGGCGTTATGCATTCATTTCCCTGACTTCCAAGAAGAACGACTTGCGTATCTTGATCAACGTTTCCGCAGTCTGTAATATCCGCCATAAGCATATCCATACAGACGTTGCCGATCACCGGCGCTCTCTTTCCGTTGACAAGAACGCTGGCGCGGTTGCTCAGACTTCTCGGATATCCGTCGCCATAGCCGCAAGGAACAGTCATTACGACCGTTTCTCTTTCAGAAGTGAAATTCATGGAATATCCTATTTTTGTACCCTTTGGGACAGTCATGATTCTTACCGGATGCGATATCAGCGTCTGGGCAGGGACTAGTTTTAATTCATCCTTCATTCCCCCGCTTCCATAAAGCGCAATTCCTGCACGAACCATGTCCAACTGATATTTTTCATCAAACATGGCGCTGCTCGCAGCTATATGGCGAACCGGGGAAAATCCGTGTTCCCGGGCTTTTTCACAAGCCTTTTGGAATACAGAAAATTGGCTTTCTGTATAAACCGGATCTGAATCTGCGCTTGAGAAGTGCGAAAAAATGCCTTTCATCTTCACGTTTTGGATTTCTTTCCACGAGCAAAGAAGCGAATCAAGCTCTTCTCCCGGTTTGATTCCGATTCTGTTCATACCGGTTTCGATTTTCAGATGCGCATTTGCTGTTTTCTTTTTTTCACGCGCGGATTCATTTAAGAAGAAAAGTGATTCTTCGGAATAAACGGTAAAACTCAGTTCGTTTTCAATTGCTTTTTCAGTCTCATCGGATGAAAAATAGCCGAGTACAAGAATTTCACTCTTTATTCCGGCTTCTCTTAATCGAATACCTTCATCGACTGTAGCGACTGCGAAGCAATCGGTAAGATTTTTCTCTTCAAGCCTTCTCGCAACCTGGACGCTTCCGTGACCATAGGCATCCGCTTTCACAACAGAAAGAATCTTGACGCCGGATGCGATATGATCGGAAATTTTACGCGCGTTTTCTTCGATTATCCCTAGGTCTACCTTAAGCTCAATTCGTCTCAAAGCGCATCAACCTGTTCCTGCGTAAGCATCTCAATGCCGTTCTTCTTAAGAACCTCCATCGCTCGTTCCGTTTCGGAAACTCGGAAAATAATAAGCGCATTAAATCCGGAATTGCGTACGAAGGAATAGAGATATTCAACAGAAATATCTTCTTTTTCAAGGATTCTGAGAATCTCAGTAAGGCCGTTGGGTCTGTCCGGTACGCACGCAACCAATACATCGGTTGTGCGAACGGTATATCCGGATGCGCGAAGGCGAGACAAGCCGTCCTGTGTATCAGAAACGATCAGACGCGCAATACCGAAATTGTCGGTTTCTGCAATGGACAATGCAAGGAGATTGAGTCCGCTTGCGCCAAGCAGCTGTGTCGCGGCAGCAAGGCTCCCCTTACGGTTTTCAAGAAAGACGGAAAGCTGTTTTACTCGGTACATGAGAATGCCTCCTTACAGTTTTCTCTTGTCAATGATTCTCTTTGCTTTGCCTTCAGAGCGCGGAATTGTATGCGGAGCTACAAGCGTAATCTGCGCTTTGATTCCAACGACTGATTTAATCTTTTCCCCGATTTCCTTTTTGATCAGGTCCAGTCCTCCGATGGAGTCAGAGAACATTTCATCGGTAACCTCAACCTGAATTTCCAGGCTGTCCGTCGCCTTCTGGCGGTCAACAATCAGCATGTAATGAGGCGCAACACCATGAACCCCGACGAGCACGCTTTCGATCTGGCTCGGGAAAACGTTTACGCCGCGGATGACGAGCATGTCGTCGGTTCGCCCCATAAGACGCTCCATGCGCACAAGCGTTCTTCCGCATGCACATTTTTCATCGTGGAGCCTGCAAATATCATGCGTGCGATAGCGAAGCATCGGCATGCCGGTTTTGGTAATGGTTGTAAACACGAGTTCGCCCTTTTCTCCATAGGGCAGCGGCATTTCGGTTGCGGGGTCAATGATCTCGGGAATCACATGGTCTTCGTTTACATGCATACCGTTTTTCTCAAGGCATTCAAACGAAACGCCGGGGCCTGCAATCTCTGTAAGGCCGTATATATCCAGTGCGTCAACACCAAGCAGCTCTTCGATCTGCCTGCGCATCTCTTCTGACCAGGGCTCGGCGCCGAAAAAGCCGCACCTGAGCTTAAGGCTGTTTCGATCAATGCCCATTTCCCGGATGCTCTCTCCAAGATAGAGTGCATAGCTCGGTGTGCAGCACAGATGCGTTGTACCCATCTCCTGCATCATCATCAGCTGTCTTTGCGTGTTTCCGCTCGACATCGGAATCGTCATAGCGCCGATCTTGCTTGCGCCCTGATGCGCGCCGAGACCACCGGTAAACAGACCGTATCCGTAACATACCTGTACAATGCTGTTCTCGTCTGCATTTCCTGCAGTCAGCGTTCTTGCCATCATCTCGGTCCACACGTCAATGTCGTTTTGGGTATAGCCGGAAACAATAGGTTTGCCGGTCGTACCGGAAGAACCCTGAATACGCACGATATCCTTTTTGTCGGCGGCAAAAAGGCCGTAAGGGAATGTGTCTCTCAGATCGGTCTTTTCCGTAAAGGGCAGATATTTTAAATCGTCAATTGTACGAATGTCTTCGGGTTTGATCCCTTTTTTATCCATTCGTTCCCTGTAAAGCGGCACACGATCATATTCCAATTTTACAACATTTCTAAGTCGCTCATTCTGAAGTTTTATAATTTCCTCACGATCCATGCATTCGATCTGAGGATTCCAGATTTTGTTCATTGTTGATCAGTCCTTTTGGGGAATTATAAAAGAGATTCCGCCAGACATTATATCAAAGAATCATGATGAAAAGCAATATGTTAAGTTAAAAATCGCACCAATATGGAGGCAAAAATTGATTACGATCTTTATCCGTGCAATACTTTTGTATGTTTCTATGATTTTTGCTGTCAGGCTTATGGGAAAGAAACAGCTCGGTCAGTTTGAACCTTACGAGCTTGCGATGACCTTATTGATCGCGGATATTCTTGCAACGCCGATGTCAGATGTAAGTACGCCCCTTCTTCACGGCGTTATCCCGGTCACAGCAATGCTCGGCATCCATGCACTGATCACAGTAATTCTCACTAAATCAGACAAAGCCAAGGCTCTGATTTCAGGAAAGCCTTCCATCATCATTTCAAACGGGATTATTGATTATAGGGAACTTAAAAGACTTTCTCTCAGCGTCTCTGACTTACTTGAAGGGATCAGGGAATTCGGAATCCTGAATCCATGGGACGTTGAATATGCAATCATGGAGGCAAATGGAACAATTACGGCATTTGAAAAGTCAAATAAACGTGCCCCAACCGCTGAAGAGCTCACGCGAAACCTTAAAAAGGATGGATACCCAACATCTCTGATCATGGACGGAAAGATTCAGCGCTCAAATTTACAAATGTCCGGTATTTCAGTAAAATCACTCCTAAATTCTTTTGCATATGCCAATCTCTCTTTGTCTGATATCCTTCTTGCTACGCTGAAAGATGAAAGCAGCATCATTCTTCAAACAAAAACCGGACACAATCTCTGTATTAATCTTTTGACGGAGGGTGATGTATGAGTATCAAGCTGCCTCAAATAATTATATCCTTTATTCTTTGTATGTCCCTTTGTCTTTTTTCCAGTTTCTATACTCAAAAATCCATGCAGCATATATATGATGAAATCGAAAATATTGAAAATTCCATTGATAAATTAAAAAGCGCTGATATATACATTCGTGCAGAGAAACTGAAAACCTACATGCATGAAAAAGAGAAAATCCTTGAAATGCTTGTGCCGCATGAAGATCTCCACGATCTGGGTATACAGATTTGCGATGTCGTATTGTCCCTTAAAATCGATGATCTGGACGACTCCAGAAAGGCGATCGCGCTTGTCAAAGAAAACGCACTTCATCTGATCAAGCATGAATCCTTATCGCTCAGCAATATATTTTAATGTATATATATTTCAAACGCTTTATCTATTATTGACGCTTAATTCGAAAACATGGTATAATAAACTACCTGATCATATAAGGGGGGAATCCAATGAAAAGATTGCTTATTGTTCTATTTACGGCCTTTGCGCTGATTGCGTCTTCCGCCAGCGCTCAGGTTTCGCTGTCAGACAGCCCGATGAACCTCGACAGCATCATTGCCGCGAATGAATTCGGCGCTTCCAGCGCTTATTTCAGTCCTTTGGACGACTACATTTATTATCTTAAGAGCAGTTCCGAAGGAACCAGCGTCATCGTATTTGACGCCAAAGTATCCGAGTACAAAACCATAAAGACTTTTTCGCCCGAAGCGGATTACCTTTCCATCTCTGTTGATGCGGACGGAAACATCTTTCTTCTTAAAAAGGATCATGACGAGACAGCGAAATCCGGTATTGTATGCCTTAAGAAAGAAAACGAAGAATACTTCGTTCTTGAGTCTTCCTTCACGGCAGCCAGCGGCGAGATGATCCCGGTCTCCCTTGAGTTTTCACCCTATTCTTCCATGGGCGCGATTCGCTTTTGGCTCAATCACCACGGCGACTATATTTCCTTTGTATCCCCCGTCTCTTATTTCTGGGATTCACTTATGGGTTACGATGAGGTCATCTATATCGTTCCCGGTGATCTGACTGCGAGAACGCAGAAACTTACCGATCTTTTTGATGTATACGGATATCATAACGAAAATGCAGATGCGTTCCTTGAAAAAATCGAGCGCGGTGAATATCTGTCGCCTGTTCAGGTTTCCCTGTCTCCTAACGGCAATATGCTTCTGTTGCTTGTTCCTTATGAGGAAGAAAGACTCGTTTACGTCATGGATCTTTATACATACGGATTGGAGATCCTGTATCTTCCGGAAGAAACGAACGGAAATGTATCCTGGACGCATGAGGGCGCAATCGTTCTGACCGATGAAAATGGAGATACAATGAACGTTGAATGGAACGGTTTTTCTGCCGGAACCTGGGGATCGGAAGGCTTTGATCTTGATGACAACAGCGGCGACTGGAACAACGTCAACCATGACAATCTGACTGATTGGTCCTAAAGAGGTAAATTATGAAAAAAGTATTGATTTTCGGTCTAATGTGTTCTCTTCTATTTCAGGTTTTTTCCCTTTCTGAAAGCGCTGTGTTTGGAACAGGTACTGTTTACGTACGTCCCTCCGGCGGCACGCTTCATTTGAGAAGCGCCCGGACGACTGAAAGCGAAAGCCTTGGCATTGTACACCACGGCGATGAAATACGGGTGCTCGATCTTGGCGATGAGTGGTCCTACATTTTCTCCTACCGCGTGGGCACAAACGGATATATCAAGAAGAAATATATCGCAGATTTTGTTCCCGACGAAAATGTATTCAACTCGATTACGTTTACTGATGTTTCGGATTCGAGCGATACTTACTCCATTCCCGGAGAGTTTTTGCTTGACCTTGACGGTGACAATACGCTTGATACCGTAAACGTATCTTTGCATTATGATGAATACGGAAATGAATACATGCGTCTCATTATCACTTCGGCTTTTGGTTCCTCAGGAGAAGCGACGATCCCGTTTTCAAGCTATGCTTCGACCATCGCATTTTTAAAGCCTGACGATTCCAGTACGGTGTATGTATTTGTTACCGGCGATGAATGTTCCTCAGACTTTGCAACCTATGGATTCTATCTGGAAAACGGCCATATGAAAAATGTGTCCTTCTTCCCTCCGGAGCCCTTTGAACCGGGAATCAGAATGGACGGACACATGGACAGGATTGAAAACGGTGAAGTTCATATAGAGCCTGTCCTGGATGTTCTTGGAACAAGATTCTATGATATCACCATGTCGCTTAACAGCAATGCGCTCACGTATACAGGCGATGGAACATATTGGTATATTCACGATCTTTCTGATCCTGAATTGTGGGAATATGCCTCCTTGAAGACCAAAGCCGAAATCCCTGCAGTCATCGGCGAAAATCCCGCAACGCTTCCCCCGGAAACAGAACTGATTGTTACATGGGTCAATGTATCCGATCAAAAAATCGGCTTTATCACAAAGGATATGACGAGCGGATATTTTGTGTATGATGAAAATACAGACGAGCCGTGGTGCATCAATGTCGGCGGAATTTTTGAAAGTGACGCGTTTTATTTCATTCCCTACGCCGGTTGATTTCTTCTTCAAGGAAACGGGGACATCATCTTTTCCCTTTTATAAAAAACAGCTGCCTTTGATTTCAAGGCAGCTGACTTTTTTATTTCTTTGATACGTAGAAGGTATAAAGGTCTTCAGCGCATTCGATCAAAAGATACGCGCCAAGGATTCTAAGAACCGTTGCAGTAAACCCTGAGGGATGGAGAAGTACGTAGATTCCAAAGATGATGGACGCACAAGATAGCGCAACAATCAGAATCCATTTCTTGTCGTTTACGAATTTCGCTCTTATTTCAAGGCCGGTTTTAATTTTGTATGCGCCAAGTCCGATCAGAATTAGGCCTACAGCAATCGGAATCAATTTAACAAGGAAACGCGCTACTGCCATGAATACAACGCTGAGAAGTACTTCAACAGCTGGCGCGATATAGTCTTCAATCTTGCGTTTGCCGTTTAAAAACATGAGAACAGCGTTGATGATTCCGTCAATGATCAGCGCCCAGCCTGCGATTCTGATAACAGAATTGAGCGCATTTCCGGGTTTGATCAGAAGCCAAAGGCCTGCAATCGCTCCGGCAGCTGCATAGATGATGGGAGTTGGAAGAACTTTCTTGGAACCAGTCATGATTATTTACCCCTTTCTTTGATGGTTGACAAATATATCCTTGTCGTTTATGCTATAGATAAAAAATGTATGTGGAGGAAACTTATATGGTTGTTCGAAAGCTTACTTCCGCTGACCGGGTAAGCCTTGAAAAGCTTTGGAGCATCTGCTTCATGTATTCAATCAATGTTGAAGAAGCAGAGAAAAAGGCAAACGAAAATCCAGCTGCTCCGACCGGCTACGGCGCTTTTAATGAGGACGGAGAAATGATCGCGGGCGTTATCGGAAACGAACTTACGATGAATTTTGACGGCAGTAAAGTGCCTCTGGTTGGCATCGGCGGCGTTGTTACGCATCCTTCTTACCGAAAAGGCGGCGCAATCAAGTCCATTATGAAAAGCCTTCTGAGTGAAGCGCGAAAAAACGGATTTGTATTTTCCGGGCTTTATCCTTTCAACCACGGTTTCTACCGAAAATTCGGCTATGAACTCTCAAGAGATCTTGAGACCTATACCTTCGCCTTCCCGCTCATTATGAAATACGCAGGAGATGTAAAAACAAAACTCCTGACCGATAAAGACGACAGAACCTTCCTCCATCCAGTATACGAAGCTTTTACCAAGCGATACAATCTATCCATCGACCGCGACAAGGACGCATTTAACCGCGCAACCGCGTCCAATCCTTATGCGGCAAACGACTACACTTACGCGATTTACGATGGGACCGACCCTTGCGCGTATATCGCATTTTACAAGAAGAATTCGGATCATGAGTCCGTCCTCTGCGTTCGCGACTTCGCCTTTAAATCTGAAAAAGATTTTATAAAAATCCTTTCTTTCCTTTCTCGCTTTAGTCCCGAATTCGCTAAGATTGAAATCGCCCTTCCTTCAGACATTCCGATTGCGCTTTTGTCAAGCAATCCCTATGATGTTCAAAAGAGCGTCAATTCACGCTATATGACGCGCGTGGTCAACTGTGAAAAGGCGCTTTCGATGTTGAACAGAAACATCCCTTCCCCCTTCGTCATTAAGATCGATGATCCGTTCCTGCCGGAAAACAGCGGCACATTTAAGGTCTGGGCCGGCGGATGCGCAAAAACGGAAGATAAAGCAGATGTCAGTTTGTCCATCCAGGCGTTTTCCCAGATGATAGCAGGCTACGCCGGATTTGAAGGCACGCTCTTCAGAGAGGATGTTGAGCTTTTCGGGAACCTTGAAACGCTGAAAGCCGTCTTCCCCAAAATGGCAACCTATCTCGGAGTCTATTACTAATCTGTATGAAATCGCCTTTCTTAGTAAACAATACTCAAGGGAGGCGATTTTCTATGTCTTTATGCGAATGCAGTCTCTGCGGAAAGCAGATTCACACAAGAGCGATGAAAGCTTGCGAAGTATGCTTTTCTCCGCTTTGCGCTGACTGCGTGAAAACATTCGGCGCATACTGCGAAGAATGCAGACGTTCACGCTATGACTAAAAAATTTACTGTTCTACTTCCTTGCCAGAGGGATTCAGATCCATAAACCAGGTGTATTCGCCCTTCCAGCCAAGCGTTGCAGTACCAAGGGCGCCGTTTCTCTGCTTTGCGATAATAATCTCTGCGAGCCCTTTGTTCTCTGGTTTGGGATCGTAATATTCCTCGCGGTGGATGAACATGACAACGTCGGCGTCCTGTTCAATTGCACCGGAGTCACGAATATCGGAAAGCACAGGACGATGATTGGAGCGTCCTGTATTCGCACGTGAAAGCTGGGAAAGCGCAAGAACAGGAACGCCCAGTTCACCGGCCAAGGCTTTTAGCGATCGCGAAATGCTCGCAACTTCTTCCTGTCTTGAACCAAAGCGCCCGACGCCGGTCATCAGCTGAAGATAGTCGATCATGATTACATCCAGACCATGCTCCATCTGAACGCGCCTGGCTTTCGAACGAATCTGTGTTACGTTGATACCCGAAGTCGCGTCGATAAAGATATAGCTGTTGGCGATAACGGTCATGGCATCGCTGAGCTTCAGCCATTCGTCGTCTTCCAGGATCCCTCGCCTTACTCTTTGCATGTCAACCTTCGCTTCTGTGCACAAAAGACGAAGAACGAGCTGTTCAGCAGGCATTTCCAGAGAAAATACCGCCGCTTTCTTTTTTCCGCGTATGGCGGCATTTCCGATGATGTTCATGCCAAAGCTCGTCTTTCCCATGGAAGGACGCGCTGCAATCAGAACCAGTTCTCCGGGATGAAAGCCTGTGGTCATATTGTCAAGCTCAGAGTATCCCGACGGAACCCCTTCAATCTTACCCTGATTGCGCACCAGTTCCTCGATCATTTCAAAAGTTTTCAGAAGAACCGGCTGCACCGCCTGAAGCTGCTCTCCGCCCTTTCGCATGGTGATGTCGTACACCGACTTTTCAGCAAGCGCGAGCACATCGGGCGTTTCAAGCTCTCCGCCATATGCGTTTTTGTGGATTTCATCGGCTGCAAGAATGAGTTTGCGAAGGGTTGATTTTTCATCGACAATTTTTATGTATGCGCCGACATTTGAAGCAGCGGGAACGCCGCGCGTAAGCTCTATCAAAAACTCGATTCCGCCGATCGCTTCAAGGCGTCCTCTTCTCGTCATCTCTTCAGAGACCGTGACAATGTCTACGGGTTTTGAACGCGACGTTAAATGAAGCATTGCGGAAAACAGCTCCCGCATGGAAGGATCATAAAAATCATCTTCATGAAGCGATTCAAGCGCGAGCATAACAGCA
The DNA here is from genome assembly GCA_016296675.1 of Clostridia bacterium. GTDB lineage: Bacteria > Bacillota > Clostridia > Christensenellales > Aristaeellaceae > SFHK01. The sequence goes on from JAEDIV010000024.1 coordinate 16,870, forward strand.
TCGCCGGATCTGAGCATGGAGCCGATAACGCCCTTTTCCGCCTCCAACTGATGCGGCGGGACCAAGCCCGCGTTTGTTATCATGTTTCTGACTTCCATAATCGTCCCTTTATCCTTTGTAACTTTGTTGTTTACTTGGTTTCTACGATCGTATTTACAAGCATGCGTACAGAGATGCCCTGATACATTTTTACATTGATGAAGGACTGGCCGGCGGATTTTATCGGCTCTTCCTGCTCAATCTTGCGCTTGTCGACCTCTACGCCGTGCTGTTCTTTGAGAGCCTCGGCAATCATGTCAGCGGTAACGGAGCCGTAAAGCTTTCCGCCTTCTCCGCCGCGTGCCTTAAGCTGAATAACCTTTCCCTTCAGTTCCCTTGCTTTGGCTTCAGCTTCCTGACGCTTTACTTCCTCCCTGTGCGCCTGCGCGCTCTTGGACTTTTCAATGGCGTTCATGGCTTCTGCCGTTGCTTCGATGGCATATTTTCTCGGAAGAAGGAAATTCCGACCGTAGCCTTCAGATACTTCTACGATCTGATCCTTTTTTCCGCAGCCTTTTACATCTTTTAAAAGTACAACTTTCATGGATTAATCCTCCTTGTCGGAATTATTGTCTTCATTTTGTTCTTTTGTTTGATTGTCTTCTGTTTGATTGTCTTCCTTTTGTTTCTCTTCCGGTTTTTGATTATTGTGACCTGCATTCTGAATGCGAATCTTGGGCATAAACAAACCCTGGGATCCGAATAATGCGCTCATTATGCCATAGAGTGGGAAATAAACGAAAGAAATAATTGCAATCAGAATAAGGAAACAGATTCTTTTTCCAAGAGACACGCCAAGCAAACGGAATCTTGAAAGAATAGAGGCGCATGCCTGGATACAGCCGGCGTAAATAATCGCAGCAAGAACAATAATCTGCGCAGATGCACCCGCTTCCGGCATTCTTTTTCCAATAATCAGAACTGCGATATATACAATGATAAGGCCAAGCGTTACTTGTTTTGAAAGTCTCCATCCGCTCAGCGGCACATATTTTACGTTTTCTTCCTGATGCCTGACTCTGAGCCAGTTCATCCAGAGAACGCCGACTGATGGATTCAAAACGGAATAGAGCACAACCGCGGCTGGCGTCATTACAACAAGCGACTGCTCCATGGCTTCTGAAAAGAATTCAAGCATATCGCTCGTGCTGATGATATTTTCTTTTGCATTCTGCTGGTTGATCAGCTGATTGAGAAAATCCGCAAAAGTATCCTTCACATCCGCGGGCATAAGCTCGATCATCTGATCCCATATGGTTCTTAAAAAAGCCGCGAAATCCTGTCCGGTAATCATGCGCATCGCGAAAAGAAGAATTACGAACGCAAATAGCTGTGCGATCATCGCATTTCTGAGCTGCGCAAAAAATTTTATGCCGCGTTTGGAACCATAAACCATGACAATGCCCGGCAAAAAGCCGATCAGAAAAAGATATGCCGGGATTCCCCATCCGGCGAACACAAATCCGGAGACAAGCATGGTAACCGTCATAACGATCACAGGCATTATACCGCCGAATCCGTAGAGAACCGCTATGATTATAGATGAAAACACAGAAAGCGCAGTCAGCATTTCACCGGCAGGGAACAAATAGCCAATCGTACCGCTGACGGATAAACCGAAAAACAGGGCTAACAATATAGATAAGATCATTTTTATCGGAGAAGATTTTTTCACATTTGCCTCCATTTTGATATTGCTGTACTATATTATAACATATCGCAAAATGCTTTGCAATAAATAAAAAACGCGGCATTGCGCAAAAAGCGAAACGCCGCGTTTTTTTCATATACTATTCAAGGCTGCTGGTGCAATGCGGGCAGCGGGTAGCTTCTTTGTGGATTTCGCTTTTGCAGAAGGGGCAAAGGCGGGCGGGCTCTTTGGGCGCTTCAGCCTTTTCTTCCTTCTTTTTGAGATTATTGAGTTTATTGATCATCTTGACGATGAAGAACAGGCAGATCGCGATGCAAACAAAATTGATGACCGCCTGAAGGAACAGTCCGTAGGGAATCTCGGTCGCGCCGATCATCCATTTCATTTCTTCGTAGTTGTTCTTCTGGGTGATCAGAGAAAGCAGCGGCATAACAACGCTGTTTACAAGAGAATTTACAATTGCGGTGAAAGAAGAACCGATAATCATACCAACGGCAAGATCAATTACATTTCCCTTAAACGCGAAAGCTTTGAACTCATTCCAGATTTTCTTCATGTCTATTCTTCCCTTCTTTTGAATTGATACTATTATATCATATATTTCTGCTTCTGAAATTTTCTTACCATATTTTAACATTGAATGTTTTACTGGAATATAAGATAAAATGCCATTTTGACGGCTTGTAATTTCCATTCCAATGCTATAAAATATAATAGTATTTTTGTAGATAATCATTGAAGTATCGATACCGGAGGAAGTATCACAATGGCAAATAAAAAAACACCGAAAAAAACGAGAAAGGTGCGCGAGCATTTCCAATATACCCCTGAACAGAAGAAGGAAATGAGCCGCATTCGCAGAAAATGGCACTTCGGAACGGTCAAGCATTTTTTCCTGATTATTTTTACACTTGTTCTTTCCGTAGCGCTGCTTCTTCTCATGCTCTCCTATCAGATTTTTGTCGGCCCTTCCAGAGCCGGAAGCGACCTTCTCATTCAGACCCTGATGGAAAGCAGCGCAATGAAATTCTACCCCTATCTGTTTCTTCGAGAAGAACAGGTGGAAGCTGCGCTTGAAAGAAACCGCGTCATCTCCAGTGACGAATCTACGGATACGAGCCTTATTACCATCAAAAGCCGCAACTCGATGACGGATCTTGATGCTGCGGATAACCAGCCCGCAAAGGACATCGAAATCGTTGAGATCACCGGGCCCACGTACAAGGGATATATGATGATCGTCCTTGATCCTTCCCGCGTTTCTGTCGGCGTATGCCGTTATCCTTTCAACAATGACAAGGCCGGCCTTAAGGTCAACGAAATCATCGACCGTTACGGCGCAATTGCCGGTATCAACGGCGGCGGTTTCTCCGATGGCGGTGGACGTGGAAACGGCGGTCAGCCGATCGGCATGGTCTATTCTCAGGGCGAACAATTAAGACGCGCTGACAATGGATACAAAATGGTCGTTGGCTTTGACCATAACGACATCCTTCATGTCGGTGAGTTCTCAGACGCCAAGGCAAAAGAGATCGGCCTCCGAGACGCTGTTGCGTTTGGTCCCGCACTCGTTATCAACGGCCAGCCTTCCGTTGTTTCCGGTAAAGGCTCGGGTCTCAATCCCCGTTCCGCAATCGGTCAAAGAGCCGACGGCGCTGTTCTTCTTCTTTGCATTGACGGACGTCAGGCAAACTCCCTCGGCGCGTCCTATGAAGATCTGATTGAGATCATGCTCGATTATGGTGCCGTCAACGCCTGCAATCTTGATGGCGGATCTTCCACGGCAATGTTCTATAACGGTCAGCAGATTAACGACGGTCTTACCATTACCGGTTCCCGTGCCCTCCCGACCGCTTGGATTGTGAAATAGGAGTTTTCATCATGGCTAAGAAAGTAAAGAAAAACCGTCTGTTCAGAAGATATACGAAAGTAAAGCTTGCACTCAGAAACATTCGCTTTGCGCTTTTCTATCTTGTTTTTCTTGCGGCAATCGGCTTTGGATTTTATAAAGTATATCTTTATATCGACACCTGTCTTGTCGCCTATGAAAAGGCGCAAAGCAGTTATGTAGCAGAAGAAATGGCAAGTATGTTCGTCGAGCACAGGTATGACGAAATCTATGCCTACGAAGATGCTTCCAAGCTTGTCATGGAATCCAAAGAAGATTACGTCGATTATCTTACGGACCTCACAGCCGGCACATACATCACTTATAAAGAAGTCGGTACCCGCGAACCCGATGTCAGGAAATTCAAGGTAAGCTCCAACGGCAAGTCTTTCGCTTCTTTTACGATCAAGAAAAGCGGCGAAACGTCAGATTGCGGTCTTTTGGGCGTTGTTGATCTTTATGAATTCGGAACCGTAACAACGGATATCATTCAGCCCATTACCTATCAGGTAACCATCCCTGATGACTGCAAGCTCATTGTTAACGACAACGAGATCACCAAAGACAATCTTGTAAAATCCGGCATTGAAACTTTCGCTTCCGGCCATCTGCCCTCCGGCTATCCTTCCTTTACCCTTTGCACCTACCGTTTCACGATCGCCCTCGGCATTCCTGAGATCGAAGCATACGATGCAAACGGAAACAAGATTGCTCTTACCGAAACCTCGCAGGATGTTTATGAACATGTCTTCACCTACGCAGATGAGGAACTCAAGCCGCTTTACGAGAAAAACATTATCGAAGTCGGCCAAAAGATCTGCCTGTTCATGACTGAGAACTGTTCCAAGTATACCGTTCTTAAGTATATGCACGATAATTCTGCTGCAGCCAAAGCCATCAATGGAACCGATGCTTCCTGGCTTACGGAAGCTGATTCCTATGAATTCAGAAACATCCGCACTGAAAATTATGTAAAGTATTCCGATACCGTTTTCTCCTGCGAACTTTATCTTGACTTCGACACGGTTTCCAGAAAGGTTGCCAACAGTTATCCCTATCACATTCGCTTCTTCGTATCAAAAGTTGGAAACGAATGGAAGGTCTATGATTTCGTATACATTTAAAATTCCAAAATATAAGGCGCTGTCTCAAAATACATTCAAACTCCGTTAATCGTGTATCTCCATGAA